>NZ_JBQFTE010000003.1:0-347232 GCF_056538485.1 Ruegeria sp. BG3 | reverse complement strand
TGACAAACACGCCGAGGCACCACAGGCCGCAGAATAAACGCACCAAAACACAAACAACCCAAGCGCCGCCCAAAACAAGGGCGGCGCTTTTCGTTGATACCGTGCTCTCTAATAGAAACGGCGCTATCGGTTATCCGGCGACGACACTCTGCCGTTGTACGCCCAATCCTTCGATTCCAAGCTCCATGCGGTCGCCTGGCTTCAGATAGGTTTGCGGGTTCTGCCCCATGCCAACGCCGGGAGGCGTCCCGGTCGAGATCACATCACCCGGTTGCAATGACATGAATTGCGACAGGTGCGAGATCACCGTTGCAACGCCGAAATGCATCGTTCTGGTCGAACCGTCCTGATAGCGATGCCCGTTCACCTCTAGATACATCGGCAGGTTCTGCGGGTCGGGTACATCGTCGCGCGTCACCAGCCAAGGGCCGATGGGGCCAAACGTGTCGGCGGACTTGCCCTTGACCCACTGGCCCGAGCGGTGCAGCTGAAAATCACGCTCGGACAGGTCGTTGACGACGCAATAGCCCGCTACGTGATCCAGCGCATCTTCTTCCGAAATATACTTGGCCTCTTTCCCGATGACGACGCCCAGTTCGACCTCCCAATCAGTTTTGCCCGAGCCGCGCGGAATTTCGACGGTATCGTCCGGGCCAATGATCGCCGAGGTTGCCTTGAAGAAAATCACCGGCTCTTGCGGAAGTTCCATACCGCTTTCGGCGGCGTGATCTGCGTAGTTCAGACCGATGCAGATGAACTTGCCCACATGACCCACGCAAGCACCGATTCGGGGTGAGCCATCGACCATCGGCAAGCTGGCGGGATTAAGCGCCCGCAACCATGCAAGCGTTTCATCTCCCAACGCCTCGCCCGATATGTCACTGACGATGCCCGAGAGATCGCGGATCGCCCCGCCATCATCCAGAAGCCCGGGTTTCTCAGCGCCTTTGGGGCCATAGCGGAGCAGTTTCATATCAAGTTCCTTCGTTGCTCAGATGGTCCAGCCGCCGTCAAGCGCAACGGCTGTTCAGTGGTATTTCTGCAGACATCGCTCGCAAGGGCCATCCTGCAGCGTCAAACATCCTCGGGAAGCAGGTCAGTGGGAATGTCCTGGTAGCACACCGGCCGTAGGAAACGACGGATCGACAGAGTGCCAACCGATGTAGCGCCGAAATTTGTCGATGCCGGGTAGGGGCCTCCGTGAACCATGCTGTCGCAGACCTCGACTCCTGTGGGGAAGCTGTTGGCCAGCAAGCGCCCGGCTTTACGTTCGAGCAGTGGCAGCAACGCCTGTGCGTCGGATTTGTCGCCCGGGTCCAAATGCAAGGTGCAAGTCAGCTGGCCTTCGATCGCGCGGGCAATCTGCTGCATCTGAGCCGTGTCGCGGACGCGGACGACGATGCCGAGCGGACCAAAGACCTCTTCTTGCAGTTTGTGGTCGGCCAGCCAGTCATCGCCGGATACCGTGAACAGGTAGGGGGACGCATCACGCGTCGCGCAGCTGGTGCCTATAATCTGGGTGACCCCTGTGCCCGCCGCGACTCGTGAAACCCCCTGACGGTAGGCGTCGGCAATGCCATCGGTCAGCATGGTTTGCTCGGCTATGGCGGACAGGCCAACTTCGGCGGCAGACTGGAACGCATCTGCCTCGGGGCCGTCAATGATAACCGCGATGCCGGGATTGGTGCAGAACTGCCCAGCTCCCATGGTCAAAGAGCCAGACCAGCCAGTCCCGATCTCAGCCCCGCGCGCGGCGGCGGCTTGCGGCAGGATGAACATTGGATTGACCGAGCCAAGCTCACCGAAGAACGGGATTGGTTCGTCGCGTTGCGCGCATAGATCGAACAGGGCACGACCACCAGCAAGGCTGCCGGTAAACCCAACCGCCCGGATCAGAGGATGCTGCACCAGTCGCGTTCCCACGTCCCGCTTGCCGCCTTGCACCAATGAGAACACACCGGGATGAACGCCTGTCGCCTTGATGGCAGCGTCGATGGCCTGCGCGACGATTTCACCCGTGCCCGGATGCGCCGAATGGCCCTTGACCACGACGGGGCAGCCTGCGGCCAAAGCAGCAGCCGTATCGCCCCCCGCGACCGAGAAGGCCAGCGGGAAGTTAGACGCGCCGAACACGGCTACAGGCCCCAGAGGACGCTGGATCATGCGCAGGTCGGGGCGGGGCAGGGGTGCGCGATCGGGCATGGCCGGATCGTGGCGCATGTCCAGATAGTCGCCCGCCTCAATGTGATCGGCGAACAGACGCAGCTGACCGACGGTGCGGCCACGTTCGCCTTGCAAACGGGCCTCTGGCAGGCCGGTTTCTTGCGTTCCGATTTCAGTGATCGCATCGCCGCGTGCGTCAATCTCATCCGCGATTTTGCGCAGCAATGCGGCGCGCTCGGCCCGGGTCGACCATCCGAACGAGGCAAAAGCCTCCTCGGCGGCGCCTACGGCACTGTCAACCAGCGCAGGCGTGCCAACGGCAAAATCATGGCTGGGACCATGGGCAGGTTCCGATGCAAAAGTGGCGTCTGCGCCGACCCATTCGCCAGCGATCAGGTGTTTTCCAGTCAACATATTGGTTCTCTCTTAAAGCAGGCCGCGTTGGGCGAGGTTTCGCATCAGATGTGAGGCCC
Organism: Ruegeria sp. BG3; assembly: GCF_056538485.1. Lineage (NCBI taxonomy): Bacteria > Pseudomonadati > Pseudomonadota > Alphaproteobacteria > Rhodobacterales > Roseobacteraceae > Ruegeria > Ruegeria sp. BG3. The sequence continues at coordinate 344,596 of NZ_JBQFTE010000003.1, read as the reverse complement.
CGAAGGTCCATTCAGGGCATTCCGTGGACAGGCGCACCGTGTTTGTAAGTGCCCCAAGCTGGCTGTTGGCGATGGTGACGATATCGCCAAGTTTATGGGTGAAGCCTCCTCCGGGCGTGTCGCGGTCCTGAGTTGGGGCAAAGAGCGTGCCCAGAAACAACATCAGCCCGTCCGGGTATTGGTGATGGCGTCCAATGGTCTGTTTCACAAGATCCGCAGGATCGCGGCTGATCTGGGACATGGAAGACGCGCCATTCAGAACAAACCCATCGGGTCCGGTGACAGTCAGCGTCAACTCGGCCTTGCGCACGTCGTCGAGGGTGAAGCCATCGTCGAACAGCCGGATCATTGGGCCGATCGCGCATGAGGCGTTGTTGTCCTTGGCCTTGCTGAGCAGCAGGGCCGAGCGCCCCTCGACATCGCGCAGATTCACATCGTTGCCCAGCGTCGCGCCCTTGATTTCACCGCGTGAGGTTACGGCCAGAACCACCTCGGGTTCGGGGTTGTTCCAGGTGGAAATCGGGTGCAGCCCGATATCCGCGCCCGCGCCAACCGAGGACAGAACCTGCGCTTTGGAGAATACCTCGGCATCTGGTCCGATCCCGACCTCGAGGTACTGGCTCCAGAGACCTTCTTCGATCAGCGCCTCTTTGACTTTTGCGGCCTCATCCGAACCGGGCGTGATATTGGACAGGCTGTCGCCGATCCGCTCCCCGATGCGCGACCGTATCGCGTCGGCTTTGGCTGGATCGCCTGCGGCCTGTTCCTCGATTACGCGCTCGACCATCGAGCCGGCAAATGTGACGCCGCAGGCTTTGACCGCTTGCAGGTCACACGGCGCCAGCCACTGATGATCCGCGTCAATAGGGCCAAGGTCTTCGCCTAGCGCCGCACGGACGTAATCCGCTGCATCGTCCCGCTCGAGAATATCCCGAACGGTTGGCGCAGTTTTAGACGTGACATCGACCACGCGGCCATCGCGCAGGGTCACAACGCAGGGGCCAATCCCAGCGCGCTCAATACGTCCGAGCCACAGCCCGTTGGAGTCCAGATTTGGTAGAGTCATATCAATCCCTGAGGTTATAGGCCCGCGCGGCGTTGCCACCCATGACGGCATCTCGTTCGGAGCTGCTGAGCTGGCTCAACAAATGGTCTGTAGTTTCAAGCCAGCGTTCGTAGCTGCTGGCCAAGGTGCAAACCGGCCAGTCGCTGCCCCAGATCAGGCGGGACGGGCCGAAGCTGTTCAGCAGGTGGTCCACGTAGGGGCGCAGATCATCGACGGTCCAATCGGATGCGGCTTCGGTGACAAGACCGGACAGTTTGCACCATGCGTTGGTCTCGCTGGCCAGCGCTGCCATATCCTCAGCCCAACCCTCGAATATTGCGTCCCGGATCAGCGGCTTGGAGCCGTGATCAATGACAACCTTCATGTCCGGATGATGTGACACTAGCTTTCTGAGCGGTCCCAGATGCTGCGGCAAGGTCAATGCGTCGAAGGTCAGTCCACGCGCTGTAAGTTCAGTAAAAGTGGGGGTCAGAGCGTCGCCCAGCATCCAGAGCGGATCGGCAATGTCTTGGATCATCGGACGAAGCCCAACCAGCGTTGGGTGCGCATCCAACGCAGCGATCTGGGTCGCCGCATCCGGGGCTTCGAAATCGACCCAACCCACAACTCCTTTGATAAATGGAGTCTCATCGGCCAGGGACAGCATGTATTCCGTCTCGGCCACCGTTGGAGCCGCCTGCACCAGCACGGTGCCTTCAATGCCAGCGACTTTCAGCATCGGGGCCAGATCATCAGGGGTAAAGTCGCGGTAGATCACGTCCAAGTCAGGCGTCAGCCAGCCATAGTCCCCCCGCGCCACGGCCCAGAAGTGCTGATGCGCGTCAATCCTCACGCGATCACGCCCTTTTTCAGGATGATATTGCCATAGAGCCTGCGCTCGCCTGTTTGGACGATGGCAAACGCATTGGCCGCACGCTCATAGAAGGCAAACCGCTCAAGCCCCTGTACCTTGGCCGGGTTGTCCGCCGTCGCGTCAATGATGTCCTGAAAATCGGCGACGGCTTCGGGAATTGCGTCCGGATCACCGACCACCTGCATGGTCAGGGCGGGGTCGATCACGAATGTATCCAGAGGCATTAAGGATAGAACGGCCCGCAGCATCTCACTCGCGGTTGAGCCATCCGCTCGGATACACTCAGGGCCGGTGCTTGTGCCGGGAAAATTCGCATCCGCAATCACGATTTCATCACCGTGTCCCATGGCTCTGAGCGCATGTAGCAGGCTGGGCGACAGAATGGGGTCGATGTTACGCAGCATTGGCGGCCTCGCTCGGCAGCGGTGCATCCGGACGGATCAGCCCCTCGGACCACAGATCAGACCAGAGGCCCGGGGGCACTTCCCGCTCTAGCAGGGCCACGTTGGATTGCACTTCGGCTGCGCTGACAGCGCCCGGCACGACTGTTTTGACGCACGGATGGCCCAGAACAAATTGAAGGGCCGCCGCGATCAGAGGAGTGTCATGCGCGGCGCAAACGGCCTCGATCTTGCGGACGCGCGCAAGTATGTCCTCGGGCGCATCGGCGTAGTTGTATTTTGCACCCGGTACGGCTCCGGTTGCGAGGATGCCGGAGTTATAAGGCCCGCCCAGAATGATCCCCACGTCGCGCTTTTCACAAAGGGGCAGGAAGCTGTCCAACGCCTCTTGTTCAAGCAGCGTATAGCGGCCGGCCATCAGGAAACCGTCGAAATCACCCAGACCCAGCAGCTTTTCACATACCTGCCATTCGTTCACACCTGCGCCGATGGCGGCGATCTCTCCGGCGTCCCGCAGCTCAACCAGTGCCTTGTAGCCACCGCCGTCGAACAGTTCACGGACCTTGGCGTCGGACATTTCCTGACTGCCCTGGCTAAACACGCAGACGTCATGCACCAGAAGGATGTCGGCATTTGCGACGCCGATCCGTTCGCGGCTGGCCTCGTAAGAGCGCATTACGCCGTCATAAGTATAGTCGAACACAATCCGCTTTTGCGGAACGTCCACGAAGGCCTCGGGCGTGACCTCATGGGGTTCGCAATCCAGCAGCAGACGCCCGATCTTGGTGGACAGCTGGATGTTTTCGCGTCCGAAGCGGGCAATCGCCTCGCCAAAGCGCCACTCGGACCGCCCAAGCCCGTATTGCGGTGCGGTGTCAAAGAACCGAATGCCCGCATCGTAAGCGGCCTGAAGCGCGGCCTGCGCGTCCTCATCCGACACCTTGCGGTACAGATTTCCCAGGGGAGCACCACCAAATCCCATCCGGGTCAGCGGAACTGGTCGCGCGGTACGGTTATTGAGCAATTCTGTCTGTGAAACGGTCATCCTGCCTCGCTATGCGACTGTTGGGTGAGGTTGAAAAGGTGCGGCTTTTGCTGCCTGAGTTCCTCGATGCGCGGCATCAACTGTCCCAAATGGGCGCGCATTGCGTCCTGAGCGGCCTGTTCGTTGCGGCTGCAAATCGCGTCAAAAATGGCTTTGTGTTCCGCCAGTGTTTCCGCAATCCGGCCGGGGGTCGGCAGCAACAGCATCCGCGCCCGGCTCACCTGCAGAGAAACATTCTGCGCCACGTTGGCGAGGCGGCGAAAGCCGGTGAAGTCCATCAGCATACCGTGAAACTCTTCGTCGGCCTGATAGAAGCCGGGAATGTCGTCATCTTCGATCAAAAGCTCTTGCAGGCGCATATTGCGGCTGAGGCGTTTGCGCTGATCTTCAGTCAGGTCCCGCGTCACTTTGGCGACGGTTGCTAGTTCGAGTGCTTCGCGCAGAAAGGCGCCTTCGCGGATTTCATCCATCGAGAAATAGGACACGCGCGTCCCCGATTGCGGGACCACATCCACCAAACCTTCAGATGCAAGCCGGGCGATGGCGTCCGCAACAGGCGCGCGTGACACGCCTAAACGCTCACAAACCGGGGCCTTCCGAAGGTTCGCGCCAGGTGGAAAGTCCAGCGCCAGAATCGCCGTTTTCAAAGAGTGGTGAACCCGCTGAGCCAGCGATCCTTCGGTGGTCGTAATCTCGGGCAGGAGAGAGGCGTCAATATCTTGGAGCTTGTTCATGGTCAGGTTTTAACATTCTAACATGTTAGTTGACAAGAGAAGATCTAACACTTAGCAACATGGGCCAAGCAAGCGGGGAAGTGATGCAAGCACACGACGGCATAAATGTTCTGGAAAAGGCGGCGCGGGACGTCGTTCAGCTTAACCCTGATGACAATATTGTTATTGCCCTGCGCGACTTGCAGGCGGGCGAGCAGCCGTCACATGTGTCGACACCTCTGACCTCGCAAGTGGCCCGCGGGCACAAGATTGCGACGATGCCGATTCGGGCTGGTGAAAACGTGATCCGTTACGGCCAGATCATCGGTCAGGCCAAAAGCGACATCGCACCGGGTGAGCACATCCATGTCCACAATCTGGGGATGGGCGCGCATCAACAGGACTATGCGCATGCCAGTGCCAATGCTCCGCTGCCGACGCTGCCCGCAGATCGGACGTTTGACGGGTATCATCGTGCCGATGGGCGGGTAGGGACCCGTAACTATATCGGTATCTTGACCAGCGTGAATTGCTCGGGCTCGGTTGCAAGGTTCATTGCCGAGGCAGCCGAGAAGTCCAGGCTGCTGGATTATTTCCCCAATGTCGACGGGGTGGTGCCGATTGTGCATGGCACCGGCTGCGGCATGTCAGGCAAGGATGAAGGCTACGCCACCTTGTTCCGAACATTGGCCGGTTACGCTCAGCACCCGAATTTCGGGGGTATCCTGCTGATTGGTTTGGGCTGCGAGGTCATGCAGGTCGCAGACCTTGTCGGAGGACGTCCGATCCGCCCTGATGGTGCGTTGCGCTACATGACCATCCAGAATGAGGGCGGCACGCGCCGCACGATCGAACGCGGTTTGGATGAGCTGCGGGGAATAGCCGAACTGGCCAATCAAGCTGAGCGCGCGCCCGCGCCCATCAGTGCGATCACTGTTGGAATGCAATGCGGTGGATCAGACGGGTATTCCGGGATCACGGCCAATCCGGCCGTTGGGTATGCTTCGGATCTGCTGGTGCGCCACGGCGGAACAACGATCCTGTCCGAGACATCTGAAATCTACGGGGCGGAGCATCTTTTGACCCGCCGTGCCGAGACCATCGAAGTGGGCGAAAAGCTCATAGAGCGTATCCACTGGTGGGAAGACTATACCGAGCGCAATGGCGGCGAGATGGACAACAACCCAAGCCCCGGCAACAAGCGCGGCGGGCTGACGACCATTCTGGAGAAATCGCTGGGTGCTGTCGCCAAGGGCGGCACGGCACCGCTGCGCGACGTCTACAAGTTCGGCGAGAAGGTGGACAAACACGGGTTCGTCTTCATGGATAGCCCCGGATTTGATCCATGCTCGGTTACAGGGCAGGTGGCATCAGGCGCGAACCTGATTGTCTTCACCACCGGCCGCGGTTCGGTGTCGGGCTACCAGCCGACACCCTGCATCAAACTGGCAACCAACTCGGAAATGTATGCCCGGATGGCAGACGACATGGATCTGAACTGCGGCGACATCGTCACCGATGGCGTCAGCATCGAAGCCAAAGGCGAAGAGCTATTCGAGGTACTGATCCGTGTCGCCTCGGGCGAGAAAACCAAAAGTGAAGAACTTGGCTTTGGGGGCGTGGAATTCGTCCCCTGGCAAATCGGCGCGGTGATGTAAGCCGCACCGCCCTTGGGGAGAGGGGCAGAATGGGAGGAGAAATGACGAAACTGGTCGACATGACGGGGATTGATAAGCACTTCCCCGGTGTGCATGCGCTGAAATCCGTGCAGTTCGATCTGTTTCCGGGTGAAGTTCACGCACTGATGGGCGAGAACGGTGCCGGGAAAAGCACGCTGATGAAGATTCTCTCGGGCATCTATCAGCGTGACGGCGGCGATCTGGTGATCGAGGGGCGATCTGTCAGCCCAACCACCCCGCGCGAGGCGCAGGATCTGGGCATTGGCATCATCCATCAGGAACTGAGCCTGATGAATGACCTGACCGTCGCGCAGAATATCTTCATCGGACGGGAACCGCGCAAAAGCTTTGGCCGTTTGGACGAAGCCGCGCTGAATGCGCAAACGGCTGAAATCTTCGCCTCGATGAACCTGAACCTCGACCCCAAGGCGCTGGTCGGCAGCCTTACCATCGCAAAACAGCAGATGGTCGAGATCGCCAAGGCTTTGTCCTTCCGGTCGAAAGTTTTGATCATGGATGAGCCGACCGCGGCCCTGAACGACGCCGAAATCGCCGAGCTGTTCGTGATCATCCGCCGCCTCAAGTCTGAGGGTGTGGGCATCGTCTATATCAGCCACAAAATGGACGAGCTGAAGCAAATCTCGGACCGGGTCACGGTCATGCGCGACGGGGAATATGTCGGCACGGTGGGTGCTGCAGAGACCCCGATCAGCCAGATCATCGCAATGATGGTGGGGCGTGAGGTGAATGAGGAACCTCTGGACGTGCCCGATCTGGGTTATGCCGAGGTTTCGCTTCAGGTTTCGGGCCTGACCCGCAGCAAAGAAATCCACGATGTAAGCTTTTCAGTTCAGAAAGGCGAGATACTGGGCTTTGCTGGTCTGATGGGCGCTGGCCGGACCGAGGTCGCGCGGGCAATCTTTGGTGCCGACCCAAAAGATGCCGGTGAGATTCGGGTGCATGGTCAGGTGGTCTCGATCAAGTCGCCCACCGACGCGGTGAAGGCCGGGATCGGGTATCTATCTGAGGACCGCAAGCATTTCGGCCTCGCCACGGGGATGAATGTGCGGGACAATATCGCGCTGGCCTCGATGGATCTTTTCACAAGCACCGGCGGTGTTCTGAACGACAGTGAAATCAGCACCACCGCCAAGGGCTATATCGCACAGCTGGGCATCCGAACGCCATCGGATGTGCAAGAGGTTCGGCTGCTCTCGGGGGGTAATCAGCAAAAGGTTGTCATCGCCAAATGGCTGCTGCGCGATTGCGATATCCTGATCTTCGATGAACCTACACGGGGCATCGACGTGGGCGCGAAATCCGAAATCTACAAACTGCTCGAGGAACTGGCAGAACAGGGCAAGACGATCATCGTGATCTCGTCCGAATTGCCCGAGATCATGCGCCTCAGCCACCGCATCGCCGTGATGTGCGAGGGCCGGCTGACCGGCATTCTGCCCGGCGGAAAAGACACCACACAAGAAGACATCATGCATCTGGCCACCCAACGGGCGGCGGCGATGCAGGTAACGGGGACAATTCAATGACCACAGCTACGGATATCGACAAGAAAAAGCCCCTCGGGGGTTTGTCGGAAAGCGGCGCCTACCAGAAAATGCTGGCCTTCGCGAGCTTGATCGCGTTGCTGATCGGCTTTTCGATCGCATCGCCGAACTTCATGCAAACCTCTAACATGATTGCAATTTTGCAGGCGACCTCGGTCAACGGGGTGCTGGCGGTGGCCGCGACTTTGGTGATCATCACCGGTGGCATTGACCTATCGGTTGGCACGCTGATGACCTTCTGCGCGGTGATCGCGGGGGTGGTGCTGACCTATCTGGGCATGCCGTTGCTATTGGGTGTCGCGGCCGCAATCGCGGCAGGCGCGTTCTGTGGCCTGTGTTCGGGAACATTCGTCGCTAAGATGAAAATCCCACCCTTCATCGCCACGCTTGGCATGATGCTGATCCTGAAGGGGCTGTCGCTGGTAATTTCGGGGACGCGACCAATCTACTTTAACGACACGCCAGGCTTTGACCAGATCTCGCGCGGGTCACTGATCGGAGAAGTCTTCCCCGCGCTGCCCATACCTAATGGCGTTCTGATCCTGTTCATCGTCGCAATCGCCGCCTCGTATATCCTGAGCCGTACAGTTCTGGGCCGCTATACCTTTGCGCTGGGGTCGAACGAAGAGGCGGTGCGTTTGTCGGGCGTCAACACCGATATGTGGAAGATCCGCATCTACGCACTGGCCGGGGCTATCTGCGGCATCGGCGGCATCCTGATCGCCTCGCGCCTGAACTCAGCCCAGCCTGCTTTGGGCCTTGGGTATGAGCTGGAGGCCATCGCGGCGGTTGTCATCGGCGGCACATCGCTGTCGGGCGGTCGCGGCACGATCCTTGGCACCTTGATCGGCGCCTTGATCATGGCGGTGCTGACCAACGGGCTGCGGGTCCTGTCCGTTGCACAGGAGTGGCAGACGGTTGTCACCGGCGCGATCATCATTCTGGCCGTTTATGCCGACATGGCACGGCGCAAGAAGTCCGGCTGAGTTTATCCAATCAAAAAACGACCAACTGTGGAGGAGAAAACATGTTTTCACGTCGTTTCATTCTGGGGGCGCTGAGTGCGGCCACCCTGGCAGGTCCCGCCTCGATGGCAGCTGCCGAAGAAATCTATATCCCGCTGGTGTCCAAGGGCTTCCAGCACCAGTTCTGGCAGGCGGTGAAGTCCGGCGCAGAGCAGGCGGCGGATGAGTTTGACGTCACGATCACCTTCGAAGGCCCTGACAACGAAACCATGGTAGACCGTCAGATCGACATGCTGGCGGCTGCCCTGGCTAATAATCCCAAAGCCATCGGCTTTGCCGCGCTGGACAGCCAGGCGGCAATCCCACTGCTGAAACAGGCCAATGACAAAGGCATTCCGATTATCGCCTTCGACAGTGGTGTCGATAGTGACATCCCGCTTTCGACCGCAACTACAGACAACCTTGCAGCGGCCGGTTTGGCTGCGGACAAGATGGCCGAGAAGATTGGCGGCAAAGGCAAGGTCGCCGTTGTGGCGCATGACCAGACCAGCCGTACGGGGATCGACCGACGCGACGGGTTCGTAAACCGCATCGCCGAGAAATACCCGGACATCGAAGTCGTTACCGTTCAATACGGTCAGGGCGATCACCTGAAATCGACCGAGGTGACCAAGGCGATCCTGACTGCAAACCCGGATCTGAATGGTATCTTCGGCACCAATGAAGGCTCAGCCATCGGCGTTGTGAACGGCGTTCAGGAACTGGGCACCGAAGGTCTGGTCATCATCGGCTATGACAGTGGCAAGGCACAGAAAGACGCGATCAAAAGCGGTCTGATGGCTGGTGCGATCACGCAGAACCCGGTTGGTATCGGCTATGAAACCGTCAAAGCTGCCGTTTCGGCCCTGAAAGGTGAAGAAGTGCCGAGCCTGATCGACACGGGCTTCTACTACTACGATGCCTCGAATATCGACGACCCGAAAATCTCGGCCGTTCTGTACGACTAAGACCATCCACTCACAATAACCTGTCCGGCCTGCCCTTACTGGGTGGGCCGGATGCTTTAGAGGTAGCTCGGGTCAACTAGTGGCCATGTGTCCTAGGCCTGGGGTGCAGGCCCGAGTGACTCGCGTATCTTTGTCGTGGCTTCAAGCTGAATACTTGACCCCGCATCCTCACCTTTGCGCAAAGCGACCAGCATACGGGCGGCGCCTTTGCCCATGTTTCGATGCGGAACATGAACCGTTGTCAGGGCCGGAGTTACGATCTCTGCTATTTCGATGTCATCAAACCCGGTGATGGAGACATCCAGAGGCACCTGAAGACCCATTTTCCGGGCCTGCCTGAGAGCACCAGCGGCTAGTACATCGTTGCCGCACAATATTGCAGTGGGTCTCGGGTCCAATTCCATTGCTGCTTCAAGGGCGCGGGCACCGTTGTCGATCGAGTAGGGCGTTTCGATGACATGCAAGTTGCCGGCATCAAGGTCCCGAGACAGCATCGCTTGCTCGACGCCCTCACAGCGCAACCGAGCCCGGTCGTTCCCGTCCCGCTCTGCTGTGACAAAGGCTATGGCGCGATGTCCAAGGTCGAGAACCTGTTCGGTCAGCGCGCGCATGGCGCTTCGGTTATCGAACCCGATGGACAGGTGCGTTTGGTCAGGATCATAGACCCAGGCGACTACACACGGGATCCGTTGTTTCCTAAGGAAATCGTAAATCTGTGGGGTCCGGTCAAAGCCTATCAGTAAAAGCGCATCCGCACCGCGTGCCACGAGGCTGCGGATTTGCTCTTCTTCAAGCTCAGGGTTATACGAAGAGCTGGCGACAAGGAGGGTTATGCCATGCCTCTGAAGCTCTTCCTGAAAGGCTTGGAGGCCCCTTGCGAAGATCGCGTTCTCCATCGTCGGGATAATTGCGCCAAAGGTTCTGGTGCGCTTGGCGGCAAGGGCCTGAGCCCCGAAATTCGGTGTGTAGCCAAGTGTTTTGACTGCGCTGAGAACCCTTTCGCGGGTTTTCTCGGACACCATTTTGGGATTGTTGAGGCACCTCGACACCGTGGCCGTTGAAACGCCTGCACGTTGTGCAACGTCTTCCAGCGTCGGTGACGTCCGGCTTGGCTGGTCTGGAGAAGATGCCTTCGTCATTTACCTAAATACACTCGTGGTTTCTGCGCTCCATTTGCGCTCTTAGGAATGCGGGGTCAACTACGGTGCCATTCTAGGTACAGTGTAAGCGCTTGCAATGCAAAATGTAAGCGCTTACAGTTGCTTCGAATCGGAGAGGAGGGGGTTTGGGAATGTTCATATTCGCGGCCATTGCGCTTTTTCTGGCGTTCCTGATCAACGTCGTCGCGGGCGCATTTGGCTACGGCCAATTCCTGGGCGACGTAGGAGAGATGGTGTTGCTGTTCGCGGCATCGCTCGCATTCGTTGTCGTCACGCTAAGGAAAGAGGCGGCTGCACAATCAAAAAAACAATAAATGACATGACCCATAGGGAGGAAAACATGGATCGTGAAAAGCAGGAATTGGCTTCGGCTTCACGCCGGAACTTCTTGAAGCTGGCAGGAAGCGGTAGCTTCACCGCAGCGTTGGTTGCAGGGGCTGCGGGGACTTTGTGGTCCAGCGAGGCCGCGGCACAAACCGCCAAGGAGGAGCGTGAACGCGAGGATGCAGCGGAATTCACGATGACCCTTGCGACAGCGTATGTCTTGGGTGCATCGCGCAGCTATCCGATCATGCAGTTGGACCTGAAGGAAAACATCCAGAACGCCACCAATGGCAAGGTCTATGTCAAGCTGGCACCTGGTGGTCAGCTGGGGGCCGGTGGTGCCCTGGTGCAAGCAGTGCAGGCTGGAACCATCCAATGTGCGCAGCATTCCCTGTCGAATTTCGCTCCCTATGCGAGCGCGGCAGACCTTATCAACATGCCCTATTTCTGCGGCTCGAACCAGCGCTTCACCAACCTTGTGACCTCGGATGCGTGGAAAGCCGAAGTACACCCCAAGATCGAAGCCGCAGGTTTCAAGGCGCTTTTCTACATCAATATCGACCCACGTGTCGTGGCCGTTCGCAAGGGTGGCAATGCCGTGATCACGCCTGGCGACATGGCAGGCGTCAAGTTCCGCGTGCCCGGCTCGAAGATGCTGCAGCAGTACTATCGTATGGTCGGCGCGAACCCGACGCCGGTGGCCTGGGGCGAAACGCCTTCGGCGATCAAGCAGGGCGTGGCGGATGCTCTGGACCCGTCGGTTGGCGCGCTCTTTGTGTTTGGCTTCAAGGACATCCTGAGCCATGTCACCTTTACCCAAGCGGTGCCGGACAGTCAGATTTACTCGATGAATCTGGAATGGTTCAACTCGCTACCCGCAGATGTGCAGGAAGGCATCGAGTTCGCGGGCGAGCTGACCTCGCATCAGAACCTGGCCAAAGTTCCATCTGCGCGCACCTATGCAATGGCGGAACTGCGCAAAGCAGGTGTTGAGTTCCACAGCCTCAGTGAGGATCAGCTGGCGGAATGGAAAGCCGCTGGTGGATACCAACTGTCCGATTGGGATGAGTTCAAGGTCGAGCTGGCCGGTTCCATGGACAACTTTGCCAAGCTGGAAGAAGCGGCTGGCACGAAAGGGCGCTACTACGTCCACGATGCTTGATACGCCTCGTCGCGTTTCAGGGGCGGCATAGTTACAGGCCGCCCCACAAATCTGACGACAACTTGGAAATCCGGCTGCCGGCTGCCCTTGAGGTGTCGGTGAACGGGAGGATTGCATGCAACGAATACTGCAAGAACTGAACCGGAATGCCGAGCGCTGGCTGCTGCTCGTGTTCTACACGATGCTGGTGGCGACGATGTTCATCGAAGTGCTTCGGCGCGAGTTGTTGTCCTATTCCTCGATCTGGGGCGAGGAAATCGTCCGATACTCGTTTATCTACCTCGCGTGGATCGGCGCTGCCGCTGCGGTTCGTGAACGCGGACATATCCGCATTGACGTGATCATGCACTATGTCAGCCCGCGGATTAAGGCGCTGCTGTATCTCTTTGGGGATCTTGTGATGGTCGCCGTCTCAGTCGTGGCGCTCTACTACTCGTATGAAACAGTCCACGTTTCCGCAAAATTTGGATCTGTAACAGATGGTCTGCGTATCAGCCGCGTGTGGTTTCTGATGGCCGTTCCAATCGGTTTCGCACTGGTTCTGCTTCGCCTCTTCCAATCCATCCTCCGCGACATCGCGGACCTTCGTGCGGGTCGCCCCGTTTACGAAGGTGACAAACTGTTCGACTGAGGGGGCTGGACATGCTTTGGAATCAACTCGATCAATCCGTTGTTCTCGGCTGGGATTTTTATGGCCCGGTCATCCTGTTCGTCGTCCTTGTCGCACTTGCCGTTCCCGTCTGGGCCGCCATCGGCTCCGCCGCGATCCTGATGCTTGTCTGGTCAGGGGCTCTGCCTTTGAGCCTCGTCGGGGAAAAGCTGTTCTCTGGCATCGACTTTTTCGCGTTGACGGCTGTGCCGCTGTTTATCTTAACGGGCGACGTCCTAGTAAGAACCGGGCTCAGTCGAAAATTTCTTGATGTGGCCGAGGCTCTAACTCAGTTCGCCAAGGGCGGCTTTGGATCGGCCACGGTACTTGTCTGCGGGATGTTCGCCGCGATCTCGGGCTCGGACGCCGCAGGGGCCGCAGCTGTTGGCCGCATGACGATCGACCGCCTGGTCGAATCCGGCTACCCCCGGCCATATGCCTGTGCTCTTGTTGCTGCGGGTGCCTGTACCGGTATCCTGATCCCTCCATCGATCGCATATATCATCATCGGCCTTGTTTTGGGGATTTCTGCCTCGACACTGTTCCTGGCCGCGCTGATCCCCGGCATTGCGATCCTGCTGTCCATTCTTGCCACGAACATCATCATGAACCGCCTCAAGGGCTGGGAAGGTGGTGGCAACATCAGCATGGGCGAGTACTTCTCGCGGCTTGGCAAAGCCCTGAAGTCAGGTTGGTATGCCTTTCTGGTGCCCGGCATCATCTTCTACGGCATCTTTTCGGGTCGACTGACGCCGACCGAAGCAGGCGCTACAGCCGTGGTGGTGACGATTGTCATGGGGTTCATCCTGCGCACTCTGAGCCTGAGCGATTTCCCAGCCATGCTGGTCAGTTCAGCCAAGGTGAACGGGGTCATTCTGCCGATCATCGCCTTTTCGGCCCCCTTGGCCGAAGCACTGGCCATCATTGGTGTTCCGCAGGGCTTTGTGGCAGCCGCCACCTCGGTCAGTGACGAACCGCTCGTCCTTATCCTGATGATGGTCGGCATTCTGATCGCGGCGGGCTGCGTGATGGAGACCACCCCGAACATAGTGATACTCGCGCCGATCCTGAAACCGCTGGCGGATGACATCGGCATGAACGAGATCCAGTTCTGCATCATGATGATCACCGCTTTGGGCGTTGGATTTATCACGCCACCCTTGGGGCTGAACCTTTTCGTGGTCGCAGGAATAACGGGCGAGTCGATCCTAAAGATCGCTTATCGCGCCATTCCGTTCGTCCTGTTCATGCTGATCGTCACCCTGTTCATCGCTTACGTGCCGACGATCTCGACCGTTCTTCTGCCAGATATTTACAAATAGGAAGCAATCAATGCCGAGAGAATATCTCAAAAAAGCGACGCTGACCTCGAAAAGCGATGCTTCGGAAACCAAGAAAATCGTCCGCGACATTCTTGATGAAATTGAGGCCGGCGGGGATGAGGCAGCCATGGCCTACGCCCGGAAGTTCGATAATTACGATGGCGAAATTCTGTTGTCGCCTGAGGCCATTGAGGCTGCGTCGGCCCTCGTGCCCGAAAAGCTGAAGCAGGACATCCAGTTTAGCCACGCCAACGTCAAGAAGTTCGCCGAAGCGCAGTTGGGCACGGTCAAGGATTTTGAGACCGAGGTCGTGCCTGGCTTTATTGCGGGGCAGAAGGCAATCCCGGTGGATGCTGCAGGCTGCTATGTGCCCGGTGGACGGTATAGCCATATCGCAAGCGCGATCATGACCGTCACCACGGCAAAAGTCGCTGGGTGCAAGCACATCGTCGCCTGTTCACCACCACGCCCCGACGTGGGTATCGCGCCTGCCATCATCTATGCAGCACATATCTGTGGTGCAGATAAAATCCTGGCCATGGGCGGTGTTCAGGGCGTTGCGGCGATGACGTTTGGCCTATTCGGCTTGCCCAAGGCCAATATTCTCGTAGGTCCGGGAAACCAGTTCGTGGCTGAGGCGAAGCGGATGCTGTTCGGCCGTGTCGGCATCGACATGATTGCCGGCCCGACCGACAGCCTGATACTGGCCGACAAAACAGCCGATCCGATGGTGGTTGCGGCCGATCTCGTAGGTCAGGCCGAACATGGCTATAACTCGCCGGTCTGGTTGGTCACCGATGACCGCGCCCTAGCCGAAGAGGTCATGCGGCTGGTGCCAGAGCTGATTGCCGATCTGCCAGAAGTGAACCGCGACAATGCCACCGCCGCCTGGCGCGACTATGCGGAGGTCATCCTGTGCGCGGACCGAGAGGAAATGGCGGCAACTTCCGATGCTTATGCACCCGAACACCTGACGGTTCAGGCGGAAGATCTGGAGTGGTGGTTGGATCGCCTCAGCTGCTATGGCTCGCTGTTCTTGGGCGAGGAAACCACCGTGGCCTTTGGCGACAAGGCGGCGGGTACAAACCACGTCCTGCCGACCTCTGGGGCGGCCAGCTACACAGGTGGCCTGAGTGTGCACAAGTACATGAAAATCGTGACTTGGCAGCGCGCGACCCGTGAAGGTGCCAAGCCCGTCGCTGAAGCGACCGCACGGATTGCACGCCTCGAAGGCATGGAAGGCCACGCACGCACCGCTGACATCCGCCTGAAGAAGTACTTCCCAAACGAAGAATTCAACCTGACGGCGCAAGGCTAAAACACTTGTCTTCCTCACGATTATTCAGCGTTGACGGCCGCGTGGCCGTTGTGACCGGGGCCAGTTCTGGCCTCGGACAACAAGCGGCAACGATCTTGGCAAACTCTGGCGCAAGGGTGGTGGGCGTTGCCCGCCGCGCCGAAGCCTTGGCAAGCTGGGCGGACGAGATGGGCGGAAACGTTGCCGTCGTCGCTGGCGATGTGGCCGATCTTGAAAACCAACCGGAGCTCGTGTGCGAAATCGCTGCTCCGTTCGGTGCGCCGGATATTGTTGTTCACGCTGCGGGCCTCAACCCAAGACTGCCTGCCGAGGAGCTGTCACCAGAGATTTGGAACGCGACCCTTGCGGTCAACCTCTCCGCCCCGTTCTTCCTGAGCAAGGCTTTCGTCCCGGCCATGAAGGCGAAAGGCTGGGGGCGGATTATCAACTTTGCCTCGCTGCAGTCCTTCCGCGCCTTTCCAAACGGACTTCCCTATGGCGCTTCAAAGGGTGGCGTGGCCCAGATGACCCGCGCCATGGCCGAGGCGTGGTCGTCTGCGGGGATCAACACAAATGCGATTGGCCCGGGCTTTTTTGAGACCGAACTGACTGCGGCGGTCTTTGCTGATCCCGAACGCGCCGAACGTAACGCAGCTCAAACTTGCATTGGCCGCAACGGGGCGCTCGGAGATCTCGATGGGCCTCTGCTCTTTCTGTGTTCAGAAGCCTCTCGCTACGTGACCGGCCAACTCCTGATGCTGGACGGAGGGTTCACCGCCAAATGAAAGCTCTTGTTTATACCGACGTTAAGGCCCTGTCTTACGAAGAGACCAGGGACCCAACCCCACAGCTGGGCGAGGCGCTGATCCGGGTGGAAAGCGTGGGCATCTGTGGTTCGGACATGCATGCCTATCTGGGGCACGACAACCGTCGCCCGGCCCCTCTTATCCTTGGGCACGAAGCGGCTGGTACCATAGTTGACGGACCTCGCGCAGGTGAGCGTGTGACGATCAACCCTCTGGTCAATTGCGGTGCCTGTCCTGCCTGTGTTTCCGGACGTGAAAACCTGTGTCCGACGCGGCAGATAATCTCGATGCCCCCGCGCGAGGGCGCCTTTGCCGAGCTTGTGCGGATCCCCGAAGCCAATCTGGTCACAGTGCCTGACGATGTTTCACTGGCCAAGGCAGCACTGGCCGAACCCATCGCCGTCGGCTGGCATGCGGCCCGACTTGGCGTTGAGGCGCTGCATCCATCGGAACCGCGCCAAGCGCTTGTCATTGGTGGCGGCGCAATTGGAGTGGCCGCCGCTTTATCCCTGCAAGCGATGGACTTTGACGAAGTTGTAGTCGTCGATAGAAATGACATCCGCCGAGAATACCTCGCCGCCACCTGCGGAATGCAAGTCGCCAAGGAGGTTCAGGACGAATTCCCTGTTGTTGTCGACGCAGTCGGATTTGCGGCAACAAGGGCAGCTGCCTCTGCCGCTGCCAAGCCTGGAGGTGTGGTTCTGCATATCGGCCTGGGTGAAGATACTGGCGGCCTGGATGTGCGTCGCATGACGCTGCAGGAAATCACCTTTATCGGCACATACACCTATACCGCACAAGATTTCCGCGACACCGCCGCAGCCATGTTCGATGGCAGGCTGGGCGCGCTGGACTGGGTGGAAAGCCGCCCGTTGTCAGATGGCGCGCATGCCTTCGAAGACATTCTGGCAGGGCGCGTCGCGGCCCCGAAAATCATTCTAAAACCTGACGCCTGAGGAGACTACAAATGGCTGAAATCCCCCACTTGCTCGTCCACGAACATGCCGACAATGTCGGTGTTGTCGTGGTCGAGGGCCTGACGGCCGGCACCGATATGCTGGTCTGCGTAACCCATGACAATTCGACCTTCCGCCTGACATCAGGCGCTGATGTGCCAATCGGCCACAAGATCGCGCTGAAAGACTTCAAGGACGGCGATACCGCGATCAAATACGGCGAGGATATCGGCAAGATCATCGCTGACATCCCCAAGGGCAGTCACGTCCACACCCACAATTGCAAAACGAAGCGCTGGTAAGGAGTCCTCTTCATGGCACTCGATTTCAAAAATATGTCTGTGCATGCTTACCGTCGTGAGAATGGCCGTGTCGGCGTTCGTAACCACGTGGTTATCCTGCCGGTCGACGATATATCAAACGCAGCGTGCGAAGCCGTTGCTAACAACGTCAAAGGCACGCTTGCCATCCCGCATGCCTATGGCCGCCTACAGTTTGGCGCGGATCTGGAGCTGCACTTCCGGACCATGATTGGCACCGGGGCGAACCCCAATGTGGCCGCTGTTGTCGTGATCGGTATTGAGCCCGGTTGGACCAAGCGGATTGCGGACGGCATTCGCGAAACCGGCAAACCCGTTGCCGAATTCTCGATCGAGCAGAAAGGGGATTTTGAAACCATTCGTCAGGCCAGCTGGGCCGCGAAGGAATTTGTGCATCTGACCTCGGAATACCAGCGCGAAGAATGCGCGCTGAACGAGCTTTGGATCTCGACCAAATGCGGTGAGTCTGACACCACCACCGGTTTGGGGTCCTGCCCGACGGTTGGCAATATGTACGACAAGCTGCTGCCCGAGGGCATCACCGGTTTTTTCGGCGAAACCTCCGAGATCACCGGCGCTGAACACATCTGCCAGAAACGCGCGATCAACGAAGAAGTGGGTGAGCGTTGGTACAAGATGTGGAAAGCCTATCAGGACGACGTGATCTTTGCGCATCAGACCGATGACCTGTCGGATTCCCAGCCGACCAAAGGTAACATCGAAGGCGGCCTGACCACGATTGAGGAAAAAGCTTTGGGCAACCTCGAGAAGATCGGTCGGACCTCGCAATATATCGACATCCTCGATGCCGCCGAAGCGCCAAGCTCGGGCGCAGGGCTTTACTTCATGGACAGTTCCTCGGCCGCGGCAGAATGTGTGACCCTGATGGCGGCCGGTGGCGCTGTCATCCACACCTTCCCCACGGGTCAAGGCAATGTGGTGGGCAACCCGATTGTTCCGGTTATCAAGATCACCGCGAACCCTCGGACTGTGCGTACGATGGGCGAGCACGTGGACGTCGACGTGTCGGGCATCCTGCGTCGGGAACAGACCATTGACGAAGCGGGCGATGCACTGATCGACATGATCCGCCGCACAGCCAATGGCCGCAACACAGCCGCCGAAGCACTTGGCCATCGCGAATTCTCGATGACCAAGCTTTATCGCAGCGCCTAGATCTGGCAGGGGCGGCGCCAAGGTGCCGCCCCACCCAAAGATAAAACCATGGCACATATGGAAAACATCAGCCTTTCCGAGGCCAAGGCCCTCATTTCGGGTGCATTGATGGCTCAGGGGGTTTCTAAGGAACACTCTGAGTCCGTCGCCAATGCGCTGGCGGCGGCAGAAGCCGAAGGCCAGGCGGGTCACGGTTTTTCGCGTCTCGGGGACTATGTCGCGCAGGTGCGTAGCGGAAAGATAAACCGGGACGCAAACATTACTTCTCGCCTGACTAGTCAAACTGCGATCTCCACTGACGCCGATTTCGGGTTTGCGTACCCAGCGCTGGATCACGCCATCTCAGAGGGCATAAGCGTGGCGCGTTCGTACGGCACAGCAACGATGTCGATCAAAAACTCGCATCACGCGGGGACGTTGTCGGTGCAGGTCGAAAAGCTCGCCGCTGAGGGCCTTGTTGGCTTGATGTTTGCCAATGCCCCTCCGGCAATCGCCCCTTGGGGCGCCGCGAGTCCGGTTTTTGGCACCAACCCCATTGCCTTTGCAGCGCCGCGACGCGACGCGCCGCCGCTGGTGATTGATCTGGCGCTGTCGCATGTTGCGCGCGGCAAGGTCATGCATGCCAACAAGACAGGCCAGCCCATCCCACCGGATTGGGCCTTTGACAAAGACGGCCAACCCACAACCGACCCAGCCGCCGCATTGGCTGGTTCTATGGCCCCCGCCGGAGGGGCAAAGGGAACCGTGCTTGCCTTGATGGTTGAGGTTCTCGCGTCGGTTTTCACCGGTGCGAACCCCAGCTTGGGCGTGGCTTCTTTTTTTGACGCAGAGGGGCCTTCTCCAGGGTCCGGACAGTTCCTGATTGCTATGAGCCCAAACAATCTGGACGCCTTCACGGACCGTCTCGAAATGGTGCTAACGGCCATCGAAAGCCTCGAAGGCGCACGGCTTCCGGGGGATCGGCTTGCAGAGTCGATCAGCAGCGCGCAGGCGCATGGCATAGCGGTTCCCGGTCAATATCTTGATCTGGCTCGCGAACTCGCGCGTGCAAATGTCTGAGGCCGCCAAGATGATCGTTTCCCGCGGCACGGCCGCCACAAACGCCCCCTAAATCGACAAAGGAACTGACTATGTACAAGCACATTCTGATCCCGGTCGCTCTGGACCACGAAGGCGTCGTCGCCAACAAAATCGCCGCTGGGCGCCGTCTGCTTGCCGAAGACGGCCGGATGACCTTGATGACAGTGCTGGAAGACATACCCGGTTTCGTCGCCGAATTCGTGGAGTCGAAACCCGAAAACCACCTGACAGCGCGTATCAAGGACGAACTGGATCGCCTTGCGAGCGGCGCGGAAGACATCTCGACCGAAGTCATCACCGGCAAACCGGGCCTGAAAGTAGCGGAGTATGCCCGTGAAAACCATGTTGATTTGGTTATTGTCGGTTCTCACAAACCCGGCGTTAGGGACTATCTTCTGGGCTCGACGGCGTCGCGTATTTCACGCCGCGCGCCGTGTTCGGTCTTCATCCTTCGATGAGGGGCAAGGGGTCTCAATCCCTCAAAAGACCCGGTACTGGCCGCCCGGACAAAGAGACTCGGCTGTTGCTTGGCCAGAGCGACGGAACAAACCTTAGCGAGCAGCCCTATGATCGCCGCCGCTTGTCTTATGCATCCACATTCAGCAACCCGGTTCAGCGATGGGCGATCAAAGCGATTGAGCTGGCTACAAGCAAATTCCATTTGTTGCGTCGCATCCGAAAATTCGAGGCAATGGGTGTTCCCGCTGGGCAACCCTTCTGGGGCCAGGCCCTCAAGGTGATGGGCATCGCGCTGCTAACGCCCGATGAAGAAATTCGTCAAATCCCGAGCAAAGGGCCCGTGGTGGTTGTCGCCAATCACCCGCACGGACTTGTCGACGGCATGATCCTGGCGGAATTGATCGGTCATGTCCGAACCGACTACAAAATTCTAACGCGGTCTCTGCTGACGGGTGTCCTTGAGATTGACCAGTTCATGATCCCGGTCCCCTTTGATCATGAACCCGACGCTCTCGAAAAGAGCCTTGAGATGCGCCGAAAAGCTATGGAGCATCTTGCGAACGGAGGGTTGATCGCATTGTTCCCTTCCGGGGTTGTTGCCTCGTCGAACAGTTGGTGGGGCCCTGCGATCGAACGCGAATGGAATCCCTTTACAGCCAAACTTATCCAGCGCTCTGGGGCCACAGTTGTCCCCATTCGTTTTCCCGGACGCAACAGTCGCGCATATCAAATCGCCAGCAATGTCTCCGCCACGCTGCGCCAAGGGTTGCTTTTGTACGAAGTGCGGCATGCCTTGGACAAACCCCAGCGCCCGATCGTCGGTGACCCTATCTAGAGAGACGAGATTGAAAAACGGGCCGGCAATCCACGGGATCTGCTCGAGTTTCTAAGACGGCGCACTGTCTCTTTGACCAGTCGGCGTTGATCTCCCTTAGGGCCAATCAAGAAGATCGCGTATCAGGCAGGAGAGACTGTTAAGTGCCTACAATTATTGCCTATTGCGTCCATCAAAAAACGTTTGGTTCATCGGCTGGGACGACATGCAATTGTTCTGCATTGTGGTCTGCGCTTTTGCCGCAAACAGAGCTTCCAATAGAATGAGTAACGACTGCGCAGACCACGACCACTACTAGAAACCTAGGTCGCGCCCGGCCATACTTGACGACCCCGTTTCGGCCGATAGTGCCGAAATTCGCCAGGCAATGAAGGAGCACCAAACAACAAGTTTTGCTTTGGGGTTGAGCATGCTTGCAGCTCCAAAGTCTGTCAAACCGATGCTTTTCCTACTGGTCTGAACGTAGGTTCTCATTCCAACTCATCTGGGAAAGCGCCCGTCATGCGCCTTGGTGATCATGCAAGTTCTGTGTTAGGGAATGGCGCGCTCTGGTTCTTGAAGTGCAAAACAAATTAGAACGAAGATTCCAACAAAGGGAGAAATTAAATGTTTGAAAACAAAAGAACTGTTCGTGCGCCTGATGGCCGTCTGATCACTATCGATCAATCCGGAGTTTATGCTCAGCGCGGTACCAATTCTGCACGTCGCCAATCTGCGATCGCTGCCGAAGACGTATGCTACGGTGACCCTTCGCAAGTCGGGGCCAAGATTGACCCCGGCCAGCATGGAGCCAAAATTGACCCGTCTCAGCTGGGTGCAAAGATTGATCCGGGCCAAATCGGGGCCAAGATCGATCCAGGTCAAATTGGCGCCAAGATTGATCCAGGCCAACACGGAGCCAAAATTGATCCGTCTCAACTGGGAGCAAAGATTGATCCGGCCCAAGTCGGGGCGAAGATTCAACCAACTGCTTAAAACCAGTCAAAGCAACGTGTTTGAGTGTTGGCTCAAGCCTTTGAGCCAACATTCGTGTCGCGCAGTAAGAATCGTCATTGCGCGCACTGATAGGTTGTTCCCAGTCGCGTGAGAACTTGTTTTGAAACAGTATTTTGATGGGACACATCGCATTCGCTCGCCCAAGCAGACGGTAGAGCTTTTGCGGGACCTGTTTCCGGTTTTTGGCATCACGCGTATCGCGGATGTCACAGGGCTTGATCGTGTTGGGCTACCGACAACCGTCGTATGCAGGCCAAACTCGCGATCAATGGCAGTTTCTCAGGGGAAGGGCGTGACATATGACGCTGCGGTCGCTTCTGCCGTGATGGAGTCCATCGAGATTTTCCACGCAGAACGTATTGTGGCTCCTGTCATACTCGCGAGCCTTGAAGATATCAGATACACGCACAGCGTTTTGCCAGTTGATCAGTTGCCGCTAAGCAATGAGATGAAATTTGATCCTTTCGCGCCGAACCTCTGGATTGAAATGCAACTGTTGGTGGGTTCGGAAAATGTGTGGGTTCCCTACGAATTGGTACATACAAACTACACGCGCCCTCTGCCACCCGGGAGCGGGTTCTTCCTGTCGAGTTCGAATGGTCTGGCCTCGGGGAACTCACTTTCCGAGGCAAAGATACACGGCTTGTGCGAAGTGATCGAACGGGATGCTGTTGCGCTATGGTCGAGTTTGCCGTGGCCGGAACGAGATGCACGTCGGATTGATCAACTGACTATCGAAGACCACGGTTTGTGCCAGACCCTACACAAATTCAAGGACGCCGACATTAACTTGGCGATCTGGGACGTGACGACGGAAATCGGCGTGCCCGCCTACTTGGTATGGGCATGTGAAAATGGAAACGTGCCGGTACTTCTCTCGCGCCCATCTGTCGGCGCGGGGTGTCACCCGTGTCGGCAGATCGCGCTCTCGCGCGCCCTGACAGAAGCTGCGCAGGAACGGCTGACTTTGATCACGGGCGCGCGTGATGATCTGCATTCGGACTACTACTCTGAGATGAAGTTCCAAGAAACGATTGCCCGACCTGGATGCCTGAGTTTTGACTCCAGGCAGTCGTATGAAAGCAAATCTCCCGAGGGAGATCTTGTTTGGCTCAAATCGCGGTTGACTGCCGCTGGACTGGACGGTGCCTGCTTCATTGACATTACAGCCGACTATGTCTCCAATCGCATTGCAGTTGTACGGGTGGTCGTCCCCGGGTTGGAGGGGCCGCATGACGACCCACGCTATACGCCGGGACTGCGTGCGCAAAATGCGACAGCGTTAATGCAATGACCGTTTTTGTTTTCTGCGGCCCCACCATTCACGAAAGTGAAGCCAAACAGATTTTGACCGCTGAATATCTGCCCCCGGCGGCTCAGGGGGATGTATTGGATGCGGTCGCGCGAAAGCCACGCGCTATCGGAATAATTGACGGCTATTTTCAGTTCACACCCTCCGTGTTGCACAAGGAAATACTCTGGGCGCTTGATCAGGGTATACACGTGTTTGGCAGCTCCAGCATGGGCGCGTTGCGGGCGGCGGAACTGCATAGTTTTGGCATGAAAGGGGTCGGCCGCATCTTTGAGGAATACCGCGACGGTCTATTGACGCGTGACGACGAGGTTGCATTAAATCACGGACCTGCAGAACTGAAATACCCGTCGCTGTCAGAGCCGCTTGTAAACATCAGAGCAACACTTGAAGTTGCTTCGGAAAACAAATTAATTTCTCAAGTAACGGCCGATAAGCTCCTGAATCTTATGGATCAAGAGTATTTCTCCAACCGCTCGTACGAACACATGCTGCACCTCGGCGAACAGGACAATGTGCAACCCGATGAATTGCTTCGGCTTGAACGGTGGCTTGAGAACAATACGGTCAATTTGAAGAAAATTGATGCGATCGAAATGCTTAAGTCTATGAACGCATTTCTACGCGACACACCTGGTCCGTTCACTGCGCGCTTTCGGCTGGAACGAACGTCGATATTTGATCAGCTCACGTCATGATCGCCCGTCTCAAACCATCGCAACTCTACGCCAATGGTCCAGCTTACTTTGCGCTTGGCGTGTTTTTTATGTCTGCGATGGACGCGGTCGCCAAGGTGCTATCCGAGACGTATTCCGGGCTTCAGATCATCTTGTTCGAAAGCACCTTTGGACTTTTGTTTTTCTTTGTATTTATTGCGCCTCGAAACTGGAGATCTTTGGCCTCACCAAGATGGCCGCTATTGATGGCAAGGGGCGTGCTGACCTTAGGCACAATGTACTTTTTCATTTCCGGTCTTCAAAACTTGCCGCTTGCCGAAGTGACCATGATTTTCATGGTCGCGCCTATCTTTTCGATGGTCTTGTCTTCACTTGTGTTTCGGGAACATCCTGGGCTTCCACAACTACTTGCACTCGTTTCCGGCGCTATGGGCGCTTTACTTTTAATACGCCCGCCGGGCCTAGGTCTTAACGTGGCAGCCTTTTTTCCATTGGCGGCGGCGTTGTGTAGCGCACTCGGCTTAATCACGGCGCGTGCCCTTTCAAGACGGGATACACCGGAAGCAATCGCTGGATATGAGTATCTCATGGTCTTTGCCGCAGCCGCTGTTTTGGTTCCCTATGGGAGCTACGTTCCAAGTTCTTCCGACCTCTGGCTCGTTGGCTTGCTGGGTGTTTGTGGCGCTTTGTGTGTGTATTTCAGAACGTCAGCATGTTCCTTCTCACCAATTAGTACGCTGGCCTCGATTGAGTATTCCGGAATGCTCTGGGCAGTATTCTTCGGATATTTGATCTGGAATACCTTGCCCGATTTGTGGGGTTGGATTGGCGCTGGTCTCATCACAGTTGGCGGTCTTTTGGCCAACAAAACCAAAGAGGACGCATCTCTTGTCTAAAGATGCGAGTTTTTGGCGAAAACAGCCTCTTCGCACATGGATCAGAACGGACATGGACCAGCTTGCTTGACCTTTTCCCTTTGTGACAAGTGACTTGTAGGTCAGGCTTACGACTTGCCCGTATAGAAATCGGTCAATTCTTCCGCCAAAGACTTGTAGAGTTGATGCACGTCTTCAATTCCCGGAACTTCAAGCTGATCAATCCTTTCCAAAAATGGACAGTTCACGACACTGATTGCATGTCCTTCATGGTCCAGCACTGGGTAGGCGAGGTTCGTCACCCCAACCGCTGTGGCTGATGGCATTCTCTCATAGCCCAATTCGCGTATGCGGGCGACATGTTCCCTGAATTCAACGACGTCAAATTCGGGCTCGCCTTGCGCAAGCCTGTGATTGTCCAGCAGCTGGTCGAGGTCAACGTCACTGCGAAAAGCTGCAAGAACACGGCCGGTGCCGGTATTCCCAAGGCCAATCACGGTTCCGACGCGCAATGCCAAACCCCAGTTCCCGGGAGAGGCAATCGAGGCGACAACAACTATGTCTCCATTGCTCTCCATACCCATATGGCAGGATTGCCAGGCCTTTCGCGTTACGGCCCGCATTTTGGGTGTCGCCATCTCAAGCAACCGCTCGACCGGAGGATACCTTTGCGAAATCGCAAACATTTTCAGGCTGAGCGAATAGAGATCATCGTCAGAGGACCGGATCACATAACCGCGTCGCACCAGTGTGGACAGCATGCGGTAGATTTCGCTTTGGGACCGGTCCAGAGCGCGTGCAATGTCACCTTGCGCCAGTCCGTCGGCATGCAGCGATAGCAACTCGATGATGTCCAAACCCTTCTCTAGGGCAGGGGCACGATATTTCTCTGAAGTTGCTGACACGTATTCCTCCCAATTCGCGCTTGCGGGCGAATGCGTGGGCAAAGTGACTTGAATTTGTAGCGCGAGTCAATGTTGATTTATTTGTAAATTAAAGTTTTAAATGCAAATTGCAGCGATGTGGGAGAGTCGCAAACCGAGATCAGGGAGAAGCACGTGACAAAATCGACCCATACAATCAATGGATTGCTTGTAAGCTGCGTCATTCTGGCCGCAGGCGCAGTGCACGCCGAATCGAACCGGATATCTCTCCCCGATGTTGTTTTTGAACCCAAGCTGATTGGTGGACAGCAAATCCAAGGTCTGAATGTCGACCTAAGCGGTTTAGCTTCGGAAGACACAATTGCCAAATTCGCGCCAGACAATATTAGTGCCCCTGCCAAGAACGGCGAGCTTCTGATGCTGCAGTGCGCGCGGTTTGACTTTCTGGAGCTGGGCTGCCTCAAGTCGAACTCCGAAGGCGCGAAACAGGCTGCAATGAATAAAGCGCAATACAACGAGGCTCTAACCGTCTCCGAAGCCTGGCCGCAGGTGAAGGATCAGGCGATCTTCTACGGCACAAATGATGTAATTACTTACGAAGCTCTCGTTTACCAGCCCCATAAGGTGGCTGTGGCCGACAGCGATAAGTGCATCTTGAGGCTGAACGCCGGCCGGCGCGCATTGCCGATTTTGATTGGCATCGATGAGGCGCAAACAACTGCTACAGGCACCTCGTCGAAGATGAGGGGTAATTTGGGTCAGGGCCTGATCAAGGGAAGTATCTCACCTAACCAGGAGTGGCAAGGCCGGGCCGGATCCTCCAATGATCCAGAATCATCCAAGGCCGCGGGCACTGTCGGCGTGACGATCCAGTCGTTGGGGTCGGTCACGCGCGACGGCTGGTCCGACAATCACGGTTTCCTGGTCACAAATGGCTGCGAAAACATTGAGACCGTTGGTGCAATTGCGAGTTTCCCAACTAACAAGATCAATAAGCTGGCTGTAAGCGCCGGAGGTTCGGGAACGTTTTCTCATGGCTGAATTTGATGCGTCAAACCAAGGCGTAGAATGCCATCACCTGCGTGAAATTCCTGATGGCCCTACACATGCCACTGATCTGTGCCGCAGCGGAAACAAACAATGGGCACCCAGTACTGAAGTTTATCATACGGATTGAGGACGACATGACCAAACCACAGGGCCGTCTGGCCGGAAAAAAAGCATTGATAACCGCCGCAGGGCAGGGCATTGGCCGCGCCAGCGTCGAGAAATATGTTGCAGAAGGCGCGCAGGTGATTGCATGCGACATCAACGATGCAACGCTTGCCGAACTGGCTGCCATCGAGGGTGTGACGGCTCTGAAGCTGGACGTCACCGATGCAGACGCTGTGGCCGAGGTCGTCGCAACCACTGGAGCACTGGACGTGCTGTTCAACTGCGCGGGGTTTGTTGGGGCCGGTTCGATCCTTGAATGTGACGATGACCAATGGGATTTCAGCTTTGATCTGAACGTCAAGGCAATGTACCGGCTAGCAAAGCTGGTTCTGCCCGGCATGTTGGAGAATGGCGGTGGCTCGATCATCAACATGTCCTCGGTCGCCTCGTCGATCAAAGGTGTGCCGAACCGTTTCTCGTATTGTGCGTCCAAAGCGGCCGTGATTGGCCTGACCAAGTCCATCGCCGCCGACTTCATCACGCAAGGCATCCGCTGCAACGCGATCTGCCCCGGCACAGTCGACAGCCCCAGCCTGCACGACCGCCTGCGCGCCACCGGCGACTACGAGCAAGCGATGAAAGACTTCATCGCGCGCCAGCCCATGGGCCGTATCGGCCACGCAGACGAGGTTGCCGCCTTGGCCGTCTATCTGGCCAGCGATGAGACCGCATTCACCACCGGACAGACCTTCGCCATCGATGGCGGCTGGACCGTTTGATCAGGGAGATTTGAGATGAAACTGCTGCGTTACGGTCCGGTTGGACAAGAAAAACCCGGCCTTATGGATGAAAACGGTGCGATCCGCGATTTGTCGGGTGTCGTTGACGATATCGCGGGCGACGCGTTGTCGGATGCCGGGCTTGATGCCCTGCGTGCGTTGGATTTGGATGCTCTGCCCGTGGTCGAAGGTACCCCGCGCATTGGAGCCTGTGTCGGGCATGTGGGCAAGTTCATTTGCATCGGCCTGAACTATGCCGACCACGCTGCTGAATCTGGCATGGCCCTGCCCGAAGAACCGGTGATCTTCTTCAAGGCGACCTCGGCGATCATGGGGCCTGATGACACTGTGGAAATCCCCCGCAACTCAGTCAAAACCGATTGGGAGGTCGAACTGGGTGTGGTGATCGGCAAGCATACAAAATACGTCTCCGTCGAGGACGCGCTGGACCATGTCGCGGGCTATTGCGTGGTCAACGATCTGTCGGAACGCGACTTCCAGCTGCACCGCTCGGGCCAGTGGGTCAAGGGCAAGTCCGCCGACACGTTTGGCCCCATCGGCCCATGGCTGGTGACGCGTGATGAGGTGTCGGACCCGCAGAACCTGCCGATGTATCTTGAGGTGAACGGGCATCGGTATCAGGACGGCTCGACCAGAACGATGCATTTTGATGTTGCGACAGTGATCTCGCACCTGTCGCAGTTCATGTCATTGCAGCCGGGTGATGTGATCTCGACGGGGACGCCTCCGGGCGTGGGTATGGGGCAGGACCCGCAAACCTATCTGAAACCCGGAGACCGGATGGAGCTGGGGATCGAAGGGTTGGGCGTTCAGCGCCAAACCGTTGAGGCCAGCAAGTGACCCGGATTACCGGCATTCGGACCGAGGACCTTCGGTTTCCGACTTCGGACAGTCTGGACGGGTCGGATGCGATGAACCCCGACCCCGACTACTCGGCGGCCTATGTGGTGCTGGAAACCGACGGCGCGCATGAGGGCCACGGGCTGACCTTCACCATTGGCCGCGGCAATGAGATCTGTGTGGCCGCGATCCAAGCCCTCGGTGCGTTGGTCAAAGGGCTGGAGCTGGACTGGATCACCGACGATATGGGCCGGTTCTGGCGTCATATCACCGGCGACAGCCAACTGCGTTGGATTGGTCCCGACAAGGGGGCGATCCACCTAGCGACCGGCGCGGTCGTGAACGCCGCGTGGGATCTGTGGGCCAAAGAAGCGGGAAAACCTGTCTGGCAACTGGTCAGCGAGATGAGCCCCGAAGAAATCGTGCGCTTGATAGACTTCCGCTACCTGACCGATGCGATCACTCCGGATGAGGCGCTGGCGATGCTCCGTGCCACTGAACCGGGCAAAGCGGAGCGCATCGCCAAACTGAAGGATGAGGGCTATCCCTGCTACACCACCTCGGCGGGCTGGCTGGGCTATCCCGACGACAAGCTGCGCCGTCTATGTCAGGAGGCCAAGGAGGCGGGCTTTACCCACACCAAGTTCAAAGTGGGCCGCGATCTGGATGACGACATTCGCCGCCTGACCATCGCGCGTGAAGTGCTGGGCGAAGACATGAACATCATGATCGACGCCAATCAGGTTTGGGAAGTCGATCAGGCGATTGACTGGGTCAAGGCGCTGTCTTTTGCACGGCCCTTCTTCATCGAAGAACCCACAAGCCCTGATGACGTATTCGGCCACAAGGCGATCCGTGAAGGCGTCGCGCCGGTCAAGGTGGCGACGGGCGAGATGTGCCAGAACCGGATCATGTTCAAGCAGTTCATCAAGGAAGGCGCGATCGATATTGTTCAGATCGACAGCTGCAGGATGGGTGGGCTGAACGAGGTGCTCGCGGTCATGCTGATGGCGGCGAAGTACGATCTACCGGTTTGGCCGCATGCCGGGGGCGTGGGCCTGTGCGAATACGTCCAGCATATGTCGATGATCGACTACGTCGCGATCTCGGGTGAGAAGGACAGCAAGCGGATCGAGTATGTCGATCACCTGCATGAGCACTTTATCCACCCATGCGTGGTGAAGAAAGGAGCCTATTTGGCGCCGGCGCAGCCCGGGTTCTCGATCGAGATGAAACCTGACAGCATCAGAGATTTCCGGATCCTGCCCCCAATGGCAGTGGAATAAACTCCCGTCGCCTGACCCAAAAAGCAACAACTGTCGGGCTGCGCTTTACCCGACCTGAAGGAGATACAAAACGTTTAACTTTGGGAAAACGGCCTTTGAGGCCGCCTGTTTGTTTTGCTTGGTGCAACCGAGGCTCTGGCGCAACGCCGGTTTACTGCAAGAATCTTTGACCCGCTGTAAACCAACCATTCCACCGCTCAAGAACTAGTTAAAAAACCGAAGCATTCCTCGACGGAAGGGTGATTGACTGGTCATAGGGCAAAGACGCTTCGACGGACTTGCCTAAGTCGCCTCTAACGTTTTTATCGCGCAGGGCTTTTGCGAACGTGGAGCAAGCCGCAGTTACCCCGACGTTGCATTGCTTGATCGGAAAAACGGTAGCCTCTCATGCGGCCATGAACATATCCTTGTACTGGTCGCGCAGGATGTTCTTTTGAACCTTTCCCATGGTGTTGCGGGGAAGCTCATCCATCAGGATCAACTTCCGGGGGTGTTTAAACCGCGCGAGGCTGTTGCACACCGCTGCCTGCATCTCTTCAAGGTTGGGGGTCTCGCCCGGTTCCGCGACAATCACGCCAAGAACCGTTTCTCCGAAGTCTGGGTGGGGGACGCCGACGACGGCGCTTTCCAGAACGCCGGGTTGGTCATCCAGCACAAGTTCAATCTCCTTGGGGTAGATGTTGTAGCCGCCTGAGATGATAAGGTCTTTGTTTCGGCCTACGATCTGGACGTAGCCCTCTTCATCGATCCGGCCCAGATCGCCGGTGATGAAAAAGCCGTTCTCGCGTAGCTCGGCCGCGGTTTTTTCCGGCATTTGCCAATAACCTTTGAATACGTTTGGTCCACGTACCTCGATCTCTCCAATCTCGCCCTGCGAAAGAGCGTTGCCATCAGAGTCGCAGATTTTCAGCTCAACCCCGGGCAGAGGGACCCCGACGGTGCCTGCGCGACGCTCCCCTTCATAAGGGTTTGACGTATTCATGTTGGTTTCAGTCATGCCATAGCGTTCGAGTATGCGGTGTCCGGTGCGCTGTTCGAACTGCACATGCGTTTCGGCTAGCAAGGGCGCGGAACCGGAAACAAACAGGCGCATATGTTCGGTCAGTTCCTTTGTGAACCGACTGTCATCCAACAGGCGTGTGTAGAAAGTGGGCACGCCCATCATCGTCGTGGCCTGAGGCATCTGACGGATAATCTCGTCCAGATCGAACTTGGGCATGAATATAATGCTACTGCCCGCAGCCAGTGACACATTGGTTGCAACAAACAGTCCGTGAGTGTGAAAGATCGGCAGCGCGTGCAGCAGCACATCGTCGGATTTGAAACGCCATTCTTCAACGAGCGTTTCGGCATTCGACAACAGGTTGTTCTGGGTCAACATCGCGCCTTTGGACCGGCCCGTGGTGCCCGATGTGTAGAGGAACGCCGCCAAATCCTCGCCGTCCCGATCGACAGTGTCGAAGCTGACAGGCATTGCCGATGCCTTTTCCATCAGGCTACCGCTGCCATCCGCGTTCAGGGTCTCTACGCCCGCGCTCAGTTGCGCGCCAATGGGGGCAAGTTTCTCTTCACTTTTGGCGTCACAGACAATCAGCGAGGCACCGCTGTTTTCAATAAAGTAGGTCAGCTCATCGACGGTATAGGCGGTATTCAAGGGTAAAAACACCAGACCTGCCTGCGCGCAGGCGGCATAGAGGGCCAGCGCTTCTGTTGATTTCTCGATCTGCGCCGCAACCCGGTCGCCGGGCTGTAGGCCTATTTGTGTGGTCAGGTGGGCGATCTGCGCTGCGGTGCTTAAAAAGTCCTGATGCGTTATCACCGAACCGTCGAGCAGATGCAAAAAAGGTGTGTCTTTGGCGGCGTGAGCGCCGAACAAACCGTCATAGAGAGGATTGGCCATAGGGATTACCTTTCCTGTGTCGATGTGAAAGAGGCGGACGCGGCAAGCGATTTGACCTCAGTCGAGGCGTTCACCTCGCGGGTATTGGCAAATTGTTCGTGGTTCTGCGCCACGCGGCTGAGGTCATAGAGATAGTTGACCATGGTGCCGCCGGACTGTGCCCGGCCCTTGTCCGACGTATCGGCATCCGCATGAACCGCATGAACCAGCGCACCGTTGCCAAGATGGAACCGCGCCACCGGGTCGAAAGGCATGTTGCCCCGGCCCTTTGCGTTCAGCAGGTAATGCGCCGCGAGCGCCTTCATCTGATCGGGCTTTTCGACGTCCCATTCGGTGTTTTCCTGCGTAAGCCACTTGGTCAGACCCGGAATGGGCGACAGGGTGACAAAGGTTTTCAATCCCGACAGTTCCGCTGCCATATCCGAGGCCACCTGCTTGATCAGCGAGTTGCCGAACGAGATGCTGGCCAACCCGGCCTGACAGTTCGAGATCGAGTAGAACACAGCCGTATCCGCCTGATCTTGCGGCAGCGGATCGCGGTCTTCGGCGAGCAGCGCCTGAACCGAGCCCGGGATGCCTTGGTTCAGCGCCACTTCGACAAAGATCAATGGCTCATCGGGCATTGCAGGGTGGAAGAAGGCGAAACAGCGCCGGTCGGTTGGCTCGAGCCTGCGGCGCAGGTCATCCCAGCTGTCGATGGCGTGGACTGCCTCATAAGCAATGATCTTTTCGAGAATATGCGCCGGGCTTTCCCAGTTGATCGGGCGCAGCACCAGAAAGCCACGGTTGAACCAGCTGGCGAATAGATGCCGGAAATCCAAATCCAGCGCCTGCAGTTCCGGTTCCTTGCCGCCCAGCCGCAGCAGATCTGCACGCATCTGTACCAGTGCGCCGGTGGCACCGGGTACGCGGTTCAACCGGCGGATCAATTCCTGTCGGGCCGGTTCCACCGCAGCCGCAAAGCTGCGATAGGTCGCTTTCGAGGGGTCGCGTTCGTATTCATCCAGCGACGAGCGCACCGCCTCGGGGTCAATATTCATGGCTGAGGCGATATAGCGGAAGAACTCCAGCTTTTCCTCGTCACACAGAGTGTCGAACCGGGTTAGGATTTCCTCAGCCAGCGCCAGCCCCGAGGTCTCACCCGCTGACCCAACTAGCGCATCGGCCAGTTCGGTCAGCGGGCGACCATCGAGGGCCGCCACGCTCGAGCGGCGATAGCGTCGCTCGAACACGGTGGACAGAAGATCCGCCAGCAGGGTCATACTGCCGCTCCCATCACCAGGTCAGGCAGCCAGGTGGCCAGACCGGGGAACAAGCACAGCAGGACAATCGCGATCACCATGCAGGCCACGAAGGGGAGAGAGCCTGTCAGGATGGTCTTCAGCGAGATGTCGGGCGCAATGCCGTTGATCACATAGAGGTTCAGGCCGACAGGGGGCGAGATCAGGCCAATCTCCATGTTGATTGTCAGTACAACCGCAAACCAGATCGGATCGAAGCCAGCGGTGGTGATGATCGGCAGCAGGATCGGTGCCGCCATCAGGATCACAGCGACGGGCGGCAAGAAGAACCCGGCGATCAGCAGGAACACGTTGACCGCACCCATCAGAACCCAGCGGTTCACGTCCAGCGTACCGATCCACTCGGCAATCGCCTGAGTGATGAACAGCGAGCTGAGCATGTAGGAGAACACACCGGCAGCGGCGATGATGAACAGGATCATCACGCTTTCCTTGGTGCTGTCGCGCAGCACGACCCAGATGTCCTTGGGGTTCCACAGCTTGTAGATGATCATCGCGATCAGCAGGCAGAGCAGGGCGCCGACAGCAGCGGTTTCCGACGGCGTGGCGATACCGCCATACATGGCGTAAAGCACACCCAGAATGATGCCGAGGAAGGGTAGAACCCGCGGTAGGATCTCGAAACGCTCGCGCCAGGTGTAGCTACCAGACCCCAGACGGGTGGCGTCACCGGATTTCCAGGTCGAATAAAGCGACCAGGCCATGAACAGACCAACCAGCATCAGGCCGGGGATCACGCCGGCCAAAAACAGGCGACCAATCGAGGTCTCGGTGGCGATGCCGTAGACGATCATGGTGACGGAGGGCGGGATCAAGATACCAAGCGTACCACCTGCAGCGATGGAACCTGCGGCAACGCCGTCGGGATAGCCGCGCTTGCGCATCTCGGGGATGCCCATCTTGCCGATGGCGGCACATGTGGCAG
Organism: Ruegeria sp. BG3; assembly: GCF_056538485.1. NCBI lineage: Bacteria > Pseudomonadati > Pseudomonadota > Alphaproteobacteria > Rhodobacterales > Roseobacteraceae > Ruegeria > Ruegeria sp. BG3. Next base: position 310,805 of record NZ_JBQFTE010000003.1, on the reverse strand, counting down.
GTGAAGATCCGGACATGGCTGCGAACAAAGCGCAGGCGCCAAGGTTGGATACGACCAACCCTCCGGGTACACGGGTCAGCCAGCGTTCCAAGGCTTCGTACAAGTCGGCTCCGGCCCTCGTCGACGCGATGGACGCCCCCATGATGATAAACATCGGGATCGACAGAAGGGCAAAGTTATCCAGCTTTCCGAACAAAATCTCAGGCATCAGTTCCAGCGAACGCGGGCCGTCGAAGACAATCAGAAACCCGGCTGAAACGATCAGCAAACCGATGGCGACCGACACGCCCGAAAACAGAACAAGGATGGTGGCGATGGCGACAATGGCGCCGAGCAGAAGGGGGTCCATCGGCTTTACTCCAGACCAAAGGGTTTATCGATGCCAAGCAGGACGGCGACGAGGTCAGCAATCAGCTGAAGCAGCAGCAATCCAAAGCCGACCGGGATGGACAGGTAGGGAATCCACAGGCGCACACCCCATACGGTGTCGGATTTCCAGCCACGCTCCCATGCGAAGTGCCAATACTCGTAGCCGTAGAACAGCATGACCGAGACGATGGCGATGGACAGGGCCGAGGTCAGGATCGCCATAAAATAGCGGGGGCGCGGGGCCAGCGAGATCGGGATCAGGTCGACATTCACATGCCCGCGCAGGCGTTGCACATAAGGTAGACCGACGAGGGTGGCGGCGATGACAAGATAGATGACCGCTTCGGTTTGCCAGATGGTCGAGCCATTCAGGACAAAACGCACGACGATCATTTGGCAGGTGATGGCGACGGCAGCAACGATCATGGCTGCGGAACACCATCCGGCCAGTGTTGAAAGTGCTGCGACAAGGCGAAGGAAGGGATTGTTCCCGGTATGGGAAGCAACGGCAGAGCTATGGCCAGCCATTTGCGTCTCCTAGTGATTGAGATGCAATTACGTCTGAAGATCAGAACTGAGATCAGTGCCGGGCGGCAGCGGGGCCGCCCAAGCGAGAGAGGGTCACTCGACCGCCAGAGCCTTGTCCAGCAGCTCCTGCCCGTCCGGGACTTCTTCCACGAACGCCTTATAGGATGTTTCCTGCGCCAGAGCGCGCCATGCTTCGAAGTCTTCGGCGCTCATTTCGGCGATCTCGACGCCCGCTTCGGCGAAGACTTTGGCCGAGTTTGCGTCCTGCTTCTTGGCTTCTTCCAGATAGTAAGTCTGTGCCTTTTCAGACGCGGCAAGCAATGCAGCTTGCTGATCTTCATTCAGCCCGTCGAAGGTGGATTTGTTCATCAGCAATGGCTGGTACATGAACCACAGGGCAACGTCGCCCGCTGGCGTATAGCAGCTGACCTGTTCGTAGATGCGATAGCTAACAAATGACGATGACGAAGTGTTGGCCGCCTGCAAAACACCGGTCTGCATCGCGTTGTAGATCTCCGATGACGCCATCGAGGCGATCGAAGCATCGGCTCCGGCCAGCATTTGCTCAAAGGATTTACCTGCTGCACGGGTCTGCAAGCCGGCGATGTCTTCGGGCTTGGTGATGCACTTGTCCTTTCCGGCAAAACCACCGGCCAGATAGCCATGGACCAGAACCATTACATCATCCTCAGCCATCTTCTCTTCCAGCGCCTCCATAAAGGGTGACTCAGACAGACGCGCTGCGTGATCGTGGTTTTTCACCAGACCGGGCATTAAAGTCAGGTTATAGGCGGGCTGCTGACCACCGGCATAGCTGAGCGGCAGAACGGTCATGTCCAGCTGACCTCGGCTGAGCGGCTTGTACTGCTCGCGCGGTTTGAACAGCGATTTTGAGCCGAAAATCTTAATCTCCAGATCAACATCGGCGGCGGCAACCTCATCGGCCACGATCTGGGCGACCTGGTGACGGATGTCCTTGTTGGACCACTGGTGCGACAGGCGCAGCTCTTTTGCGGATACAAGCGTGCCAGCAGATACAAGCGCTGCTACAGCAACGGCTGTCTTAAAAATGGTTTTCATTATTTCCTCCCTGGTTCGACCCGGCGTACCGGGGTCAGGGTATGCTTAAGCCGGTTCTGTTTTTTAGTCAACGTTTTTGTATACAAGATCATTGCTCTTGAATTTTTCGCAAATTGAGTCCTATACATAATCCTATGGACTTACGACTTGCCGATAATATCGCCCAGGAACTGGAAGAGTTGATCTTTGACGGTACATTCTCAGATGGCGATCGTCTGGATGAGGTCAAACTGGCTGAACAGTTTGGTGTCTCGAGAACACCACTTAGAGAAGCATTTCAACGACTTGCGCTGTCGGGCTTGGTCGACCTCATTCCGCGCCGTGGTGCTTTTGTGCGACAGCCGGGTCCGGTAGAACTGATGGAGATGTTCGAGGTCATGGCCGAGCTCGAAGCTGTCTGCGGCCGACTTGCCGCTATGCGTATCTCCGAGGAGGCTTTGAAAGATCTGACGGACGCCAACGCGAGATGTCAGCAGGCCGTCGATGCCGGTGATCCAGACACGTACTACCTCGAAAACGAACGGTTTCATCGAATTATCTATAAGCAATCCGGGAATTCGTTTCTGGAACAAGAGGCCTCCAAACTGCATCGGCGCCTCAAACCTTTCCGGCGGCAACAGCTTCGATTTCGTGGCCGTATGGCGCAGTCGATGTCCGAACATGAGGACATCGTTCGCGCTCTTGAGGACGGCTTGGCGGACGATACTGCCAATGCCCTTCGTTCCCATGTCGCAGTTCAAGGCGAGAAGTTCCACAACCTGATGGCATCGCTAAAAAACACAACCGAGCGATAAGAGGGCGGAGGTTCACCAACCGCAGCCACTCAGCGAAACCCCATTCCAGCTTTAGAAAAACTTGGCGTTGCCATGTGACACACATGGCAACGGTCAGAACGCGGTTGTTCGCCTCACATTCAAAATATCGCATTGAACCCCAGCGCCGTTCTGGCACAATTGCTGTGGCAAGCAAAATAGTAGGGTTATCGGCTGTGGAATACTCTTGGATTGATAAGTTCAAAGGTCTTAGCCGCTTGCCAGATACTGTGCGCGCCGATCTGATCAGCGGCAGCCAGATCGTCAATGTACCCGCAGGGACGCAGATATTTGCGCCAGGCCAGACGGCTGACAACCTGTTGCTTCTGTTAGAGGGAACCGTCCGAGTTCAGCAGAAATCTGAAACCGGGCGCGAGGTGTTCCTCTACCGTGTTCATGCCGGTGAAAGCTGCGTGCTGACCACGGCGTGTATGCTGGCCTTTGAAGACTATTCCGCCGACGGCATAGCCGAGACAGACGTTTCAGCGGTGGCTATCCCGCGCCAAACGTTCGACGATCTGGTTGCGAAATCCCCTGTGTTTCGCGAGTTCGTCTTTACAGCTTACTCTCGCCGGATCACCGATCTCTTTACTTTGATCGACGATATCGTGTTCAAGCGTATGGATGTTCGGCTGGCCTCGCGATTGTTAGAGCTGGCCGGGATGGGCGAGACGGTGCACGCAACGCATGCAGTATTGGGGACCGAGCTGGGCACGGCGCGCGAAGTGATCTCGCGTACGTTGGCTGAATTCCAACGCCATGGCTGGGTGGAACAGTCGCGTGGCGAAGTCTGCCTGACCGACCGCGAGGGGCTGGAACGCTTGGCAAGATCGGCGACGCCCGAGGTTTGAATACAAACTTTGTATTTGCTTCGGCAGTTTGGTGACCATGTCACCAAAGCTGTGAGTTGCGCTGTGCAATTGTCATTTCATCGATTCCCGATGGAGTGTGACATGACTACAAATATGGGCAAACTTGGCCGCGCGTTGCGCATTCTGATTGCTGCGATGCTTTTATACTTGGCTTTGGGCACAAGCGTGCTGGGGGCTGGACTCCTGTTCTGGCTGGCATTGATCGTGGCGGGTGTGTTCACCCTCACGGCCTTTGTCGGCAACTGCCCGCTTTACCGCATCGTTGGCCTCAAGACCTGTCAGGACTGCTGATGATCGAGACGGCATTTACCCCTTGGGCGTCGCTGACGGGCGGCGTTCTGATTGGTGTGGCCTCAGTGCTGCTGATGTTGCTGATGGGGCGCGTGATGGGGGCAACCGGTGTTTTAGCCGGGCTGTTGCGGCCCGCATCGTCTGGTGATGTTACCTGGCGCGCCGCATTGCTGGTCGGCATGGCAACCGGCCCCTTGGTGGTGTGGTTGATGTCTGGGCAGATGCCTCAGGTGCAGGTGCCGGTCTCCACTACTGGGTTTGTGCTGGGCGGTGTGATTGTCGGTGTCGGCGTGACCCTGGGCGGAGGCTGCACCTCAGGCCACGGTGTGTGTGGAATGGCCAGACTAAGCGTTCGCTCGGTCGCAGCCACAGCAACGTTCATGCTGTTCGCCTTTGCCACCGTTTTCGTCACACGCCACGTTTTTGGGGGATAAGCGTGAAACTCATCTCAACCTATTTGATCGGTCTGGTCTTCGGTGTTGGAATCTCGCTTTCCGGCATGGTGAACCCAGCCAAGGTGCTGAATTTCTTCGACCTGTTTGGTGCCTGGGACCCGTCCCTGATCTTCGTCATGGGAGGTGCGCTGATAACCACCTTTGTCGGATACAAATTGGTCTTCGGCCGCGCCGCGCCCGTGCTTGAACCTGCGTTTCATTTGCCGTCGGCGCGAAAAATCGATGCCAAGCTCGTCGGTGGCTCCGCCTTGTTCGGCATCGGTTGGGGCATCGCCGGATTCTGCCCGGGTGGCGCATTGCCCGCACTGGGCACGGGTCGATGGGAGATCTTTGCCTTCATCGGTGCTTTGGTTGTGGGCATCGCCCTCGCCAAGGGCCTGCAGGCGGCGCTGGTTCCTGATTTGCAAACACGTACCTGAATTTAGACCCGGAGGAGACAAGACGTGGCCACTTACCCTGTAAACATGGCGATCAAACCAAACGTTTTTGCGTTCTTTGACGCTGCAACAAACACGATCAGCTACATCGTGAAAGACCCGGACTCGAACGCTTGTGCGATCGTCGACAGTGTCATGGATATCGACTACGCGGCCGGGCGTATCACCTTTGACCACGCGGATGAACTGATCCGAACTGTGGTCGACAAGGGCCTGCAGCTGGAGTGGATTATCGAAACCCATGTGCATGCCGATCATCTGTCCGCCGCACCGTATATTCAGGAAAAACTGGGGGGCAAGATCGGGGTCGGCTCTAAGATCACCGTGGTGCAGGACACGTTCGGCAAGGTCTTCAACGAAGGAACCGAGTTTCAACGTGACGGCTCGCAATTCGATGCGCTGTTCGAAGATGGCGACACCTATATGATTGGGAATATGCAGGCCTACGCCATGTACACGCCCGGACACACGCCAGCCTGCATGGTTCATGTTATGGGTGATGCGGCCTTTGTTGGGGATACGTTGTTCATGCCCGACGGCGGCTCTGCCCGGGCCGATTTTCCGGGCGGCGACGCGGGCGTTCTATATGACTCGATCCAGAAAGTCCTGGCATTGCCGGATGAAACGCGTTTGTTCATGTGCCACGACTATGGGCCGAACGGGCGCGACATTGCCTGGGAAACCAGCATAGCCGAGGAAAAGACCCACAATATCCATGTTGGAGGCGGCAAGACGAAAGAAGAATTCGTCAAGTTCCGCACCGAACGTGATGCAACGCTGGCGATGCCAAACCTCATTATCCCTTCACTGCAGGTCAACATGAGAGCAGGCGAGGTGCCCAAGGATCCCGATGGCAACCCGATGCTCAAAGTGCCTGTAAACGCCCTCTGACAGGCCAGAAGGAGAACATAGATGGAGTTTCGCACGTTATCACCCAAATTCACCGTCAGCCCTCAGATCTCGGTCGAGGATGTCGGGACAATCGCTGCGCAGGGTTTTCGCGCGATAATCTGTAACCGTCCGGATGGCGAAGGGGCGGATCAACCCTCATTCAAGGAAATCGCCGCCGCAGCCAAGGCCGCAGGGATCGAGGCCCGCTACGTTCCCGTGCAATCAGGCATGGTGAAAGATCTGGATGTCGAGGCGTTTGGCGCAGCGCTTGAGGACCTGCAACGCCCAGTGTTTGCCTACTGTCGCACCGGGACACGCTCGGCCACGCTATGGTCTTTTCATGAGGCTATGAAACGACCGATCGCTGAAATCCTGACAGCCACAAAGGCAGCTGGCTACGACATGAACGGCGTGGCCCGCCGGATCGCAAATGGCGGCAAGACCCCAACAGACACGGGCGACGCCCATTTTCAGGTTATTATTGTCGGCGCGGGGGCAGGGGGTATCTCGGTCGCAGCCAGTCTAAAATCGCGGCAACCCGATCTGGATATTGCCGTCATTGATCCGGCAGATGTTCATTACTATCAGCCCGGTTGGACCATGGTGGGCGGCGGTATCTTTGATGCCCAGACAACGGCCAAGACCATGGGCAGTCTGATCCCCAAAGGCGTGCATTGGATCAAGGCGGCAGTCGCCGCGTTTGAGCCGGAAAGCAACGCAGTCGTTTTGGATGCTTGCCGAGTGGTGAAGTATGACCGACTTGTCGTCTGCCCGGGTCTGAAGCTGGATTGGGGCAAGGTCGAGGGGTTAGAGGAAACTCTTGGCCGCAACGGCGTAACCTCGAACTATCGCTATGATCTTGCCCCATATACGTGGCAGTTGGTGCGTGAGATGCAAAAGGGCAGGGCAATTTTTACCCAGCCTCCGATGCCAATCAAATGTGCCGGTGCGCCGCAAAAGGCCATGTACCTATCCGGCGACGCCTGGTCTCGGCGGGGCGTTTTGAACGACATTGACATCCAGTTCATGAACGCGGGCGGAGTGCTGTTCGGCGTCAAGGACTATGTCCCGGCGCTGGAGGACTATGTTAAAAAATACGACGCCTCGCTGAACTTCTTCCACAATCTCTTTGCCATCGACGGACCCGCAAAGACGGCGGTGTTCGAGGTGACCCAACCAGACAATGAGCCGCGCAGGGTCGAAGTGGGATTCGACATGATCCATGTCTGTCCACCGCAGACCGCCCCGGATTTCGTGCGGGTGTCACCGCTTGCAGATGCGGCTGGGTGGGTCGATGTCGATCAGGCCACGCTAAGGCACAAAAGCTATGACAATATCTGGTCACTGGGCGATGTGATGAATGCGCCGAACGCTAAAACAGCGGCGGCGGCACGCAAGCAGGCGCCCACCGTGGCGGATAACATCGTGGCTGACATCGCAGGTCGGTCTGCGACGGCGCAATATGACGGTTATGGCTCGTGCCCGCTGACCGTCGAACGCGGCAAGATCGTATTGGCCGAGTTCGGCTATGGCGGTGCGCTCAAGCCCAGTTTTCCGCGGTTTATTATAGACGGTACCAAACCCAGTCGCTTGGCGTGGTTTCTAAAGGAAAGCCTGCTGCCGCCGATTTATTGGAAGGCAATGCTGCGTGGCAAGGAATGGATGGCGCGGCCTGAAAAGCTGAACGTGGCCCCGGAGTAGCCCTGCGCAAAGAAAGACCTCTGATGATCAACCACCTTTGCCGATTTGTCCCCATTCTGGATTGGGGCAGGAGTTATTCGCGCGGCGCATTTTCCAACGACCTGATTGCGGCCTTGATCGTGACGATCATGTTGATCCCGCAATCGCTTGCCTACGCTCTGTTGGCGGGATTGCCGCCCGAGGCCGGCATCTACGCGTCGATTGTTCCGATTGTGCTTTATGCGGTCTTCGGGACAAGCCGCGCGCTGGCGGTTGGGCCGGTGGCGGTGGTGTCGCTTTTGACCGCCACTGCAATCGGGCAGGTGGCCGAGCAGGGCACTGCAGGCTATGCCGTCGCAGCCCTGACCTTGGCCTTTCTGTCCGGCGCGTTTCTGGTGCTTTTGGGCGTGATGCGGTTGGGATTCATGGCTAATTTCCTCAGCCACCCGGTGATTGCCGGTTTTATCACAGCCTCCGGCGTTTTGATTGCGACCAGTCAGCTCAAGCACATCCTGGGGTTCGATGCGCATGGGCACACACTGCCTGAAATGGTCGGATCAATCCTTGCCCATTTACCTGAAACAAATTGGGTGACGCTGGCAATCGGCAGCCTTGCCACCGGCTTTTTGTTCTGGGTGCGCAAGCACCTCAAACATTTTCTTGGGTTCTTGGGGGTAGGGCCGGTTCTTGCCGACATTCTGACGAAAGCCGGGCCTGTCGCCGCCGTGGTCGCCACAACTGTTACCGTCTGGACTTTGGGTCTGAATGCTCAAGGTGTTCAAATTGTAGGGACGGTGCCACAGGGCTTACCTCCGTTCACAAGGCCTGATCTTTCCTTTGATCTTGTAGGAGAGATGATCGCTCCTGCGATCCTTATTTCGATCATCGGATTCGTTGAAAGTGTCTCGGTCGCGCAGACACTAGCCGCAAAGAAACGCCAGCGGATTGATCCGGATCAGGAGTTGATCGGTTTGGGCGCTGCCAATCTGGGGGCAGCGTTTACCGGGGGCTATCCGGTTTCGGGTGGGTTTGCGCGTTCGGTTGTCAATTTTGATGCCGGAGCCGAAACTCCGGCTGCCGGTGCATTCACGGCTGTTGGCCTTGCCGTTGCCGCCTTTGCACTGACGCCGTTGGTCTACTTCCTGCCCAAGGCCACTTTGGCTGCAACGATCATCGTTGCCGTGCTCAGTCTTGTGGATTTTTCAGTTCTTAAAAAGACTTGGGTCTATTCTCGCGCAGATTTTGTAGCGGTCGCCGCAACCATTGGCCTTACGTTGGGGCTGGGAGTCGAGGTCGGGGTCGCTTCGGGCGTGGTAACCTCGATCCTGCTGCACCTTTACAAGACTTCGCGCCCGCATGTGGCCGAGGTGGGGCTTGTGCCCGGCACGCAGCATTTCCGCAACATTCTACGTCACGAGGTTGAAACGATCCCGTCCATAGTGACGTTACGCGTGGATGAAAGCCTGTATTTCGTCAACGCGCGGTTTCTGGAAGACCTTATCCAGCACCGTGTGCCTGAAGGGGGCAGCGTCAGTCATGTGATCTTGATGTTTTCTGCGGTGAACGAAGTTGACTACTCCGCGTTGGAAAGTCTTGAGGCGATCAACCACCGCTTGTCAGATATGGGCGTCGCTATGCATCTGTCCGAGGTCAAGGGACCGGTTATGGACAAACTGAAGCGATCTCATTTCCTTCAACAGTTGAACGGTCTGGTATTTCTATCGCAATATGAGGCTTGGATCACGGTCGGCGCGCATGACAAAGTTGTTGAGACAGTCCGAAACCATTCGATTCTGTAGGTTTGCCAGGCTTAACGTCCGATTGAAGTGCGGCGCTTAAGCCCTGTCTAGCGAGTGTTTAACGGGCAATAAATGGCAGTCACGAATCCTCTGACCGGGGTGTCCCCGCTCGACAAAAAGTAGGCGTATTCCCATATCCTTCTTTGAAATGGACAACCGTTCCTCAGTTCCTCCAGCAGTTCTTTTGCGACGAAACCTGCCTTTGGCATCTGTAAAACGCCCGTTTAGGTCATAGTAACGAATATCCCAAGTGTAAGCATCCGGCCAATATGCAATCTTCTAGCCAAGACTAGTGAAACCGCGACTTGTATGTATCCTGGGGGATCAAATTGTTTTTTACCATAATCATGATTACACGATGTAGATGGAGAAATCGCGCTTTTTTGTCGGACTACATAAACAATGGAATTGAATTATTGCGACTCTCCTCTCATTCAATTTAATACGCTATTATTTTGCGCTTTTTTAAATTGTTAGACAGCTCTAGCGCTCTAAGCCTAAGTCGAACAGAAAGCCAATGAGCCTCTTCGCAACCTTGAAACAGACGCTGTGTGCCCTGCTAGGACTTGGTTGATCGGCAGAATACCCTTCCGTTACTGCGCTGCGGCCCGTTAAACTGGCCGTTCCCTGCGGGCGCAAGATCCGCGGTCAGGCGAATACGGGATCAGCGGGATAGAGCGACAGTTCACTGCGGCTGCGCAGATGTCCGCTCCCATACGGCGAGGTGAAGAGGGTCGTCTCTTTCGCGCAGGACGTTTCAACCAGTACAGTTTAAATCACGACGGCACAAACTCTGCCAAGCGTACCGTCCAACTCATAAGTCATCATCTGTTCATGGCACAATTTCTATGACGTAAGAGCCAAACGTTTAGGGATTCTTCGCAGCATATTCCTGACAACCCTCGCATCTTCGTGCATGATGAAAAAATAGGCAGACTCTTTTTTGCCTTCCTGGAAGTGCTTGAATTCTAAAGGAGCGCGCTTTGGAAATATTGGTAAACGGCATAAACACGGTTCTTTGGAACTACGTATTGATCTACGGTCTTCTTGGGACCGGTATCTTTTTTACAATTCGACTCGGTGCGCTTCAGTTTCTCCATTTCGGGGAAATGCTGCGCGTCCTGACGTCTTCGAAGAGCACGGACAAAAGAGGTATTACTCCGTTTCAAGCGCTGACAGTAAGTCTGGCTTCCCGCGTCGGCACTGGAAACCTTGCTGGCGTAGCCGTGGCTCTGACCTTGGGAGGTCCAGGCGCAATCTTTTGGATGTGGATCGTGGCATTGGTTGGAATGGCCACCGCCTATTCCGAAAGTACTTTGGCCCAACTCTATAAAGTGACATCTTCCAACGGAAGGTTCAGAGGAGGTCCCGCGTTCTACATGGCCAACGCCTTGAACGCTCCTTGGGCTGGAGTCATTTTCTCGATCTGCCTGATCGTCAGCTTTGGTTTGGTTTTTGTCGCGGTCCAATCCAACTCGATTGCTGAAGCATTCGAGGGCGCGTTCGGGTTAAACAAATTGGTCGTTGGCATAGCGCTGGCCGCAGCAGCAGCGGTAGTCATATTCGGCGGCATAAGAACCATCGCAAAGTTTGCAGAGATCGTTGTACCGCTCATGGCTGGTCTCTACCTTTTGCTTGCAGGTGTTGTCGTAGTCCTGAACATTTCCGAAGTACCCGCTATGTTGTGGTCGATTGTTGCAGGCGCGTTTGGCCTTCAGGAAGCTGCAGGAGGCGTGACAGGAGGCGTCATGGCTGCTGCGCTTAACGGTATCAAACGGGGGCTTTTCTCCAACGAAGCGGGCATGGGCTCAGCACCAAACATTGCAGCAGTTGCAACACCTGATCCCCACCACCCTTCCAGCCAAGGTTTCGTCCAGGCATTTGGGTGTTTTGTGGATACGATTTTGGTCGCAACGGCAACTGCACTGCTAATTCTTCTGTCGGGCGCAATTGAAATTGATGGACCTACCGGAATGCGACTGACTCAAGACGCGGCGGCGGTCCATCTTGGCGAAATCGGTCGCCACTTTATCGCGATCGCTATCGTCTTCTTTGGCTTCACGTCCATACTTGGCAATTACTCATATGCCGAAAACGCAATGACGTTCCTAAAATTGGAAGGCAAATTGCCGATTTACATCTTGCGATTAGGTTGCCTTTCAATGGTTGTCTGGGGAGCAGTGCAAGCTGTTGCCACAGTGTTCAATTTCGCGGATGCGGCCATGGGAATAATGGCGACCATCAATTTGGTTGCGATAGTGCTGCTCTCTGGCACCGTCTACAAACTAACGGTGGATTATTTCTCGCAACGCCGACAGAACCTTGAACCTCGCTTTGTCGCAAGCAAATTTCCCGAGCTTAGCAAGGGCGTAGATCACACTGTCTGGACGGAGGAGATCCATGCCGACACTCAAAACCACTGAAAGCGAAAAGCTTCAGGCAGTCTTGGACGATATCGCAGATCGCATTGCCGGCATGTCCGAAAGGGGGAAGGTAGCAAAGTATATTCCAGAACTCGCCACAGTTGATCTAAACCAATTCGGTATCGCCGTCGCACCGATCAACGGTCCGCTAGTGTCCGCTGGGGACGCGGGCACGCTGTTTTCAATCCAGAGTATCTCAAAAGTGTTCTCGCTTACTTTGGCGCTGCAACAGGTTGGCGCCACCTTGTGGCAGAGAGTTGGCCGAGAACCTTCCGGCGATCCGTTCAATTCAATCGTTCAGCTCGAACACGAGCGCGGAATCCCAAGGAACCCGTTTATCAACCCCGGAGCGATCGTGGTGGCCGATGTTCTGCTCGAAAACCGTTCTGCTGACGACGCAATCAACGCCCTCTTAGCGTTGTGCCGAGAGCTTGCAGAAGACAACTCGATTGAAGTTGATGCGTCAGTTGCAGATTCTGAGATGCGAACTGGATCCAGAAATCGTGCGCTTGCGCATTTTATGCAGGCGGAAGCTAACCTTAAGGCACCGGTAGAGGATGTTCTGTCCCTGTACTTTCGCCAGTGTAGCATCGCCATGTCTTGCGAACAGTTGGCGCTAGCAGGTCGTTTTCTTGCGTCGGCGGGTCAAAATACGGCCACCGGCGCCACAGTATTATCAGCGCAAAGAGCAAGAAGAGTTACTGCGCTCATGATGATGTGTGGATCCTACGATGCTTCGGGCGAATTTGCCTTCCGCGTTGGCCTTCCAGCGAAAAGCGGCGTTGGCGGCGGAATCTTGTGCATTGTACCCGGTATCGCTTCTGTTGTCGCCTGGAGCCCCGGGCTCGATCAAAAAGGCAATTCCTATCTAGCAACAATCGCCTTTCAAGAACTGGTTCGCGCCACGGGGTGGTCCATTTTCGGACCAAGTGTATGACCCGGATTGGGTGAACCGGTTCCAAATGTATTTAGTTCCACTTCAATGACCGGCAGAGGACACAACTGAAGTCAGACCGGTATGGGTGGCGGCGATGTAAGACGAGTGATCCGAGAATAGGTTTACAGCACTTTGAGCGGCGATCATCTTTTAATGGATAGAAGCTTAGAAAGCCCCCTGCCCGCCTCAAAACAAATTCCTCTCACAAGACTGCCCCAAGGTCTTCCACTCGGCTATCGTACCCGCGCGACTTGTCATTCGATGGTTACGAGGCCTTAGTTAAATTTTCTAGCAAGACCAAAGCAACGTTGTCGGAGTACGTAAAAAAGGGACCGAATTTTTGAGAGTTTTCTCTCATTGAATTCAACACTTTAAGATTCTTGCGCTTTTTGAACGTTTCGACAATTCAAGCGCTTCAAATCTACGTCAAACGGAACGCCAGCGAGCCTCTTCGCAACCTGGAAACCGGCGCTGTATGTGTTGCTTAAGTTTGGTCGACCAGCAAAACACCCTACCCCAGCACTCGGCCCAAAGCCGCCATTCGCTGCGTTGGCGAGACTAAAGCGCTTCTCATGGTCGGCTCTGCGGACGAAGCGGTCACTTATTCCACTGCGGCGATTTTAAAGACTTAGCCATGAACGAAGTGCACGCTCGCAAAGTGACGGCGCCAGTCAGCCACTTCGGCGGCGATATCGTCGCCCTTCAATCCGCGCGCAATCAAAGAAGCTAGTCTGTCGGCGTGCTCACACGTCATGCCCCATCTCACCAACTCGGGCGTACCTATGCGCAGACCATTCATGTCACCTTCGATTTCCGTCACCGGCAGGCCAATACCGCAAGCCAGGAACCCGGATTTGCGCAGGGTCTTGGATGCAGCCTGTCCACCGCCAAAGCTTTCTGCCAGAACAGCGAACTGGTGAGAGGCGGTGAAACCCTCGCGTCCGGCAAAAACTGGAACACCTTGCGCATCGAGGCCCTGGGCCATTGCGCGGGACATCGCGATCATCTCGGCAGCGTAGTCCTGTCCATAGTCGCGCCAATCAAGCATTGTCACAGCAAGAGCAGCTGACTTAGCGGCGTCGAAGTTTGCCGTCATGCCTGGGAATGCAATTGCATCCAAAGCCTTTGCGATCTCCGCATCGTTTGTGACAATCAGCCCCCCAGCAGGACCGCCGAGGCTTTTGTACGTACTCATTGTCATGAAGTGTGCGCCCTCCGCCAAGGGGTTGCGCCAGGCTCTTCCCGCGATAATCCCGCATTGGTGCGCGGCGTCGAACATCACCTTGGCACCGACTTCATCTGCAATGGCCCGTACTTCTTTGACCGGGTGCTCAAAAAGGTTGAGACTTCCGCCGATCGTGATCAATTTGGGGCGCTCCTTTCGTACAAGCGCGCGCAGCTGGTCGAGATCGACGGTGTAGCCATCGGTATCGGTTGGTGCATCTATTGTATGCAAACCAAACAACCCGGCGCATCCCGCGACGTGATGCGTTACGTGCCCACCGATCGATGCTGGCGGTGCAATGATCGTATCGCCGGCTTGGCAGGTGGCCATGAAGCCATAGAGGTTCGCTATCGCGCCAGAAGGCACGCGGATTTCTGCGAACTTTGCGTCGAAAACTTCCGCGCAAAGCTCCGCAGAGATGACCTCGATCTCTTCGATGGCTTCAAGTCCCATCTCATATTTTTCGCCCGGATATCCAAGCGACGGGCGCGAGCCGATTCCTGAAGACAGCAGTGCTTCAGCTCTCGGGTTCATTACATTGGTTGCAGGATTCAGGTTGAAGCATTCGTGCTCGTGGATTTCCCGATTTCGGGTGGCTAAATGCTCAATCCGATCCAGCAGAGCGTTGGATGAGGCGCGAGACGTTTCGGTTGCGATCTTCTGGACCAGTGCTTCGCTTTCGGCCGGCACCCAGTTTCTCATTTCTATGGTCATCGCAATTCCCTCCTTGGCTGCACACAGATTGGACAGATCGGAATGACAACGCAAACCAGTTTTGCTATTTCTGGGCTTAGAAAAACTAAGGCTCAGATCTATGGCTGTCGCTCCACGTCGCCCCAAAGGGCCGCCCCTCAATGCTCTGCGTGCCTTCGAGGCTGCGGCGAGGCTAGAAAATTTCGTTTCCGCGGCCGAGGAGTTGGGCGTCACGGCTGGCGCGGTATCACAACATGTAAAAGCCTTAGAAGGCTGGGCCGGAACTACCTTGTTTGAAAGAGGGGCTCACGGTGTTTCGTCAACCTCCTCTGGTCGCAAGCTAGCGGAAGAGTTCACAAATGCCTTTGATCTTCTCGCCGCGGCGACGCAGAGTTTACGAAACCTAGCACCCAACCCTGAGATACACATTGCCGCTTTGCCCTCAATTGCGCAGCTATGGTTACCAGCGCGATTGGGCAAGCTGCGCGAGAAGCGTCCCGACCTGAATGTCTCGGTGACAGCGATGGAGCGGCCTCCCAGCCTATCGAGAGAACTATTTGATCTGTCAGTTTTCTTTTCCGTCGCTGTTGAAACACCGGATCAGATCGTGCTTGGGGAAGACGAAATCCTCCCCGTTTGTTCGCCAAGGATAGCAGATGGTCTTGATCTGGAGTCCGCGCAGTTGCTGCACGACCAGACGTGGCAAGAAGACTGGTCCATGTGGTCAGAGGCGACAGGTGTTTCAGTTGGTGATCCCCAAAGGGGGCCGAGGTATTCGCTCTACGCCCTTGCCGTCGAAGAAGCGAAGTCCGGTGCGGGTGTGCTTATGGGACATAGCTGCCTGGTTGAGCAGGCGCTTCATTCTGGACAACTCAAAAAAGTTTCATCGGAAAGTATCGGAACAGGTCGGGTGTTGGCCCTCGAGCTTCCGCATAGATCGAGACGCCATCCTGCGATTGATGAGGTCGTTAGTCTACTTCGAGAGGAAGGACAGCACTTTGACGGATGAGAACAGCTGAGATGGCGAGTGTTTTTTATGTTGGGCTCTGTGCAGTCAATTGCTCTATTTGGCGGGAACGGCAGCCATGTGTGGGCAGATCGATTTGACGGCGTGCTTGACGATATTTTTGACCTTCAAGACAAAGTCACCGTTGAGGTCGTGACAGCGATTGAGCCATCGCTGAGGCACGCTGAAACAAACCGAGCACGAGCGAAACCAACGGACAATTTGGAAGCTTACGAACTGTACCTTAGGGCGCAATCGCACTTCCATCTTATGACGGCGAAGACAACCGCAAGGCCAATCGACTAACAACACTCGCGCTGGATCGTGACCCAGACTCTACGTCTGCAGCCGGGCTTTTGGCTTGGTTACATATTCAACGGATGGTTCAAGGGCTTGAACCTATTGGCGAGGGACCAAAGGAAGCTGTCACGGCCGCTGAACGGGTCCTTATGAGCGATCGTGCAGACGGGATAGCAATGGTATATGCGGTACATTCTATCTCAATGCTCGCGCGAGACCTGCCGCGTGCACGGGACGTTTTGAAACAAGCACTCAAGCAAAATCCAAACGCTGCAATAGTTCACATGCTAGTATACATAAACCTTTGCCTGCTTGATAGGCCGGAGGAGGCTCTGAAACACGCGGTTCAGTCTGTCGACATTAGCCTACATGATCCGTTTCGTCATGCGGCCTACCTTGCTCAGGCAAGCGCACTCTTTCAGCCTGAGCGATTTGAGGAAGCGGCTGGAGCTCATCGGGATGCTTTTTCAGTGCGATCCAGCTTCGTCATGAGTCATCTTATGCTGATCGCTTCTCTGAGACATCTGACGGATGAAGAAGCGGTTCGCAAAGCAGTTAAAGACCTGCAGATGTTGCGCCCTAGCTTGACTACCGCTTCAAAGGAAATCCAGATTCCAATCTTCTCTGTTCCAGCCTCCGCAAACAACTGGCGTGAAGGCTGGTTAAGGGCTGGGTTACCTCAATAGGTGATAGGTAAAGTCGGTAAGGCTAGGTTCCGAGGCGCGCTGGGCAAGAGCTAGGCAACAAACCTCCTGGGTGTCGAGATCGAAAGCACCCCGGCTGCGTCATAAAAAAAAGTCGCACTGAGTAGACTGATAAACTACAATCAACCCTATCCAACCAGCCGATTATGGTTGGCAGGTGTCACGTTTCTATTTCTCATTCAAGGTTTTTGGTGTCTTTTAACACCTCAACCCAAGGTTTTGTTGGAGGTTGAAATGAACGTCGTTTCCGGATGTCCTGTCACTGCTAAGCACGACCAGCAGGTCGATTTTATCTCTGAAGATCCATTGGCAAACATAAATGCAGGCAATTTTGCGACAGCAATAAAACTCTATGTCAAACGCCATGAAGAAGGTCTTGCGACTGCCGAAGATTGTGCCCTCGGCGCACACGCCTTCCGCAATGTGGGGGATTTTCTCTCGGCGGCGGACTGGTTTGAAAAGGCTGCTCAGAAAGACCCAAGCCACAGGTTTTCAGAATTCTGGACCCAACAGATCGAAAAAAACCGTGTCGATGGCAATAGCGGCGCGGCCGTCCTACGCCCCAACGAATTGACCGAGGAATACCTCAAGACCGATCCGGCCAAAGCTTATGAAGGCCACAAGGATGCGTGGGTGCTCTGCACGGATTTTCAGCGCCCAGGGGACCATATCCCCAAAAAATCAATGTTGGATCGGGCACGAAACTTCAAGGATTCTCTGGTTTCTCTGGCGCTGGGTCCTGTTGGGGCCTGGGCGAATTCTGGTGCCACGCCTGGCAATGCGGGCCGTTGGACGCAGCGCAAGCTTGGCATTCTGCGGCTCGCGGCTTTGGGCGATGCGCGCACGCAGATGGAAAAGGGCGAACGCGACCCTGACGGAGAACGCGGCGACATCGTCGGTCAGCTGCCCAAAGGGGATATACCAAAATGGGCGGATTCCGGCTTTTCCCCAGATGGCGCGTATCTTGATACCCAATTTGGGCCGGGCGAAGGCCGTGTGGGCCAGGAGTTTGTAGACCACGGGCTTGAAAAAGGCTATCGCCCGCAAGATCAATCCCAAAATCCGAAACTGCCAAGCGAAGCGGATGTTGCGAAGGTTTTTGGCTATCGCAATGGTAAAACCATCGAAGCCAAGACGGCCAGCTTTCATGCTGCTGCCCACCTTCAGCAGCTTGTACACGACGTAGCACAAACCGCGCCGGACAATGCGTTGAAACACGCGATTCCCATCGACCCCGACAGCGAATGGGCCGCGCTTGGTGTAAAATATGATTGGAGCCGATCCGATGCGCCACATGCCTTGCGCGAAGATGGCGAAGGCATGCATGGTACCACCGTCTGGTGGGACATGAGCCACATCTATGGCAGCGATATCGAAACGCTGGCAGAAGTGCGCTCAAACCCAGACGGCACGCCAGTGCCCGGCGGTAAGCTTTATCTGGAAGACACCGAAAAAGATGGCACCGGCGGATTTCTCCCGCTGAAAGACGTGCCTGTCAGCGAAGATGGCCCGCTGCAAAAACAGATAGTTACCGGCTTTGGGCGCAATATGACCGCGCCGCTGGAAGCAGAACACACGCTCTATGCGCGCCATCACAATTGGGTCGCCGGGGTTTTGAAAGAGCGCTATCCAGACTGGTCAGACAATCAGATTTTCCAGATCGCGCGGCGCGTGGTCACCATGACCTATGTGAAAATCCACACCGGCACCTGGACACACACGCTGTTTGCCAACGAAGCCGTGGTCAACGGGCTAAACGCCAACCTGTTCGGCCGCGCGGAACGCAAGCTGCCTCATTTCGACAAAAAGATCTACCGCCCTGAACAAGGCACGGATCCTGTGGCCCACGGCATTGCCGCCGGGAAGGTCGAAAAGAACAAGCCCGAGATCAAGGGAAACTTCTTCAGCAAGGCCTACCGCTTTGGTCACCAAATCTGGGTCGATCAGTT
The DNA here is from genome assembly GCF_056538485.1 of Ruegeria sp. BG3. Taxonomy (NCBI): domain Bacteria; kingdom Pseudomonadati; phylum Pseudomonadota; class Alphaproteobacteria; order Rhodobacterales; family Roseobacteraceae; genus Ruegeria; species Ruegeria sp. BG3. The sequence goes on along the minus strand of NZ_JBQFTE010000003.1, from coordinate 292,354 downwards.
GAAATGCCCGCCCATCGGAGAGACTGTCGATGACGACACGCGCGAAGTGAATATGATGAACTTGCGCGAACTCGACGGCCACCAATTCCTCAAGGATGAGGGTCTAGGTGCCGTCTATTATTACATGATGAATACTCGTCTCGGCGCGCCTGTTGCCGGCAATACGGCCGATTTCTTCCGGAACATGGCGACCGAAGAAGGCGTTATGAACATGTTGGAGCAGGAAATTCGCAAAGACCGCGAACGTGGTACGCCCTTCTGGACAGACTATCAACGTGCCCACAACATCCCGCCAAGCGAGAAATGGGAGCACCTGTTCCTTGATCCATCAAGCGAGGCGTCCAAAGCGACGATTGCAAAGCTTCAAGAACTCTATCCCGAAGGCATTGAAACGCTGGATGCCATCATCGGGCTGACCTTGAACGAACATCGACCCGAGGGTCTGGCAATCACCAACGAAGGCTTTCAAACCTTCGTGCAGGAGGCCACCAGCCGTATCCGCAAAAACCCCTACCTCACCGAGAAATGGCGCCCGGACGAGGTTGGTTGGACAGCTATCAATCTGGTTGAAGCCGTTGACAAGGAAAAGCTGCTCTACCTGCACTGCCCAGAACTGCGCGATTGGCTAGAGACCCGAAAGACGGTTAACACTTACGAATACGTGGGCACCTCGGCAACTGAGGCGCCGGACGAGCATCCGCTGGAATCCACCGGCATCATCACCTGGGGCGAGCAGCACATTCGCGACATGGGTCTGGGTGATCCGTGGAAGGACGCGCATTTCGAGGACAACGTGCCCAACCAACTGATCCGCGTGGCGCATGAGGGCACGATCTATATCGTCGACATAACCGATGGTGCCGTGTTTGCCGACTTGGAAGGTAAAGGCCGGGTCTTTGCCCGCGACATACTGACCAGAGATCCCGATGGCGTCACCCGCGCTGATTTGATTGCAGCGGCCAAGGCTATTCTGAGCGAGAAAAAACACCCCTGGCCCGGCTACCAGTCGCCCGAGTACCCTGGCTTTGTGAGCGAGTGGATTTTGACGCAGAAAGAAGTGAACCAGCTCAGAGGTTATCGCAAGGACGAGAAGCGCGAAGGCGTGCAGCTCAGGCTGACGGATATGGAAAAGCACATCCTTCCCTTCAACCTGGGCAATGACATCTCGCGTGCTGGGTTGCCGGAGAACCTGAAAGGCTGGCAAACATTTGAAACAAGTGGATCTCGAGCGCTGTTTCTGACCCTTGGGTCGACCTTCAAATTTGGCGGACTGAAAAACCTCCTGTTGGGTCGCGGCATCCCCCTGAAAGAGATGGCGAAACGCCGCCCGGGCAAACGCACGATGGTCTATGACGAAAACGGTATGATCGATGAAAAGGTGCTGGCAGACTATATGGCGACACTAACCGACATGGCTGCGAGGCATGACAACGGTCTGATTCCAGAGCATGAGTTTATGGCGCTTTTAGCGGAGAAGAACGTTTTAGATGATCTCACCACCAAGCAATGGGCGTCGTTTTTCCGGATGCTCGCTCGCGCGGGTCAGCCGGCTGCCATCCGTCCGTCAGACTTTGAAGGCCTCTACCGCAACACGCTGCTGCCGGAAATGTTTGAGCGGTTCGCATCATCCTAGGTGTTTGGCCCCGAGGGGAAACACTGCATCTTGCCTCTCCAAAAGCTCGCACCGGTTAAGTGAAATTGTCATTCGAACGTCTCGGTCCCGTCGGGTTCGACGTGGTCAGCCTTGTTCATTTTCTGACGAAACGCCGCTAATTCCTGGTACATGCGCCGCCGCGCCCGGCTTTGGTTGCCCAGTGGGCGGTGTTCGGGCAGCGAATGCCAGGGGTTGATCCGCAGGTTCCGCGCAAAGGACATTTGGGCAGGCGTGTCGAAATCCTGTTGAGGGATATGGAGGCGAGCGACCGGTATCCAAGGCGATTTCTCTTCGGGCCACAGCACCGAAGCATCCTCGACGGGCATCAGGTGCGGGTCGGTCTGAATCTGAACCAGCATCTCGAACTCGGCGGGACCCGCGCGCAGGGCGCGCGCCATGTTGTCACGCAAGTAATTCGGGGGCACGCGTCCGAACGGGACACCGGGAATACCCATCGGCACATCCGTTAACGGCCTGTAAGAGTAGAGCATGGCCTGCCCTTCGCCCAGCAGATACGGCACGCAGCTATAGTAGCGTTGGCCCAGTGGATTGTACTGAGTTTCGTTCCACAGACCCTGCATGAGAAAATCGATCAGATGCGTATCCTTGGGGTTCAGAAAATACCAGATCGGCTCGTCAATGGTACTCCAATACTGCAGCTTGGCATTCTCTCGTACGTCCGGTGTGACGAATGTCGGCGTGACGACAGCGGGCCAGTCCTGCGTGAATTTCTCTTCGTCCATCAGCTTCGGGCCAGGCACGTCCATCAGTTTGACTGACATCGACCCGAACCCGACATCTCGGATATCTTCGGGCACGTCGGGGCCGGGCCCGGCAAAGCGGATATAGGCCGGATAGCTTCGTTCAACTGCGAACACACCTTTGCGCAGGTGCTCGGGCAAGTCGGCATTCACCGTAAAGGTCGCGCGTACTAGTCCATGCGTTTTTGTATTACCACCACGTTCGTAGGCGCCGGGCTGAAAATGCAGGTTCATCTGCTCGCGCATCTCATCGATGATCGTCTGCAACGCCTCTTCTTCCCAGTCGAATATCTTTTCCTCAGCCAGGCCAAGCCCGTGGTTTGGGCGCTTGCGGTTCTTGAGGCGCTGCAGGAACCGCGCCGCGGGATCACGTATGAGGCGGTTGAGCTGCGGGCGGAAAAACGGCTCGAGCCTGCGTTCGAAGTGCAGCCCGATCTGAAGCAGCGAATGCAAGAAACGGCGAATGACAAGAAGGATGGCGCGCATGAATATCTCCTAGTCTTTCTGCTCTGCGAGAAAGCGTATTGCGCGCAAGCTGGGCAAGAAGAAATAGCCGCCGCCCCTGACGGTCACGAATTGGGGCAGGCCTTCGAGCCGCTCTGCAATACCTGTCGCGCTCTGGATACTGAAACTGTCTGATGGCACACCACCGACGGGTTCACGGCTGCCAACAATCGGATCGGCCTCGCCATGCAGACCATCGAACGTAGGGGACGCCATCCATGCGTTCTGGACGAATTCGAACTGGCGCGTGATGTCGGCGCAGAGGCAGATGAAGTGCAGCCCCCTCGCCTCTTGGGTGTCAGGTTTGCCCGACAGCGCTTGCTCGGGCGACAGCGGCGACCCATAGGCCCGCCCACGACGGGCAAGACGGTGAAAGCGTGTCGATGCGACAAGATCGTGTCGGCCCGGCAGGCCATCACGTCTGCGCCGGAACCCGAGAGTGCTGGTTATCCAGGCCCATAGGCCATCAACGCCGGGTGGCTGGTCGCCGGTTCGTGGGTTCGCACGCCGGATATGGGCGCCGACCGGACATACGATGCCATCGACGTCATCCTCATAGGTGAAATCGTTTCCTTTTCGCCCACCCTCTATCTCGCGCCGGCCCCGGATCAAAGGCGTGCCGTCCCGCGCGCGGCCCACCATGGCGGTGGCCAAGGCCTCGCGCCGCGCCGCGTCGCCGTTTGCCGCCGTATCCAGATACTGCCAGAACCCCTCCACGTCCTGCTCCAGTTGGCGCAGGATCAGATAGCTACCGTTGCGCCCAAAGTCGCGATCCCCGTCGTCAGCATTGATCTGCGGCGCAGGTGAGACTTCCTTGTATTCATTGATGTGGCCCAAAACGATCTCACCCGGTGCGATCAAGTTGGCGTATTTCTCGCGGCCGTGCTTTGGCGGTGGGCTTTGTTGTTCCCAATCCACTTTTGGCTCACTGATACCGTCAGCAAATCCGAAAGGTTCAATACCGTCATTTGCGCGCGTCGGCAGTGCATGAACAATACCGAAGGCATCTTTGAAATTGCCACCCAGCAAAGTTGATTTCAGGGGTTCCAACCCACCCTCGCGCGCGTATAGCATCAACAGAACGTGGAGCTCGCCACCATCCCAGACCCAATTCTCCGGTGCGTTCCCGCCGGTGTCGCCAAGCCGCCTGGTGCGGCTTTCTTCGCCCGCTATCCCCGCCAGAAACGGTTGTGAAAATTGTGAAAGAACTTCACCCGGCAACCCAAGCGCCTGCAATCCGCTGGCTGTGAACGCGACCTGCAGCGCAGTCTCCGGTGGGGTGTCCATCCACTCGGCTGATGTGATCGGGGCAGTCGCCAGCCAATCCCGCGCAGCTTGTACGTTCGAGATGGTCAGCAATAGGAACTCGGCTTCGGTCAGATTGCCATGACCAAACCGGACCAAGCCCTGCATGTCGGAAAACTTGGGCCGTGTGACCGGGATATCCCCGTTCTGTGTCATATCTTTGCCAGCCATTTTCGCAATGCCCTGAGCCCGAGCGGCCGCCGCTCAAGCCCAGCGCGTATCTGAGAATGCCTGTCGAGGTCGATTGCCGTCAGACCGGGATAAGCCTTGTACCACACCAAAGTGGCTTGCTGACGGTTTCGCAGGAACCGCTTGAACTTGCTCTCTTGCTCGGCCCCATCCTTGATCAGAAACCGTGTGCTTGGATACCCGACACCATTCGAAAACACGAGGTTGAGCCCCCAGGCAACCTTGTTGACGAAATCGTCCATGTAGCTTTCCAACGCCCCGTCGTAATTGCTGCAAAACATCACGCGGCGCTTGTTGTCGAAATAAACCCAACGCGCGAAATGGATCGTCTGCACGCGAGTCAGATAACCGCGCGGAAAGATATGTTTGGCTGCGTAGTTCAGCAGATACAGCGCGACCGTCGTGATCGCGCGCCGGAAACCGCCGGGCTTTAGGTCGCCAACCGCCGAAAAAGGGTTGGTCACATCTTGATCTTCAAACGTGCCCATCTCAGCAATATGGGCATCGTCCGGGCGCGGCAGGATTTCGGGGTCCGACCGTTCAAGCCGACGTACCCACCAGAGCAGCAGCGGCGAAGCCAGCAGAACGAGCGGCGAAATAGCCAGCAGCACCATGGGCACCGCGATCTTTTCGATCCAATCGGCGGCAACCTGTAACAATGGCGCTGGCTGCGGAGGCGTCAGGCGGAGACGCCCTGCCCGCTGTTCGGTCGAGACGAATTCCTGCAAACGCTCGTGCAGCAGAATGGCATCATCCGTACCATGCGCGTCTACCAGCGCGCGCAATTCCGATTTCAGTGCCCGGGCAAGTGCCGCTTCTTCGTGAACCTGCTGCACGGTGCGGCCGCGCATGTTCACGTAGTTAGCGGCCTCAACCACGTTGTGCTGAGCCATCCAATCGCTAAGGTCCGTATCTTCGCGGAAGCTCTCGCAATGCGAAAAGATCCGCCGCAGTCCTTCACTCGCCTGATCTGCCAACTCGTCCAGAAAACTGTCCCGATCTCCGTCCATGTCGCCCAAAAAGGCCAGGTGCGGTGGAAATGGGCGCGCTTCTACATTGTAGGCTTCGATGTCGCGCCATGTATCTACCCGAGTAAGGAAGAACCGCGCGACGTGAAGGCGGTCAAACTCTGCAAAGGGCACAATTGGATTCTTCGGGTCCGCAATCCCGGGTTTGACGACCATTTCGGACAGCAGCGCGAGCAAATCATCAATCCGCCCTTCATCGACGGGGGCCAAAATCAGAAATGTGGTTTGCTGCGTCATGGCGGGACGAGTCTAACACACTTAGGGCGATGACGTTTCGACATTGAAGTCCAGCGCAAAATCGATCAATCGATTATCGTCCCAATAGACTTTCCCAAGATAGAGACCGGGACCAATGGCGCGTATTTCATCACGAATCCATTGGGCGAGAAGCGACGTGTCGGAGTAATCCAAAACGATGCATTCCTTTCCGTCGAGCCAGCTTTTGTCCGTGTATACTTTGGCCAGAATCGCATTCAGTCCGAACGGCAGAATGCGATTGCGCAAAACGCCCTTTTGCTGGTCGAAGACTTTGCCCTGCCAGGCAAAGCTGTTGATGAAGCGCGAGATCAGCGGAGTGAACCTGGTGCCCGGAGCCACAATGGCAGTCCCTTCAGCCTCACCGTCCGGAATATCCCCAGCCGCCACGCTAGAGAACAATTCGTCCAGTTCCTCCTGACTCAAGTCCATGAGGGATTCGACGCTATGTGCCATTGTGGCCTCCTTCCATGAAAGTGTGTTGTAGGGCGTCCTCCAGAATGACCTGCACGGCCTTTTCGACGACTATGTAAGCGAAAGATATGTGATATCACAAATTTTGGTGTGTTTCAAAACTGTCGCTATGAGTGGGTAGATTTAGCCATCGAGCTCATCAAATTGAAAGAATCTGCTTGCCGAAGTTCCAAGATCCCGCTTGCGAACCATGCTGTTGGTCTCGATGCCCGCAACTGTAGCCGCGGCTTAAATTATGCGTTAGAAACGGTTTTGATGAAGTAGACATGCCCTGATCTGTAGTGCTTCATGATCGCTCCACTCGTCCGCCGCACCGGCGTGTACTGCTATCAGTCGCGCTATCGACTGTGCCAGTGTTTGCGTGTTGTTGGGTACGCGTTGCCAAGGCCGAGCCTGTGTCGCGGGCTTAGGCTGGATGTCGGGAATTGGATCGAGTTGCTTCACCGTCGTTTTGCGCGGTACAGGCCTACCTTCGTATATCGTGTTCAGATTCCGATTCTACATCATCGCATGTGATCGGCGGGGCATTGTAGCATAACTCAAGCTCAAGGCGAGTCGGCCCCTTTTCCCCTCTGATCTCAAGCCATGCGATTGCTTTCGGCGGTAATGAGAGCACTGAAGCGGTTCATGAGTGCTACGCATACATGGGTTTCCGCGGTTTTTCGGTCAGGTCTATAGCTGCGATCTGCTCGCCGACTGCTCAAAGGCAACATATGTTCTAGTCCTTCCGGCTCTGAGCCGTACACTCTCACTGGCTTAACTAGACGCTAAAGTGTCATAAGTTGCAGAAAAAACCCTGATCCCGAAACTATAGTGCAATCGGTGAAATACCGCCCGCGAAAGCCGCCAGAATCGGTGCCGTTACTGCGAAGCCGGCTCTAAGGTAGTCCACCGCCCCTTCCTGAAGGCCCCTCGATGTTCTCCACGCCACCGAATCAAATTGCTCGCCAGATTGGCCAATTTGGCCCGCCTTCTCAGCTAAATTCTGAGTGCGGCCATCTAGAATTAACGCTACCGGCAAATAGTAGCTTAACATCAGTAAACTAAAATAAGTACCGCTGAACAATGCGGATGCCAGAACGAGAGCGCTGTAAGCGGCTTGTTCTGTCTCCTTAACTATCGGAAGAGGCCAGTACATCCAACTCGTCGCAAACAACATCCCAAACGTAAGCACGATGCTGGACAGGTACAGTTGTTGGCGCATTTGTTTGAGGTTTCGCGCCAAAAGTGCGGCTTGATCCTCAACATCATCACTGTCGCGTGTTTCCAGGCAGAGCACCATTCCCACGACCAACGCGCCGACAGAGAGGCCCGCAATGACGTTCATGACATCCAGTATGCGATTGAACAAAGCTATGGCGGGAATTTCGCCGCAGCGCCCCAAAAGCCAATAGTCTTCTGGTCGAGTACAACCGGGCAAACCGCCACGTGACAGCGCAGCCTCAAAAAAAGCGGCACCTAGGCGACGGTAAACCCTTGAGCCATCGGGGTTCAAGTTTTGCTGAATCGTTGGGAGAAGGGCTAGCAAAAGTATTGTTGCCAGGGTGATCATCGCTGCCGCCCTCGTTTTTGGCGAAGTTGGCCGGGCTAGGTTTCGAGCCAGCATTGCGACCGCAAAAAAGGCGAGCGACGCAAAAAACCATGTAGCCGCAAGAAATCTGTAGCGACCCACCGCCTCCAGCCAAGGGCGCTCAGTTTGAAGAATGTCTATAGGTACATCGATGTCAGTCGCTAGTAGGTGATTGGTAATGATAGAATGAAGCACGAAGATGATAACGGGAGCGAAGGCAATGCTGAAATAGCGAGTTTTCACCTCGCGGTTGACCAGTGCAGGATTTCGCTTCTTTTTAGTATTCATGAAGAACAGATATCATAGACGTGATACCTATTCTTCAATTAAGATGAACTACTCGCATGCCAAATTCAGCGAGGGATGTTCTGCAAACGCTTGGATGTCGAACAACTTGTACCGCGTAACGTTCAGTTTTGTCTCGTCGCCCGTTTGGATACAAGAACAATTGTTGCCAAGGCTTATCGACGATGTGCTGAGCGCTCGCAATTCGATAACGCACCAATTCTGCAACGCGAACCCTTAGACGCCGCCACGGTCGTCGAGCATCCAATCAATTACCCGGTCACTATTACTCATCGACGGAACGACTTTTTATTTTGCGCGAACCAAAGCGATCCAACCAACCATCTAACATCTGGAGGCAATGAAACTCACTACGGGAGTTTTTGGTATAAAGTCATTGGCAGGCCGCCAACCCAACTCAGTGGTCACTATTGGTCGACCCGCAAAATGAATAGGTCAATTACACTAGTTAGGTAGCAATTTCTTGTAGTTCGACGACTACATAGAAGGTCGTTGCAATTGGAACTCCAGCCAACACCTGAGGTATTGTAGATACACCAGAACTTGTGCTTATCGTCAATGCCCGCTTGTGTTAGGTTTTTGAGATCACTTTGCGCCAATTGCGAAAGTCGGCTTTCCGCCCTGTTTTCAAGTTCGTTTTACCGATAACCGTAGCAATAGACGATCAAGTTCATTGTTTTGCTCCGGCTCGAGCTCGGATCTTAGTCCCTGCATAGTCGGCGCCCTCCCCAACGCTTGTCGTTCACGCTTTGGATGGAAAACAGGTTCTTTCGGCGTTTTAGAATGGTTACTATCAGCCCGTAGTTTTTCGGCCTAAAGCAATAGAAGCAGCGCGGTAGGGCCGTTCCATTGAGTTGACGCTGCAACGGTTTGGTTGTGCCGGGTACGCTGTATTGGAAAAGAGGCCTATAGGCACGCGGCCCAGCCGGACTGGTTTCATCAGATCATCGGCCAATGCTATAGTGAGGTCTCGGAATTCGCATTTTTTGTTGGTACTTGATCGCTCCGACAAGCTCTTCTAAAGTGCCATTTCCAAGTGGCGTACCTCATTCCAAGCTATCTGCGCATTTTGGTTTTCGCGCAGCTGCAAGACCGTCGAAGAAGACATGTCGGGTAATCCAAGCTGTGTCGAATAGAATCAGCCGCAATTATTACATGCGAAACGATATTGCTGCCGTCGAATACGAATGCCGGTTCTGCATCGCGATCATGGCATTTTACGCAATGGGTGGTAAGCAGCCTCCTAAGAGCCACACAGAACGTGTGGGTGATCATCCTCCAAGCCAATCGCATGAATTGGTCATGGCCGTTGAGCTGGTCGCGAAGCAGGCAGCGCGGACACCATGCAAACGAAGGCGATTTGCTGAAGCAGTCTGAGCCCAGATGATTTCCCACTGCCCGCCTCAGCCACTTGGTGTGAACCCTGTGGTTTGTACTTGGAAAGGTTAGCAGTTCCAGCCTGCGTTGTTCCGGGTCCCGTGCATCGTTCAAGCCAGCCAAAAAGACAACATGATCCATTGTATCTAGACCTGCGGGGAGTCTCGCGAAACTCTTATGATTCGCTGACGGGAACCGCTCCCCAAGATAGGACAAAGGATCACTAGAATTCATCGAAGCCGCGCGACCTACGAACGAATTCAAGCTCTCCATCCATAGGTTCAAAACCTTATGGAAGCTGTGAGTTCTCCAACAATACTGGATCCACCACCAAAGGTTGATTGAAATTCACCGCTGAAGCCTACCGACCTATTTCCATCTGCAGAAATATGTTCAAGCGTAAAGCCAAGAAACCCAGCAGCTGCATCTTCTGTGGACGCTACGAAAGAAAAGGGCGTCGCCGCTACGATCGCGTCTACATCATCGGACCCTGCATCGAAAGTTGCGTCAATTCCGACTGCCCAGTTCAGGTAGGTGCTCGATCCATTTGCACCCTCATAGAGGCGGGGCAAGTTCAATTGAGCCCGCGTGTTGAAGACCGAGACGTTCCGATCTTCGACCGTTAGGGGGAACGCGGTTCCTGTTTCGGTATACTCGTCAAGTTTCAGAAATACATAGCTTGCGCGAGCACTGAAGAAGGCAGGAATTGGCAAAGCGTTGATAGGGGCCGAGATCGAAAGCGATGGAGAAACGAACGTCCCATCAAAATCGCCCTGCGCTTCGCCGCCATCAACGTTTCGAGTCACTTCATTGTCGGTTATGCCAGCAAGAAGAGCTGCGTTGATGCTATATTGTCCGTAGTCCCTTTCGAGGTAAACGCCGCCAAAATATGACTTGATATCAGTATCACCTGCATCCTGATCCAGCGAGATGCGGCTATCGTCATACCCAACAAGAATGCCAAAATCGCTGTTTCCGATAAGCTCATTCGTTTCAGCACCAATCACAAAACCGTACATTCTATGGCTGAAACCAAGACTTGAGCCTTCTTCTTCAACATCGCGATCTCCGCCGAAGGCTGTACCCCAAACATAGGGACCACCATCCTGTTCGGCATACCCGAAGGCACTCCGGTTCCTGCTGACCTGACCATCGGATGAGCCAAAGTCATAGGGGCTGGCGGTTTCAATCGTATTGAACACTGCGTCGGTCAGATCGCTGATAAAGGTGCCTTGGGCCACAAATCCTGTCGTATCCACCGAAACCGCCGTGAGGCCATTGTTGATCAAAACGCCTGCACCATCGAAATTGACGACTTCGGGGGCGGACGCAAGATCACTATCTCTACCCGATGCATCTGCAAAGTTAACAATCGCATTCACCCCGGGCGCAAAGTTCAGCGTGTCAATGTCATTCGGGTTCGTGCCCCCGATGCCATCATTGCCATTGCCGAAATCGACCGAACCGGTCAGGGCTGAGCCGGGTTCGAGCGTCAACGTGTCGTTCCCGTCCCCGCCGAATACGATGGAAAAGCCTTCGCGACCGGTGATGCGAGCCGAGTTTGTGATGGTTGCGGCGGCATTGTTGTCACGATCTTCGACTTCGATACCGTATTCGAACGCATCAATATTTCCTGTGTTCACAATGGTGATCCAACCCGTTCCATCTACGTCCACTTCGATCCCGTTATTGTCCAGCGAACGCAACGCCCCGCTATTGGTGACCCTCGCGTTTCCATCACCGTTTAGCTCAATATCGATCGCGTCGGAATCGGCGGTAAGCTGGGCAGAATTTTCAATGCTGACGTTGCCACTTCCTTCGACATCCACTTCAATCGCATCGTCTTCGCGAGAGGTAACCTGACCCGAGTTTTCTATGAAGACATCGCCGTCTCCGAAGACTTCGGCGTCAATTCCCTCGTCGTTTCTGGCGGTTATGGATGCGGAATTTGTAATGCGTATATTTCCGTTGTCGGTCACATGGGCAAAGATTCCGTCAACTTCGGCATCGATGGTGCCGGTTGCCGAAATGGCAATATCGCCGCTTCCGTCAATTTCCGCGTTGATGCCGTCAATGCCATCAGCCGCTATATCACCAGACGCTTCAACCGAGATGATTCCGTCACCAGCCACAAAACTCCGGATCCCGTGTTCGTTTGCATCGATATCGCCATTCATCGTGATCGAGATATTGCCGTCTCCATCAACTTCGGCTTCGATACCGTCATCCGAACCAGCGCGAATATCGCCCGTGACCTGAATACTGATATCGCCGGAATCCTCGGCATCTGCGTCAATGCCAATAGCGCTGCCAGAGATATTGCCCGCCACTGTGACGTCAATTACGCCTCCGGGGCTGCCGGTTTCCACATCAATCGCATCACTGTCGCGGGATTCAATATCGCCCGTCGCATCGACGGTTACGTTCCCGTCCTCTGCGTTGGCGAAGATCGCATGTTCTTCATCAGCCGAAATGTTGCCGTTGGAGGTGATCGTTACGTTGCCCGTTCCATTGGCTGCACCGTAAATCCCATATTCCCTGCCGGTAACATGCCCGGAGCTGTCGATGACGACGTCACCCACGCCATTCACCGTTGCGTTGATGCTGTCGCCTGCTGCTTCACCGCTGATGTTGCCCCGGTTCGTAATGGAAATGTCGCCGTCATTGGTCACAAGCGCGCGGATGGCGTCCCGTGCCGACGAAATGTTGCCCGAAGAGGTGACATTGATATCACCCTCTCCGCCCCTCTGGCGGGCAAAGATACCATCCGCATTGTTCCCGGTTGTCGTGATATTTCCGGTCGAACGGATTGTGATAGAACCGTCGCCGTCGTCCTGCCGGGCAAAGATCCCTCGGGCGTTGTTTCCGGTAGTCGAGAGGTCGCCCTCAGATTCAACGGTGATATCCCCGTCGCCGCCATTTTGACGCGCTAAGATACCATCAGCGTTATTCCCGGACGTCGTGATGTTTCCGGTTGAACGGATTGTGATAAATCCATCGCCGTTGTCTTGCCGGGCAAATATCCCGCGGGCGTTTCTACGGGTAGTCGAGAGGTCGCCCTCGGACTCAACCGTAATATTCCCTTCGCCGCCATTTTGGCGCGCCAAGATGGCATTCGAGTTGTTGCCTTCTGTTGTGATATTTCCCGTCGATTGGATCGCGATATCGCCATCGTCATCGCTTTGCTGTCCAACTATCCCGCCAGAGTTGTTAGCTTCCGTAGAGATATTGCCATCCGACACCACCGAGACATCCCCTTCGCCGCCACTCTGAAGAGCGGTGATGCCTGTAGACCGACTTCCAGCTGTGCTGATGTCGCCCACTGAGTTGACTGATACCGCGCCGTCTCCACCGTCTTGATTGGCGTTAATTCCGTCTGAACGGCTGCCCGATGTGCTGATCCGACCATCCGATACGACTGACACATTGCCATCACTACCTTGTTGAGTGACGCCGATTCCGACGCTTCGGCTGCGTCCGGATGTTGTAACGTTGCCAGTCGAGTTCACCGAAACGGTGCCGTCACCCTCAAGTTCGGATCGAATACCAAAGGAGCGCCGTCCGTTTGTTGCAATGTCGCCGGTCGAAGTGATCGAAACTTCCCCGGCGCCGTTTGCATCTACAACAATCCCATCCGCGCCATTGCCCGTGGTAACAATTCCGCCGGTTCCATTCGTCTGGATACTAAGGGTTGCGTTCCCTGATGGTGTGGCAAAGGCAACGCCGTCGGTTCCACCGCCAGGTGCAATTCCAGGTGCAGTAACACTATTGATATTGAGCGTTTCGATTGTGGGTCCGCTTGCCTGAACACCCGTAGAAACATCTCCCGTGCAGGTGGCGACGTCCCCCGCAACAGTGCACGGACCGCTAGACGGAGGAACAACCGTTTGTGCGCCTAATGGAGTTGCCACTCCGATCGTTGCCCCCAAAGCTACCGCGCTAGCCGCAACCGGAACCGCGAAGACGCAAAATAAGGCAGGTCTAACCCGATGGTTGTTATTGGACTGTGCTTTGGAAAGCGCCGCCGCATGACGGCGCGCTCTACGGTTCAAACCGCATACTCGAAACATCTTGTTCACCACTTAAGGGTGGTTTGGAAACCACTACCATTTTTTTGCGCGGAGCTCTCCGCGCATATGTCAGAGGCAAAAAAATGATGGCTTTTTGATGTTCCAATTAACGATGTATTAACAAACTTCTGAATGGCCTTTTGTATGATGCAATTTGAACACATGTATGATCTGAAAAAACCGATAAGCGGCAGCTTTGAACCGTCTTTTGTCACGTCAAGGGCCGCAATGCGTGCTTCGGATCAGTTAAGCCGTTACGCGGTATTTGCCATTTTAAGCTCGATACAGCCGTTCGCCGCGAAACGCATGGAGTTCTGAGAAGGGTTCAGAGCATCCGATCGCTACGGAGCGGTCCAGTATTGTTTATCAAGTGACGGCTCTTCGCTAAATTCGGCCGTTCATCGGAATTCAGTGTATGTCGGCAATGCGGGCAAATCAGACGTCTGCTGCCGCACAGCAGTAGGCAGTGATCTGAACGTCTGCTACGCGGACGTAATCAGCAAACAGATCCAGCAAAACAACGTGTCCTCAAGACTTCAGCTTATGGCTTGGACTACTCACCCAACGGCTTCAACGTGTTCTTTTCGCGCAAGTCAATGGATTTACTAGCGCAGCAATTTATTGCTTTGGACAAGTTCATAGAATGCACTTTCTTGTCTGACTAACGTGGAAAACACGAACTAGATCGCAAGGTATTCCTCGCGAAGGTTGCTGTCCTCAAGTACCTCTTTAGCGGTACCATCAAATACTATCGTTCCGGTATCTAGTATGATCGCACGGTCTGCCAATTCCAAAGCGCGTACGGCGTTCTGCTCAACAATGATCGTGGTCATACCCTGTTGCTTGACGTGAATGAGAGTCTTTTCGATTTCATCTACGATAACGGGCGCCAATCCTTCATATGGTTCATCCAAGAGCAGGACCTTGATGTCCCTTGCCAAGGCTCTGGCGATTGACAGCATTTGCTGTTCACCTCCTGACAGCGTAATCCCCTCTTGTTTTCTGCGTTCTCCCAAACGTGGGAATAGCTCGTAAAGCCGTTCTAGTGACCATCCGATTGGCGGGGCAATTTGGGCAAGCTGTAGGTTTTCTTCAACGGTAAGGCCAGGAATAATGCGCCTATCTTCCGGTACAAGACCTAGGCCTGCCGCCGCGGCTTCGTAGCTACTCATGTTGTGTAAGGGCTTATGATCTAGCCAAATTTCGCCATGTCTTACTTCGGGTTCTCCAACTCTCGCTATCGAACGAAGTGTTGAGGTTTTACCCGCACCATTGCGCCCAAGAAGAGCAAGAATTTCACCTTCATGCACATTGAAGCTGACGCCTTGCACGATGTAGCTTTCTCCATAGTAGGAATGCATATCCCAAACGGAGAGAAACGCAGGGGCGGTGCTGGCTAAATTGGCATTTTTCGAAAAGTCAGGTTTCTCGTTCATAGCTTTTCCTTACGCAGCCTCGCCCAGATAGGCCTCACGAACCTTCGGGTTCCCGCGGATGTTTTCGGGAGTGTCTTCAACCAATGGAGTACCCTGAGCCAGAACTGTGATACGTTCGGCAAGACTGAAGACCACATGCATGTCATGCTCGATGATCGCGATTGTGATGTCGCGCTCATCCTTAATTTGTTTAAGTAGGTCGATTGTGTTGTTTGTATCCGCCCTCGCCATCCCCGCCGTGGGTTCATCCAGCAGCAAAAGCCGTGGGTTTTGGCTGAGACACATACCAATCTCAAGCCGCCGCTTGTCACCACGCGACAGCGAGGCCGCATGCATTTGGCGTTTGTCCGCCATGTTCATCTCTTCCAGCATGGCTTCGGCTTGTTCGACGATCTCGCGTTCGTTTGCGATGGTCTCGTATGCATGCATCCGAAATGCACCGTCCCGCATTGCGAAAATCGGGATCAACATGTTTTCCATAACCGTCAGCTCACCAAAAATCTCCGGTGTCTGGAACACGCGGCTAATACCCATCTGGTTAATCTGGAAGGGTTCAAGGCCTAACACCGAGGCGTTGTCGAACAGTACGTATCCTGTGTCTGGCATAAGTTTGCCCACCAGACAGTTAAGCAAAGTCGACTTCCCAGCACCATTTGGTCCGATGATCGCGTGAACTGAGTTTTCCTCTACACTTAGGTTTACGTCCGTCAATGCCTTGAGGCCGCCGAAGCGCTTGCTGACGTCTTTGACTTTTAGAATTGCCATCGCTTGCCCCTTATTCCGCTGGTTCCGTCTTGCCTGACTTTGCATTGTCGGCTTTTGATTTCTTGCGCTTCATCCGGTTAAGCAAACGCTGACCACCTTCGACAAGGCCACCCGGCAGGTAGATCACGACCAGCATGAAAAGGATGCCAAGCGTCAGATGCCAACCTTTTCCAATGAACGGATGGATCACGAATACGACCGCGTCCTCCAAACCGTCAGGCAGGAATGCAAACCAACTGTGCAACACATTGTCGTTGATCTTCGAGAAAATATTCTCGAAGTATTTGATAAAGCCCGCACCGAGTACTGGCCCGATCAAAGTGCCCGTACCACCGAGGATCGTCATCAAAACGACCTCACCCGAAGCGGTCCACTGCATACGCTCTGCGCCTGCCAGCGGGTCCATTGCGGCCATCAGACCGCCAGCTAGACCGGCATACATGCCAGAGATAACAAACGCCGCCAATGTGTAGGGCTTTGAGTTTAGGCCGGTATAGTTCATCCGTTGCTGGTTTGATTTGACAGCCCTAAGCATCATGCCAAAGGGCGAGCGGAAGATGCGGATGGACAGGTAGAATACCACCATCATGACTATCGCACACAGATAGTATCCCGCGTTAAAATCAAAACTCCAAGCTCCCACGTCCATAGTATAGGTTGCGCGCATCGGCAGCCCGAATAGATGTGGCAGGTCCGGTGAGTTGGCACCTTGCAAGATTTGTGGATCGTCTGCGTAGACCTGCAGACCAGTTTCACCGTTGGTTAGGTTGAACTTGGGATTCGACAGGACAGAGTAGGCCAATGCGAAACTCATTTGCGCAAAAGCCAGAGTCAGGATCGAAAAGTAGATGCCCGACCGACGCAGACTGACATAACCAATCAGCAGTGAGAACACTCCAGCGACCACAACACTGAGCGCGATAGCCGGAATGATATTGTAGCTCAGCAACTTGAACATCCATACGGCTGAATACGATCCGACACCCAAAAAGGCTGCGTGACCGAATGACAGGTAGCCTGTAAGGCCGAACAGAATGTTGAACCCGATGGCAAAGATGCCAAAGATCACGAAGCGCTGCATCAAGTCCGGATAACCCGCGTTGAATTGCGCCATGGCGCTGCCTTCTGGGAACGGGTTCAGGATGAACGGGGCCAGCAGAGTGAGAAGGCCGACG
Source organism: Ruegeria sp. BG3 (assembly GCF_056538485.1). Taxonomy (NCBI): domain Bacteria; kingdom Pseudomonadati; phylum Pseudomonadota; class Alphaproteobacteria; order Rhodobacterales; family Roseobacteraceae; genus Ruegeria; species Ruegeria sp. BG3. The sequence goes on along the minus strand of NZ_JBQFTE010000003.1, from coordinate 275,485 downwards.
ATGATCAGAAGGCTGGTGTCTTTTTTGTTCAATCCAAACATCGATTATTCCTCCATCACGCCTTTGCGTCCCATCAACCCACGCGGGCGTGTCAGAAGCACAATGATGGCAACAAGGTAGATGATGATTTGGTTAATCCCGGGGATAGTTGTGGTGGCCCAGGTTGTTGAAGCAAAACTCTCCAGGATGCCCAAAAGAAAGCCAGCCAGCACGGCTCCGGGCAGTGAGCCCATGCCGCCGACAACAACCACAACGAAGCTTAGGACCAGAAAGTCCATACCCATGTGATAATTTGGCGGATTTAAGGGCCCGTACATTACACCGGCCAAACCGGCCACCGCTGCGGCGATACCGAACATAATCGTAAAGCGCCGGTCGATATTGATACCCAGCAAACCTACGGTCTCGCGGTCCGCCATTCCGGCGCGCACGACCATACCGAACGTAGTAAATTGCAGGAATGAGAAAACAGCACCGATAATCGCAACGGCAAATCCGAAGTACACAAGACGCCAAATTGGATAGATTATGGCGTTAGGGTCAAAGCCAACCATTATGCCAAGATCGATGGAACCGCTCAACGCGTCAGGCGGTGGAGTTTGGATTGGATTGGCGCCGAAGAAATACTTCACGATTTCCTGCAACACGATCGCCAGACCAAACGTTACAAGGATCTGGTCAGCGTGAGGACGCTTGTAGAAGTGCTTGATTAACCCGCGTTCCATCACGTAGCCCACTGCTAACATGATCGGGATCGCGAACAGGACAGCCAGTGGAACAGACCAATCGATGATCGTCGCACCGGTCTCTGGGCCGAACCAAGCCTCGACGTAGGGTGTTTCAACCTTCAGCGGGTTACCTAGGAAGTCGGTCTGACTCTCGTCGATGGTCACAAAGCTCAGGTTCATGAGCTTTTGCAGAGTAACGGCACAGAACGCACCGATCATGAACAGTGCGCCATGGGCGAAGTTCACGACGCCCAGCGTACCAAAAATGAGCGTCAGCCCCAGCGCAATCAACGCATAGGCCGACCCTTTGTCCAGACCGTTCAAAATTTGCAATAGGATGGCGTCCATTGGCCCCACCTCAGGATTGGTCAGTGTGAATAGAGTGGTGTAACAGGATCAACCCTGTTGCAGATGTCTGGCCACCGCTGTGGCGGCCAGACTCAGACACGCGGAATTACGCGCCTGGATTACACTCACCCAGTGAGCCACCCGAGAACATTGGATGCTCTGGGTCGTATTCGACCTGCGCACGTGGCGTGATCTCGACGATTTCCAGAGTGTCATAGGCGTTGGTCGGGTTTTCGTTGCCACGCACAACCAACACGTCTTTGAAGCACTGGTGGTCGGCGCCGCGATACCAGGTCGGGCCGTTGCCCAGACCGTCGAACTCGAAGTCTTCCAGAGCTTCAACAACACCGCATGGGTTGAATGTACCAGCACGCTCACAGGCATCCGCGTAAAGCAGAACTTGTGCATAGCAGGTCTGTGCAGAGTTGGACGGCGGTTTGCCGTACTTCTCACCAAAGGACTTCACAAAGGCCTTGGTGCCCTCATCTTGCAGCTGCCAGTTCCAGTTCATGGAACCCAGCACGCCCTTGATGTTCTCGCCCGCACCAGCGGCCATCAGTTCCGAATATAGCGGAACGACGATCTTGAAGTCCTTTCCGTTGGCAACTTTGTCGAGCAAGCCGAACTGAATCGCATTGGTGAGCGAGTTCACCATGTTGCCGCCGTAGTGGTTCAGAACCAGAACATCAGCACCCGAGTTCAATACGGGGGTGATGTAGGACGAGAAGTCCGTCGAGGCGAGCGGTGTCTTGACAGTGTTGACAGTTTCCCATCCCAAGGCTTCGGTCGAAGCAACAATCGACTCCTCCTGGGTCCAACCCCAGTTGTAGTCAGCCGTCAAGTGATAGGCACGGCGCTCTTTACCCATCTCGGCGGCCAACACCGGCGCGAGCGCAGCTCCTGACATGTATGCGTTGAAGAAATGACGGAAACCATTGGCCTTCTTGTCTTTGCCAGTCGTGTCGTTGGCGTGGGTCAGGCCTGCCATAAAGATCACGCCTGCTTCTTGACAGAGGCCCTGCACAGCAACGGCTACGCCCGATGACGAGCCGCCGTTGATCATGATGGCACCGTCTTTTTCGATCATCGACTTCGCCGATGCACGTGCAGCGTCTGATTTAGTCTGCGTGTCGCCTGTGACGAATTCGACCTTCTTGCCAAGGATACCGTTACCTTTCAGCGCCTTCGAGGTGAATGTATTCAAGCAACCGCCATCTCCCTCACCATTGAGATGTTCGACGGCCAACTGTTGCGCCAGTAGCTCGTCATTACCCTCTTCAGCATACGGACCGGTCTGGGGAACGTTGAAACCCAGGGTTACGGAACCTCCAGTAGGTTCGTTGGTGTAAGCAGCAGCCGACGAAGCCGTAAAGATCGTAGGCAGGGCCAGACCGGTACCTGCGACGGCACCAGACTTCAACACGCCGCGGCGTGTGACAGATTTATTGGTCATTAATTCCTCCCATTTCCCTTTCTTTCGTCGTTTGGCTCCTCTTCCAGCAGACGAAAGCGCACTTATGTGCAAATCAATAATGGAAAGCCGAAGGAAAATTTCACAACAAATTACTGAAATTGAAATAATATTGTGTCAACTTATTTGCATATTTGATTTTTTTTTGTAAAAAAATTAAATTTTCGATAAGTTATCGAACTATATTTCCGCCGGTTAGATGAAAATAAGTTCTTTTGCTTCTCCGCCGTCAATATTTTCGCCCACTTTGGCGGGCAGTAGCTAAAGGTAGTTCGCAAGTTCGAGGCAGTCTTCGGTGTTCAAATTCGGCACAAGGCGTTCTAATTCACTCACCAGAGCCTGCTAACCGAGATGTCCGGTTTGCGCTCGTAGCGGTCATTCACTGCAATCGGCATGAGTATTCGCTTTGCGGACAAAGTTCGTTTTGCGGACATAATTCGCTTTGGATTAAATAGCTTTCTTTCAATTGAAAACACTATGCATTTGCGGCAGTCACTAGTTTTGACGCATTGGATTTCAGTGGGTCGGTTTTATAGAAAAAGACGGCTAAACTCTAAACAGCCCTTTTCGCTTCGACCAATTCAGATAGCCGAGACCGCAACCAACCCGAAATTCAGCCATGGTTGAATGTGCGGCCGTTTTCGCGAACTTTAAGTCGGTGCTTGGTTGGTTGGTCTCGGGCTTAGCAATAGAGGTGCATAGCCCGCGTGAGCTACATCGAGATCGCCTCATGCATAGTGGACGCAGAAGCGGACTCGCTGGTTCTTGGATGCATCGAGGTTGGTATGTTATTCAACCAACGCAACGTCGCAGTTCCTGTTTTCGACACCGCTCTGATACACTGCACAGCGGCATTGGATGGAGCTTTGTACTATTGATGATAGAAAATTCGGAACCGGCCCTTAGTGGACATCAATTGCGATTGCAGCGAACGACGTCTTGACCGACTTACTTGCCGTTCTGACGCTTCCCGAAAACCCTTTCAGCCCCCTTGACCTCTTCGAAGATAAGTTCAGGCACAACGACTTCCCAACTGGCCCGTTTCATCAGGTGACGAAAACGCTCATCAGCATCTTCCTTGCGCCGGTATATAATGGCCGCGATCTCGCCGGTGACAAATTTCGTGCCCATCGGGGGCGCGAATGCCTTTGCCATCCGCCCGAGGGGCCGCCCTTGAAGATCCTCGACCTGCCACCGATCTCCGACACTGGAGAGCCTGATTGGCGCGCCGACCTGCGCTTCAGAGATCGCCTGGTGAACAATGTGCCGATCACCTTGGCGGCCTGCAAATGACAGGTCGACCATCCTCATTTCGGGCGATTGAAAAAACCGACGCGGGCCGGGGACTGTCGCCAAGTCGGGCACCACGTGCCGCGTGACGACGGAAGGCGATTCGGTAGGAAGGTATTCGTGATTGTCGTTACTCATGACGATCAAATTGCGCCGCGCACGTGTCATGGCGACATAGAACAAACGCCTCGGGGCGTCTTGATCTTCGTTTCGCGAGGGCCGTTCCCAACCGCCATCAAGGATCACGACATCGTCAAATTCGAGACCTTTCGCGCTGTGCGCCGTCAACAATTTGAGGCCGCGCTGCTCGCCCCATGAATCCTTCGACCATTCAGCAAACCATTCGATCACATCAGGACTCGAGATTGCTTTACCATCAACTTCACGCGCAAGTTGGCCAAGTCCCTCGCCAATCCGGTCAGTCCAACGGCTTGAGGGTATCGTATTCAGGGTTTCGGTAAGGTCGCTCAAGCTAAACAAGGCTGCGTGCCTCTCGCGCAGACCGTCGATGAACCTCCGCATCTCACGGGTGCGCCAAACACTTGGCAAGTTTTCGTTCGCCATTTCGACTGGAATTCCATGCGCCTCGGCAAAGTCGCGTACTGGCAGAAGCTTGCGCCAATCGCGAGAAATGATTGCCGCGCCCTTCCAGCTCCAATCCGGGATCAGTTTTGACAGGCGGATCATCTCGTTGACCGCCGCAAGGGCCTGAGCGTCATTTCCGGCTGGGCAGCCTAGGATTTGGACCCGCCCCTGCGCAACCGGGTCGAGGCTTTCCATGATACCCCCGGTGGGGTCCTTTTGCCGCGATTTGTCGACAGTAATCCCATGCCCTGTTTTCATACGTTCCCGGGATCCTTCGATCACGGCGTTCGCTGCGCTGATGACGTTTTTCGACGAGCGGTAATTGTCGGTCAGAAAGACCGGCTTGGCTGAATAATCCTGTTCGAATTGCCGGATGTGGCGCACCGATGCGCCGGCAAACGCGTAGATATTCTGGTCGTCATCGCCGACCGCGAACAAGCTGATCCTTTGATCGGGGTCGTCGATACTGCGACCGGCCACCGCTGCGATCAAGGCGTATTCTTCGGGTCCCACGTCCTGATATTCGTCCACGAGAATCCATCGGAACCCTTGGATCAAGGTCTCTCGCAAGGCTTCGGCCTCGATTTTGTCAAGCCCGTCGCCACGCAAGAGACGTGCCGCATCGATCAGAAGCGTCTGGAAATCAGGTTCATCGGCCGCCACCCGTCCGGCGAAACTCGCGCCAATCAACCTCATGGCTAAGGCATGGATGGTCAAGACCGTGACGAAGCGAGCATCTTCGCCGATTAGTAGACGCAAGCGTTCCCGGATCTCGGCGGCCGCGTGGCGATTGTAAGCGAGCACCAGTATTCCGTTTGGATCTTCGCGTTTAATCCTGACCAGATAGGCAACGCGATGGACCAATACGCGTGTCTTGCCCGATCCCGGCCCCGCGAGCACCAGCACATTGGTCTGTTCGCGGTTGTCACGAACGATCTGTTCTTGTGTCGAATTCCCCAGATTGTCGACGATCTCAGCGTAAGACTGAGGCGTTGCCTGCCGTCTGAACTCCGAAATTTTCCCCGGCATCCAAGCTTTCATGAAGTCGGACTGCTCCATTGCGAAATAGTCATGCGCGAGCCGCTGGGCCTGATCGATATCGTTGATGCCCTTGCTCGCATAGGCCGCCATCACGTGGGTCTGGACGGTCTGTTCGGTGTAGTGGTCTTCGAGCGGCGCGAAATGCTGAGTGGTAAATGCGCCGCCTTTCCGATTGATGTGCAACGTCATGGCCGAGCGGAACACGGACAAACCCTTGCCCAGTGTCACCACCTGCTGTTCGTGCAACCACAGAAGCGCACGGTCCATCAGTTTTGCTGGATCATTGACAGATGCTCGCAACAGCGCATCGCTGTTGATTGCTGCAAGTAGGTCGCCAAGCGTGGTCTCAACAGGAACATCTTTCCGACGCAGACCTGCCTGAACCTTGTTTATCAAGTGTGAAACCAAACGCTCTGCTGCCTGCCTGCGAAGTTGAGCGGTCTGTTCGATTACCCCCCATGATCTTTGGATTCGCATCATGACACTGCCTTTGGACACCTTGCGCAGGCCAATGTTGCCTTTTCCGCCGTCGATGTCGCGGCCATCCTGCGCCATCCCACGGAGCAACCCCTCGACTATATCGGGCCGCACGGAGGCGTGTCCCCCCTCCCGCAAGGCCTGCGCCACTGAGGCCAGATGGCAGGGCACAGCCTCATTGATGTCCGCGTCTGGCGCTTGCTCCCTAAGGACTGCAATCAGGTCAGCTTCCAACCGGGATGCCGCTTGAAACCGCTTCGACGAGGCATTCTCGACACCTGCATGCACGAAGATGGTGATGTTTGTATCGTCCTTTGCGATCCCCAGGGCCTCGAGATCCGCCAAGGCTTTACGCAGGCTCGACATCGTAAGCCCGCTGACGCCGCAGAGCTCGTCCGTGGTGATGCCCTCTTCCTGCGGCGCGTCGATGATATGCTGCACGATTGCGGCCAGATCCTTGCGCCGCCGCTCGGTGATCTCAGCGGATGCAAGGATTTCGCGGACTTCCTTCATGCTTCTTACTCGGAGCGAGGCGGGGAACACCTGCACCCGGTTTTCTTCGCGGTTCAGAAGATGCGCTTCTTCCAGCCAGGCGACGGCCGTCTTAACTCGCGTATCGTCGGTATTGCTGTCCCGCTGGAAATCTCGTTCTTTCTCCTCATGAACGATCTCACCGGGTGTTGCGACAATTTCACCGCCTTTTCCTGTCCGAGCATCAAGACGCCGAAGCGCCTTCAGGATCGCGCCGATTTCGTGCCGCGCGAGTCGAGAACGCGCACTGAGGCTGAACTGACGATCAACGTCTTCAGTATTGAACAACAGGACGCAGTTTGCAGGCTCGCGGTCCCGTCCGGCGCGACCCGCCTCCTGCAAGTAGTTTTCCAGTGACCCCGGCACGTCTCCGTGTACCACCAGACGGATGTCCGGCTTGTCGACGCCCATCCCAAAGGCGTTGGTGGCCGCGATCACGCGCAGATTGCCGACGCGGAAGTCCTCTTGAATCTCACGCTTGTCATCGGCGCTAAGGCCCGAGTGATACCGTTCAGCGGCGATGCCTTGTTGTTTTAAGAACTCCGCCACGCGCTCTGTAGCGTTTCGGGTCGCACAATAGACGACCGCCCCAGACACGCCCTCGCGAGGAAGTTGGGCCTCGATCGTGTCGAGGATATCGGTCATCTTGGTCGCCCGCTGCGTTGGCAGCACCTGGAAGCTCAGGTTTGAACGCGACGCGCCACCATCGATCAACGCCAGTTCGGACCCCAACCGCTCTTTGAAATGACTGCGGATGTCCTGCACGACGTCCGGCTTTGCCGTTGCGGTCAAGCAAAGTACCGGAGCCGGCTCATCGGCTGAGCTTTCCTTGATAAACCGCGAAACATAGCGATAGTCGGGTCGGAAATCGTGCCCCCATTTAGACACGCAGTGCGCCTCGTCCAGCACCCACAGCCCCACCTCGCGCTGTGCCAGAGCGGACCGAACTGTTGTGCTGCGCAGTTGTTCCGGCGAAATCAAAAGGATCGCAGCATCCCCAAGCCGCACTTTGTCGAGCGCATCCTGACGCTCGGGCAAAGACAATAACCCGTTAATCGTGACCGCCGAGGAAATTCCGGCCCGTACCAAGCCCTGAACCTGGTCTGCCATAAGCGCCACAAGCGGCGATATAACAACGGTCAAGGCCCCGGTCTTGTCGAACCGAGACAGCGCGGGGATCTGATAACAGATGGATTTACCCGTGCCCGTCGGAAGGATGCCCAACAAATTTTCGCCTTCCATGGCCGTTGCCACAATCTTTTCTTGAAGCGGGCGTCCGTTCTCGTCGACTGGTTCCGGGCGGAAACTTGGAAAGCCGAACCAGCGCTCGAGCGCACGGGTGGGATCATTGTGCTCTGCGCAATAGGCACAGTGCGGATCACGACAATTCGTATCTCTCAGGTCTTTGACGAGCCGCGCTGCATCACGGAATTGCGCCCGCACCCAAGGGGGCATGACAGAATCCCCACCAGCGACCGAAATCCATGCAAGGGCATATGCCATCGGCCAACCCAGTCCGGTGTCCGAGAGCCGCTCGAGCAGAACGTCCACTTGCGCGCCACAGGCCACGTCTTTTAGCAGCATCTGAATGGCCTCGTGCGCTTCCGCTTCCGTCGGGATGGGCGCCCCGCGCACGTCGCTGAATAACCGATCAAATCCGACGCTACTGGGACCTCGGCAGCACAGCCAGTGATAGGCCATCATCGTTTCTGGCGACAATGTGTTCAGCGATACGAAGGCGTTGATCTGGTTGCGAAGCACCTCGAACACAAGACGCGCGTCGAGCTCGGGATCGTTGACGTGACCACTTTGAAGTCGCCCATCGCGGTAGTGCTTGACCAGACGATGATAGGGATTGCGTGGGAACGCCAAAGGGTTGAGCCACAGCGTGTCAATCGGTCCGTCCGCGAGTTTTGCGAAGCGCGGCGAGACCGCCATGAGATGTGGCAGGTCATGACGAAGAATATTGTGCCCAATGACATGTGCGAAACCGGCGCAAAACAGATCGAGCTTTTCAAGCGCTGCCTTTGGGTCACCTTTCCGATGAATTATCCCCTCTCCATCGCCGTCTGGCACGGCTGCAAAGGCGAACAACTTGGCTTCCTTGGGATCGATCTCCAAATCAATCGACAGACAGCGCGACAAAATTTCGGATTGTTCCCGCGACATTGGAGTACTCTTAATTCCTGGCGGATTAGACTCAGGCTTTTCAAGCGGCTCTCGTCTGCCACGGCCAAGGGCCTTTGATATGCCACGGGAAATTAAGCTTTTCATATTCGCAGGTTAATATTTATTCCCATGGAGCGGAACCTGCGGCAGCCATTTGACCAAAAAGTGTTCTCTCGATGCCATGCCAGATTTGCTGGGTGCGGCCAGTTTCATTTTTCTTCGGGCTTCCAGATCTTCCCATGTGGAACCAACTGCCGGTCGACAACATCGCTCGGCACCTTGTTGCGAGGCTGGAACTGGTAGGTTCCAGACAGGCCCGTTGATCAAAGTTCGCTAGTACCATGGTTCGTCGGTCTTTTTCGAACGCAGCGAACTTCCAGTTTCCGCCCGTTCTGTTTAAAAACAACTTTTTGCTTGCGCAGGATGTGATGGTCTAAACACGGCGTAGCCGCTTTTCAGATATGATAGTGCTCTATCACTTGACCGTCGTAGAAGGCGTCGTCGAAACTGTCAGCGAAGCGCATTTGGCATAAGATGATGAATTCATCCTCAGAGGATTGTCCGAAGAGTTTTCAGTGTACGTCTTGTTCACTCAAAATACCGATAAAGAAGCATTTTCACTAATTGATTGTGAACTTGGAAGCCAAGCCAAGTCTGAGGAATGGAAAGCTAAGGTGAAAGCGGGAAGTATTGCCGACGTAAGGAAACACTAGCTTTGAATGCTCCGGTCCATAGCAGTCGTTCGTCTTGCCGGGTAGTTTCAGCTAGCGTAGCTTACTCTTTTCGGCCACTTCGTTCGGTGGCACGAACAGGTCATACGTCGGGCTTAAGTTGAAAAACGATATCGCAGGACAATCCAGACATTTGCGATCGGACAAGGCATGTCCGCTTGGCGTCTGTTCCCGACCTCAGTGTCACGATGTCTGAAAACGCGCATTGTCCTATAGCATTCACGTTTCCCAAGGAGGCTTTGCGCCTATCTCTGCAACTAGAAAGTCCATGAACACCCGCACTTTGGGGGACAATACGTTGGACTTGGGGTAGATCAGCCACAAGACATTGTCTTCACTGGCCTCAAAGTTTGGAAGAACCCGAACCAAACGGCCTGACTTCAGTTGATCATGCACGCTCCATCGAGCATTCAAAGAAATACCTGCTCCTGCTAGTGTGGCGCGGACCTGGCTTTGACCGTCATCGATAATCAATTGGCCTTTGGCTGAGGTAGGATCGAAAACAGCGTTTTCGCCTGCCGGTCCTGTCAGCGACCGCGGTTGGAGGTTTTGGAAAGCGATCAAACGGTGGTTTGTCAAATCGGCTGGTGTATCGGGAACGCCATGCGTTTCGAGGTAGTGTGGCGCGGCACAAAGGATACGCTGGTCATCAGCCAGTTTGCGGCCCTTCAGGCTGGTGTCGACCAGTGGCGCATTCCTGAGCGCCAAATCATAGCTTCCTTCGATCAGATCGAACTGTACATCGGACAGGCGCAGATCGAGTGTGAGATCGGGGTGCCGTTCAAAGAACTTTGGAAGGATTGGCGCGATGTAGAGCTGTGCAAAACTGCTTGGCGCAGCAAAACGCAATGTACCCTTGACCGTTGTCGTTTGCTTGCCCAAAGCAGCAAATGCCGCCTCTTCCTGCGCAATGATCTCACGAGCGAAGGGCAGGAAATCCGCTCCTTCCACCGACAACGACACTTTGCGTGTCGTGCGGTGCAAAAGCTCGAAACCGAGGTTCTGCTCCAACTTGGCAAGCCTTGCGCTGGAGACCGCTGGGGCCATGCCCAGATCACGCCCCGCCGCGCTGATGTTCAGCATGTCTGCTGCCCTTATAAACAATCGAAGCGCGTCTGTGTCTAAGCCCATTATATTCATTTTCCGAATTATAAATACATGAATGGGCAGTTTATCTTCAATTTAATCAAGGTTAAATCCCTTTCACAGAGGCAGCACAGCTTAGGCAGGAGGCGCAAATGACACGGACGGCCACGGTCAACTACCATGTTCACAAATCCTACCGGCAAGCTTTTGAGCTTGATGCTGGCGGGGTCGCTGGCAACCTGATTTCCCCTGAACTGGTCGCGACATCCGTTGTGCTATCAGACAACCGCGCAACGACCCCGTCGGTTTCTTTTGCGTGTGATGCCGTTGAAATCATGCCACTTGAAACGCAGGTCCGAGACTTTGCAGGCGACAGCTGGAAACCAATTTACGATGCCGAACTCAAGGCTATGCTGAAGGACAAGCTGGGCGCCAGAGAGGTTGTAGTTTTTGATCACACACTTCGAGTGGATGACCCTGAAGCAACGCGTAAACCGGTGCGCAATGTTCATAGCGACTACAGCAAGGACGGAGCCGAACAGCGGCTTGTCGACTTGCTGGGCGCCGAGACCGCAGCAGAGTGGGCGCAAGGTCACTACGCTTTTGTCAACGTGTGGCGCCCTTTGGATCATCGGATCAATTCGGCACCTCTGGGCTTTGTACGGCCATCGTCTGTCGACCCGTCTGACTGGATTCTAGTGGACCTGATCTATCCTGACCGCGTGGGGCAAATCATGGGGCTGGCGGGAAACCCCAAACATGAGTGGATCTATCAATCCAAAATGACACCGGATGAGGTCGCGGTCTTCAACATATATGACAATCAAGGCCTGGCTTCGATTGCTCATAGCGCACTCGATATGGTCGAGGATCCAAACATCACTACCATTCGCAAAAGCATCGAAAGCCGCACTTTGGTGCGCTATTGAAGGAGGGCCAGACATGTTGGATGAAACGCAGCCGGCTGGGTTTGAGCAAATCAATTTGGCCTACAACCAGGTATTCCGTCCCGGACGACTGAGCGTCGGCCTTGTATTGCCTCTCGAAGCCTATGCCGTCGGCGCAGAACCGACGCTACGAGGGCACTTGGAAGCGGCGCAGAAAGCCGAGGAGCTTGGGTTCCCAGCACTTTGGCTGCGGGACGTCCCCTTCAATGTTCCAAGCTTTGGCGACCCCGGGCAGGTTTTCGATCCATTTGTCTATCTGGGAGCGTTGGCAACGGCGACGGATCGGATTGCGCTTGGAACGTCGAGCGTGATCCTGCCATTGCGTCACCCCGCTCATGTCGCCAAGGCAGCAGCGACGGCAGATGTGCTCTCTGCCGGGCGGTTGCTTTTGGGTGTCGCCTCCGGCGACCGGCCCGAGGAGTACCCGGCGATGAACCAGAGCTTTGAAGATCGCGGGGCACGTTTCCGCGATAGCGTTGAGTACATCCGCGCCGTTGGATCGGCTTACCCGACGCATCAAAATGCACAGGGCAAACTGCATGGCGGGATTGATCTATTGCCAAAACCGCACGGGAAGCGCCTGCCGATGCTCATTACCGGTGGCAGCCAACAATCACCTGATTGGGTCGCTCAGAACGGAGATGGCTGGATGACATATCCGCGCAATGCGGCGGCTCAGGGTCAAGTCATCGCGGATTACCGAAGACGTGTGAAGGCGGCGGGTCAACCGGATAAGCCTGTTATGCAATCGCTCTATGTCGATGTTGTTGCCGACGCTGCCGCATCTCCGCGCCCGATCCATCTTGGATTTCAGTCGGGAACTGATTTCCTACGCAGCTATCTGCGCGAGATTGAAACGCTTGGCGTCAATCACGTCGCGCTGAACCTAAGGTTCAATCACGCGCCCATCGATACAACCCTCAAACATCTGGCGGATACTGTGCTGCCTGACTTTTCCTGAAGGATCAGACCGATGACCAAGACTATTCTCATTACAGGTTCAACCGACGGCATTGGCCTGCTGACAGCGAAGAAGCTGGCTGCCGATGGGCACAAAGTGCTCCTCCATGGACGCAGTGCATCCAAATTGGAGAGCGCGGCTGCCGCCGTCGGAGGCGATGTTGAAACCTATGCCGCTGATCTCAGCGATCTGTCCGCGGTTCGAAAACTGGCCGAAAACGTTCGGGCCAAGCATGACAAACTGGATGTGTTGATCAACAACGCAGGTGTGCTGAAAGCCCCGCAATCCGTGCTGGAAAATGGTCAGGACATCCGCTTTGTCGTCAACACCCTTGCACCATATCTGCTGACCGAATTGCTTTTGCCGATCATTCCTGCTGACGGGCGGGTCGTGAATCTGTCATCGGCGGCACAGGCCCCGGTAAACCTCAAGGCCATGCAGGGCAATGTGCCAATGGCTGACATGGAAGCCTATGCCCAAAGTAAGTTAGCGATCACCATCTGGACCCGCGAATGGGCCAAATCGCTGTCGAATGCACCAGTGATGGTCGCCGTAAATCCCGGATCCCTTTTGGCATCAAAAATGGTGAAAGAGGGCTTTGGCCTCGCAGGGAACGATATGAATATTGGAGCTGATATCTTGATTGACGCAGCCTTGGGTGTGCGGTTTGCGAATGCCGCAGGAGCCTATTTCGACAATGACAGTGGGGCTTTCGCTGATCCCCATGCCGCAGCGCTCGACGAAAACCACGCTGCCGACGTCATGAGCACCATCAAAGACTTGCTCAGCCAGACGGGCTGACCATCCCGGCGCGAAAGCGCCGCGCACTTCCACCTTCAACTCGTCTCTACCCCTCACGCATACCGCGTCGAGGCCCAAGAAAGGACTGCCTGATGAAGTATGAGAACTTCCAAACCTTTGACGTAGCCGTCAAAAACGGCATCGCCACGGTCACCTTCAACTTTGGCTCCGTGAACGTGCAGGGCCAGGAAATGCTGGCCGACCTCAATAGTCTGGCCATGCGGCTCGAGCGAGACCGCGACACCAAGGTCGTGATCTTTCAATCTGCCAATCCGGAAATCTGGGTTTGTCACTACGATACCGAGTTACTCAAGGACATGTCGACCGAAGCCGTGTCCCGCGAGGACGCTCAGCTTTTGGACCTGCAATCAGTTTGCGAACGGATCAGCAAGGTGCCACAGGCCACCATTGCAAAGCTGGAAGGCTTTGCGCGTGGTGGCGGGCACGAACTGGCCTTGGCCTTGGATATGCGCTTTGCCGCGCGGGGAAAGTACAAGTTCATGCAGATGGAGGTCGGAATGGGCATCCTGCCCTGCGGAGGTGGCGCCTCGCGTATGGCCCGTCAAACCGGTCTTGGCAAAGCGCTTGAGATCATCCTGAGCGCGCAAGACTACGACGCGGATGATGCCGAACGTCTGGGCACAATTAACAAGGCTTTGGAGCCCAATGAGATCGGCCCGTATGTATCCGCTCTGGCCGAACGCATCGCGCAATTCCCCGCAGAGTCGATCAATGCCTGCAAGCAGATGGTCTATGAATCCATCGACAAGCCCATCGATGAGGCGCTTAAGGCCGAAGCCTATTGGCTGTATCAGGCCACCAGCAAAACTCCGGCAGTCAAACGTTTTACGATCGCGGATGAACAAGGTTTGGAACACGACATCGAGAACCAGCGCAAATGGGGCGATCTGGTGATGCAGGTGCAGGACATCAAGTGATCACACCTCAACACAATGAACTCGTCAGGCATGCGTTATTGCAACGTGGGCCTGACACTCCATCACAAAAGGAATAGCGGGCATTGAGCAACGCACAGACATCGACATTCGATGTAACCGGACAATTCATCTTCAAGCTGGTTAAAAAAAACGATCCGTCCGGTTGGATCATCTTGCCGAACATTTAAAGCCCGCTCCCAATCCTTCGCCGAGATCGAACGATCCTTGGTGATAGCGTCAATAGCACTCGTACTTTCTGCCAGCGAGCGCCTCCCTTTGTGCGGTTCGAATGACCGTGACGCGGCGAATGATACTGCTCGGATAGCTGATTTCTTTAGCCGACTTGAAAAGATCATTTTTTGTCTGATTTGGCGAAAGCTTTGACCATGGTGAAAAGCAGAAATCAGTTAGCCAGCATCTCCGATAGCTCACCTGCTCCTTTTTGCAGGATGTTCAGAAAGGACAGCAGGCTGTTGACGTCGTGGCGTTGGGTTGGAGCATGTACCGAAAGTGTGCCCACCAATCTACCTTGTCCATCACGAATGGGCACTGCGATGGCCGTCATTCCGGCCATGAACTCCTCATCATCTGTCGCGTAGCCGTTCTCAGCGATTCCGCGGATTTCATCACGCAGTGCACTAGGGTTCGTTAGGGATTGTTCGGTCTGCGGTTGTAAATTGCCTGCAGAGAGAAACCCATCCAACGTCTTCTGACGCAGAGTAGACAGGTACATCTTGCCGCTAGCTGTGCAGTGGAACGGCACCTGAGTACCGATTGGCAACTGGATGCGCAGCGGCCATTTCGTTTCGACCCGGTCGAGGTAGATCATCCCTTCCCGGTCTGGGATGGCTAAGTTGCAAGTCTCACCCACGTTTTCGGCGACACTGCGCAAGATTGCCAAACGCGCAGTGCGCAAGTGTTCGGCAGACATGGTATTGACCGAAAGCGACCGTAGCCGGCGCCCAGGACCAAATGAGCGACCATCCAGATCTCGTTGTAGGAAACCTTCGGCCTCAGCGGTTTGCAGCAGACGGTGGATTGTGGGCTTGGCCAGTCCCAATGTCTCGATTAGGTCCGATGGTTTGACGGCGACCCCGCGCCGCGCCACCTCCTCAAGGATGAGAAGAAGGCGCAGGTTGGTCGGGATCTGGGTTTCCTTGTCTTGTGTTTCCGCCTCGGCCATCCCGCAACAATCTAGTTATTTGGCAGCAGGATCAAGGCCAGATCGGGTACAAGCGACACCAAGATCCATACCGACAGCAAAGCCACCAGATAAGGCACCGTGTATCGCAAGAGCCGGAAATAGGGCACACCCGTCACGCCTGATGCCACATAGAGGTTCAAACCGTAGGGCGGAGTGATAAAGCCGATAGACGCGCCCACCAGGAAGATCACCGAGAAGTGGATCGGATCTATCCCGACCGAGGCTGCGATCGGCGCGAGGATCGGCGCAAGGATGATCGTCACGGGCAGGCTTTCCAAAACCATTCCCGAGAAGAAGACGATCACCATCGAAGTGAACAGAACCGCGTGGTAGCCGCCCATTGAGGTTACAAAATTCCCAATGGTTTCTTGCGCGCCCAGTAGCGACAGGATTTGCTGCATCACCACTGAAATTGCGATTAGTGGTGCAAGAATGCCTGTTATCTGGGCTGACCGGATCACAATTGAGGGGATCTCAGGGATCGTAAAACCTTCGACCACGAACATCTCGGCATAGCTTTTTTCGGTCGGCGGAATATCGTTCCGTGCGCCCATGATCCGGTTGATCGGATAGCTGACCAACCCGGCGATCACACAGAAACCCACGGTCACACCCGCCGCTTCGGTGGGTGAGAATTTACCGGTATAGATACCCCACAGCACCAGTCCGATGGCGAAGAAACCCAGCCATGCTCCGAACGCGGTTTTCAGCACCCGGTTCAGTTGCAGCGGGATCAAGTGGCCCCAGCCGTTCATGCGACAGATGATCCAGCAGGCAAACTGCATACCAAAGACCATCAACGCACCGGGCAGAATACCCGCGACGAACAGCTCCGAAATCGGCAGGTTCATCAGGAACCCATAGACGATGAAAATAATCGACGGCGGAATGATTATCCCCACCGTGCCCCCCGCCGCCGCAGTGGCCGCGCTGAACCGCTCATCATAACCGCCCTTGACCATCTCTGGGTGCAGCATGGAACCAATGGT
Source organism: Ruegeria sp. BG3 (assembly GCF_056538485.1). Classification (NCBI taxonomy): domain Bacteria; kingdom Pseudomonadati; phylum Pseudomonadota; class Alphaproteobacteria; order Rhodobacterales; family Roseobacteraceae; genus Ruegeria; species Ruegeria sp. BG3. The sequence continues at coordinate 259,188 of NZ_JBQFTE010000003.1, read as the reverse complement.
GGCGGTCGTGGCCGAGTTTGAGCCCGAGATAGCGGCGAACAACCCGCACGCCCCCAGAGAGGCCATCGCCAGCCCGCCGCGTATCCAACCCAGACAGGCATAGGCAAAGTCGCTGAGCCTCCGAGCGATGCCGGATTTGTTGATCAGGTCTCCGGTCAGGATGAACAGCGGCATCGCGAGCAAGGCGAAACCTTTGTTGAAGACGTTCAGCAACTCGGCGCCCATATTGTCGAGCGTCAAGCCGAGAACAAACGAACAACCGATGACCCAGTAGCCGATGACCAGCAGAACCGGCACGCCCAGCATGAAGAGAAAAGTGACCCCAAGCGAGATCAGTGTGACCATGGTTCCATCTGTCATTAGTCTGCTCCGATCACGGCCTGCTTGATGAGCGGCTCGCCTGTTTTCCAATTGTGCAGATCATCCGCGAGGTTTTGAAACACGCGTCCAACCATCAAGAAGAAAGACAGCGGTGCAGCCAGAAGAAACCACCACTGCATGACGTTGTCGGTACCCAGTACGATCTGGAAATTTGACGCAGACAGGGCGACCAGTCGGGTTGTGGTGACAATGACGATCACCGCGAAAATAAACCACAGAACCGCATCAAGGATGAGGCAAGTGAGTTGCCCTGCCCTCGGCATCGCGGTGCGAAACTCGCTGAAACTCAGATGCGTGCGAAGGCGCACGTTATAAGACGCCCCGAACCACGCCATGACCATAAAAAGCAAGGGTGGAATGGTCGTTGACCATGGCTCTTGATCGTTAAACACGAAGCGGTCGATCACGCCCCAGAAGATGATCAGTGCAATGGCAAGATACGAATAAACCATCACTGATCGTTCCAGATGGCGTTCTATGAAGGGCACCTTTCGATAGATCAGCATGACCAGAAACCCACCGAGTGCAGAGGCAACTGCACCCAGAACCCAAGCAGCGTCAGATTCCAGAGCGGATTGAATCTCGAACGAATCCTGGCTGAGAAAGGCGCTGAAGATCGCGCCTATGTCTGCCCATAACGACATGTACCCCGTCCTCCCAGTCGGTGTGTTTTTTGGAACCGGCCCGTTTGAGGGCCGGTTCACATCAGCTTATCAGGCTTGGCCCATCCACCAACGGCGCGGCTCGACATTTTCCGGCAGGGTATCGGCCGGAATTTCACGCGCGATGTCGTAGATTTCCTGATACGTATCGATGCCGCCAGCCCATTTATTCAGGCGTTCACGCCACTGCGCCCAAGGCTCAGGGTTGTAATTCGGAGCGCACATCTCTTCGGCCAGTTTAATCTGATCGTCCGGCAGGAAGGCCGGGCGGACACCGTTTTCGGCAAAGATCGTGTTTGGAAGCTGCGGCTCCGAGAAGCCAACCGTGTTCAACAACGCAGCCTCATTCGCACCTTGGATCAACGCCTGAGTGAAGTAGGAAGACTCCATCACTGCGTCTTGCAACTCGCCTCCGAGGCTATCGAAGACCTTGGCGGACATCGAGGTGTGCTCGGTGCCACAGAAGAACTTCAGGTTCACCGACTGCGAAACCACCGGCGCCATATTGGCGTAAGCCACAGCAGAGGCCCAAGTTTCAGCCCCGTCAATCAGACCTGTTTTTAGAGCGTCCAACGTCTCTTCCCAAGCCACCGGAACCGGGTTCAGGTTCAGCAACTGCATTGCAATCCGGCCCAACTGCGTGCCGGTCACACGGTTCTTGGTGCCGAACAACTCTTCCAATTTGGTTACTGTGGGCTTGTCAGCAAAGGTCGAGCCCATTTGCAGGCCGCGCAGTTCGCAATGGGTAAACAGGAACTTCAGCCCATGCCGTTTCTCCAGGGGATCGCGGAGAATGCGCTGGCTCGCAGGGCTGTAGAAGAAATGGTACTGCGCCGCGCGGCTTGGGAACATATAAGCGTAGTCCAGCACGTTCAGATAAGGCGCGCCACCAGCCGAGTTTTGGGTCGAGGCGGCGTAGATATCGACGATTCCCTGCTGGGTTTTTTCAACACAGCTAAGTTGTCCGCAGATCTGATTGTCGCCGATGAACTCGATCCGAATCTCACCATCTGTGCGTTCTTCCAGATCACGCGCGAACTCGATAGCCCCGGCGCGTTCGATCAGAAGGTTGCGAGTGTTGAAGCCTGAAGCGCCAAACTTCAGCGTGTGCTTGGGCTCTTTTGAGAACCGCTTTTCATACGTGGATTCAGCCGCTTGCGCCAAGTTAGCCAAGCTCATCGCTCCACCGAACCCACCGGCTGCCAGCAGAGTAGAACTCATACCGTAACGGCCCGCCACGCGGAAGAAATCCCGCCGCGAAATCCCACTTAGTTTCTTACCGATCTCCATTGCTTACCTCCCTGATCGCAATTATTGAGACGTTTTGTATCAAAAAAGGCTAGTATATTTCTTGCATCTTGCATAGAGTTTTTTCGACGGCGTGAGGAGGAGGCAGTCATGGAAGTGGATTATGCGGTTGTGGGCGCCGGGTCTTCGGGCTGCGTCATTGCCAACCGGCTGAGCGCTGATCCTAACACGACCGTTGCGCTACTTGAGGCAGGTGGCCGCGATACAAACCCATGGATTCACATCCCCGTTGGCTACTTCAAAACCATGCATAACCCATCGGTCGACTGGTGTTATCGCACCGAACCTGATCCTGGGCTGAACGGTCGATCCATCGACTGGCCACGTGGTAAAGTGCTGGGCGGGTCGTCCTCATTGAACGGTTTGCTCTACGTGCGTGGGCAGAAAGAAGACTACGATCGTTGGCGGCAAATGGGCAATGAGGGCTGGGCCTGGGACGATGTCCTGCCCCTGTTCAAGCGCTGCGAGGACCAGGAGCGAGGTGAAGACGAGTTCCATGGCGTAGGTGGGCCGTTGTCCGTATCCAATATGCGTATTCAACGCCCGATCTGTGACGCGTGGGTAGCCGCAGCCCAAGCGGCGGGCTATCCGTTCAACCCTGATTACAACGGCGCGGAACAAGAGGGGGTGGGGTATTTCCAACTAACCACCCGCAATGGCCGCCGGTGCAGTGCAGCCGTTGCCTATCTGAAACCCATTCGGGATCGACAAAACCTAAACATCATTACAAATGCGCTCGTAACGCGCGTGGTTCTGGAGGGAAAGAAAGCAACCGGTCTGGTGTACCGGGATCGCTCTGGAACAGAGAAAACTCTGACCGTCCGGCGCGAAATCATTCTGTCCGGCGGAGCGATAAACTCGCCGCAAATCCTGATGCTTTCAGGGATCGGAGACCCAGACCACCTGAAGGAAAACGGCATCGAACCCCTGCACGCCTTGCCCGGTGTTGGCAAAGGACTGCAGGACCACTTGCAGGCCCGGCTCGTGTTCAAATGCAATGAACCGACACTGAATGATGAAGTCCGCAGCCTGTTCAATCAGGCCCGTATCGCCCTGAAATACGCACTGTTCCGTGCCGGCCCTATGACCATGGCCGCCAGCCTTGCCACCGGGTTCATGAAGACGCGCGAGGATGTAGAAACGCCCGATATCCAATTTCACGTCCAGCCCTGGTCTGCCGACAGCCCTGGCGAGGGCGTTCATCCGTTCTCAGCCTTTACCATGTCGGTTTGCCAACTGCGCCCTGAAAGCCGGGGAGAGCTACGTTTGAACGGCCCGGATCCATCTAAGTATGTCAAAATTATACCGAACTATCTGTCCACTGAAACGGACTGCCGAACCATTGTTGACGGGGTGAACATCGCCCGCAGAATAGCCAAGCATAATCCTTTGGCCTCAAAGATTTCAGAGGAATTTCGGCCAACGGCTCAGCTGAGTTGTGACGACTATGAAGGCACGCTGGACTGGGTCAGATCAAACACCGCATCCATTTATCATCCAACCGGCACTTGCGCGATGGGAAGCACCGAAGCATCGGTCGTAGATGCAAAACTAAAAGTACACGGCATAGCCAACTTACGAGTGGCCGACTGCTCAATCATGCCGGAAATCGTAAGTGGTAACACCAATGCGCCAGCCATCATGATCGGAGAAAAGGCTAGTGACTTGATACAGGCGGATGCGTGACACGACAAAACAGCGTACAGTGTTTGATCCCTCGGTTTGACTGTGTGATCTTGTCTCTGGAAAAGATGGAAGACAGACGTTGGGCCTCAGGTCATTTACTTAGAGACATCTGCTTTGGCTGGGATTGAACTGTTCAACATGACCCAAATAGGTCAATTCACGCCCGGTGTCCCGCTGTTTCGGCGGTTCCGTAACTTGGGAAGATAGTTGATCCGCTCGGGAGTTTCGCTCTTTGGCAGCAACCGTGCCCTGCGCCGGGCTTGTGTTGAAAATCAATAGCTCGGGGCTCGACTACCATTCGTTCGATTGATCTGGATGATCGCTCGCAGCGCAAACCCGTCCACGCGCGGCTCGGGTCAATCTGTTCCGTACACCACAAGCAAACTGGGGCTTTTTAGGTCGTACACTGCGACGCCAGATAATCAGGTAGACCTCGCGAAACTACGCCTGTACCAACGGCAGCATTGCCGAACCCCCACCTGCCTCTGCGATCCGTGACAACGCACAACTCATTGACCATCCGTTTCGACGCTCGCAGCGCCACCTAGTGGTCTGCTCGTCATGCTTGCCTCAAGCTTGACCGTACAGCATCCGTCGGATTACATCACCAGGCTCGTCCTGCTGCTGGCAATACGATGTGAGATACCTAAGATGACCCCTTCTAGGCAGTCGAGATTATTCTCCGACGCGATGTATTGTGTTTTCGAAGCCGGATGGTCATCATTTCGAACCGTGGTTTGAAAAATATCCTCGCCGCTTTCGGATTCACCTAAAGGTCGATGACAGGCATCAATAGGGAAAATCGCTGTATCTACCGGTCATTAGCGACGCGCGGCGCATCAGTAGGCTGTGTCCTAAAATTTCCTTTTGAAACTATGAACAAGCCGAACGGTTCGTGAATCCCAACGCAAATTCGTTGCGAAGCTACCTATTGCGGATCAAATAGGGAAGTCTTCCGACACCAGCTGAAACCAAAAAATCCCCAAACAATTACTGCGTTTTTCAAATTTTCACAGAGAGAGCTGTCGCCTCCTTACGGCTGGTTCGATCCTCACAACCGGAGCATATGTAAACGGGCACGGCTTTTCTTCAGGAGCACAGATGAGCAAGCAATACTACGCACCCCATGGCGGACACCCCGGACAAGACCAGCTGCTGACGGACCGCGCCGTGTTTACGGACGCGTACGCCGTGATCCCCAAAGGCACCATGCGAGATATCGTGACGAGCTTTCTGCCGTTCTGGGAAGATACGCGCCTATGGGTGATTTCGCGCCCACTGACAGGATTTGCCGAGACATTCTCGCAATATATCATGGAGGTGCAACCGGGCGGAGGTTCTGACCGGCCCGAAACCGACCCAGATGCCCAAGGTGTTCTGTTCGTGGTCGAAGGGGCCGCAACGCTGATCGCTGAAGGAACGCACCATGAGCTGACCCCAGGCGGCTATGCCTATCTGCCGCCCGGATGCGACTGGACCTTGCGCAATCAGTCTGAAAACACCTTGAAGTTCCATTGGATTCGCAAAGCCTATGAGGCCGTTGAAGGGCTCGGGACCCCGGATGTCCTCGTGCTGAACGAAAACGACATCGCACCGACCCCAATGCCTGGCACCGATGGAAAATGGGCGACTACGCGGTTTGTCGACCCGAGTGACCTGCGCCACGACATGCATGTAACGGTGGTGACGTTCGAACCCGGTGCGGTCATCCCTTTCCTCGAAACTCATGTCATGGAACACGGCCTCTATGTGCTTGAGGGTAAGGCGGTGTACCGGTTGAACAATGACTGGGTAGAGGTCGAGGCCGGTGACTATATGTGGCTGCGCGCGTTCTGTCCTCAGGCCTGTTACGCCGGCGGTCCGGGAAAGTTCCGGTACCTGCTCTATAAGGATGTGAACCGACACATGCCTCTGCGCCTTGGATCTGCTGCCAACCGGCGTTAGAGGCCTCTCAGTTCACGATTCCTCCGATGGCCTGAGTCAACGCTTGGCCCGCCTCGATCACGGGGCGGCTGAGCTTTTCGATCCCATCCTCGCGCACCCGGCTGGTGGGTCCAGAAACGGAAATCCCCGCAACCGCTTCACCGTTCACGTCGAACACCGGCGCAGCGATACAGCGCATGCCTTCGTTCTTCTCTTCATTGTCGATCGAAAAGCCTCGCGAGCGGATAGAAGTCAGGTCTTGCTTCAGACTTTCTACAGTCGTAATCGACCGGCCCGTGAACGCCTGCAACTGGACCGAGGCCAGCAATCTGTCCAACCGGTCCTCATCCATATGCGCCAGCAGAATCTTCCCGATCCCAGATGCGTGCATTGGCGACAGTGTTCCGGGCGGGAAAAAAGCCCGGATGCTGGCATGCGTTTCCACCTGGCTTAGAAACAGAACCGAGCCTTCTTTCTGAATGCCCAAATTGGCGGTCTCACCCGTGGCTTCCATCAGCTTGCGCATCACCGGCCTTGCCCGATCCACAAGGCTGGTGCGCCGTAGAAATCGCGATCCTATGACAAAGGCGCGGGGGCCGATATGCCAGATCTGTTCGACGGGATCGAACTCTACGAGGCCTCTGCCCTCAAGCGTGACAAGGATGCGATAGACCGTGGCCGGGGACTGCTGCATTTCGTCGGACAGCATCGTCAATGACTTGCCTTGCGCCTCGCTCAGATACTCGAAAACCTCCATCGCTCGGTCGAGGGATTTGATCGTGTTCTGAGCCGTTTTGTCATCCCACCCTCGCGGCCTTCCCCTGGCTTTTCGAAGGGAGCCAGCGCCATTTTTTTGAGAAACCATAAGAACCTTCGGATTTTTTCGAAATTTTAATTCATCATATGAAAAACATAAGATACTGACAACTATAATTTAAATCGCGACTATTAGTTTTTGAAAATCGTTTTCAAAAAAATTTAAAATCAAGAAGCTTGGCCTTAGGATGTCTCCAACGACGGAAGGAGACCATCCATGAGCTTTCAAAACCCCGTTTTCATTCCGGGCCCGACCAATATCCCTGAAAGCCTGCGCAAGGCTTGTGACATGCCCACGATCGACCACCGGTCGCCGCTGTTTGGGCAAATCCTGCATCCTGCCCGCGCAGGTGTTCGGAAAGTTCTGAAAAGCGACAGCGCCGAGGTGTTCATCTTCCCCTCGACCGGGACAGGCGGCTGGGAAACAGCGTTGACCAATACCCTATCCGCCGGAGACAAGGTTCTGGCCGCGCGCAACGGCATGTTCAGCCATCGCTGGATCGACATGTGCCAGCGCCACGGGCTAAATGTCGAGATCGTCGAAACCCCGTGGGGCCAGGGCCTGCCTGCCGACCGCTACAAAGAGATTCTGACTGCCGACGCGAACCACGAGATCAAAGCCGTGCTTGCCACGCACAACGAAACCGCGACTGGCGTAAAGTCGGACATCGCTGCCGTTCGCAAGGCGCTGAACGCGGCAGGGCATCCTGCATTGCTGTTCGTTGATGGTGTTTCGTCCATCGCGTCGATGGATTTCCGCTTTGATGAGTGGGGCGTCGATGTGGCCGTCACCGGATCGCAAAAAGGGTTCATGCTGCCTGCTGGTCTCGCAATCGTCGGCTTTAGCCAGAAGGCGATGGAGGCGACCAAAACTGGCACCCTGCCCCGCACCTTCTTTGACGTACACGACATGGCCAAGGGCTACGCAAACAGCGCCTATCCTTACACGCCTGCCGTCGGCTTGATGAACGGCCTAAACCAAGCCTGCGACATGTTGCTCAAGGAAGGGTTGGAGAACGTCTTTGCCCGCCATACCCGCATCGCCGAAGGGGTGCGTGCCGCTGTAGGCGCATGGGGGCTGGAGCTTTGTGCCGCGAACCCTGCGGTTTATTCCGACACGGTCAGCGCGATCCTCACGCCGGATGGCTTCAACGCGACCGATATCGTCACCCATGCCGCCGAGAAATACGGTGTCGCCTTTGGCGTCGGCCTTGGCAAAGTCGCCGGCAAGGTCTTCCGGATCGGACATCTGGGCAGCCTGACGGATGTCATGGCCCTGTCGGGGATCGCGACGGCCGAAATGTGCATGGTCGATCTGGGCCTCAACATCCAACTGGGCTCGGGCGTGGCGGCGGCGCAGGAATACTATCGCGGCCATCCAGCCGCCGTTCAGAAGGACGCTGCATGATGAAGGACCTCTCCATGTACATCCCGACCTATGAGGACATGCTCGAAGCGCATGACCGGATCGAGCCTCACATCCGACGGACCCCGGTTCGGACCTCGGACTACCTGAACGAATTGACGGGCGCCCAACTGTTCTTCAAATGCGAGAACTTTCAGGAACCGGGTGCCTTCAAGGTACGCGGTGCCACCAACGCAGTGTTCGGCCTTGACGAGGAACAGGCGCAGAAAGGTGTTGCCACCCATTCCTCCGGCAACCACGCGTCGTGCCTGTCCTACGCCGCATCGAGGCGCGGCATTCCGTGCAACGTGGTGATGCCGCGCACGGCACCGCAGGCCAAGAAAGACACGGTGCGTCGCTACGGAGGAAAAATCACCGAGTGTGAGCCTTCAACCACCTCTCGCGAGGCGACCTTCGCCCAGGTTCAGGCGGCCACGGGCGGGGATTTCGTCCATCCCTACAACGATCCGCGGGTGATCGCCGGACAGGGCACCTGTTCGCGCGAATTCATCGAACAGACCGATGGTCTGGACGCGGTGGTTGCCCCCATCGGCGGCGGCGGCATGGTGTCCGGCACGTGCCTGACCCTGTCCACCCTTGCGCCTGAAACCGATATCATTGCGGCGGAACCCGAACAGGCGGATGACGCCTATCGCAGTTTCAAGGCGGGCCACATCATCGCCGATGATGCGCCGAAGACCATTGCTGACGGCCTGTTGGTGCCCCTGAAAGATCTAACATGGCACTTCGTCTCGAACCACGTCTCCGATATCTACACGGCCTCTGAACAAGAGATCATCGACGCGATGAAGCTAACATGGAAACACCTTCGGATCGTGATGGAGCCGTCCTCGGCCGTGCCTCTGGCTACGATCCTCAAGAACCCCGACGCGTTTAAAGGCAAGCGGGTCGGCCTGATCATCACCGGTGGCAATGTCGATCTGGACAAGCTGCCCTGGCTGAACACCTGACCCAGTCGCAACAGACATCAATCCCGACACAGGAATACGGACATGAAAGATATGACCAATCTCGACGCATTCGAAGTAGGCTATGACATTCCGGCCAAGCCCGGAATGGATGAAGCAGATATCCAGACCCCCAGCCTTGTGCTGGATCTCGATGCACTTGAACGCAACATCAAGAAGATGGGCGACTATGCCAAGGCCCACGGTATGCGCCACCGAGTCCACGGTAAAATGCACAAATCCGTCGATGTGGCGAAACTTCAGGAACGCATCGGCGGAGCAGTGGGCGTGTGCTGTCAGAAGGTCTCAGAGGCCGAAGTTTTCGTGCGCGGTGGGATCAAGGACGTGTTGGTGTCGAACCAGGTGCGCGACCCTGCCAAGATCGACCGCCTGGCCAGCCTGCCAAAACTCGGCAGCCGCATTATCGTATGTGTCGACGATGTTGACAATGTCGCAGATCTTTCCAGAGCAGCCGTCGATCACGGCACTCAGCTTGAGGTCTTCGTCGAGATCGACTGCGGAGCGGGACGGTGCGGTGTGACCACTACGCCTCAGGTGATTGAAATTGCCAAAGCCGTCGAGGCGGCCGACAGTCTCAAATTCACCGGCATTCAAGCCTATCAGGGTGCGATGCAGCATCTCGACAGCTACGAGGCGCGCAAGGAAAAGCTGGATACCGCAATTGCGATGGTCAAAGACGCCGTTGACGGCCTGAAAGCCGAAGGCATCGATTGCGAGCTGGTTTCAGGCGGCGGCACCGGCTCTTACTACTTCGAGTCCAACTCGGGCGTATACAATGAGCTTCAATGCGGGTCCTATGCCTTCATGGATGCCGACTACGGTCGCATTCTGGACAAGGACGGTAACCGCATCGACCGTGGAGAGTGGGAGAACGCTCTGTTCATCCTGACGAGCGTCATGAGCCACGCCAAGGCTGACAAGGCGATCGTCGATGCGGGCCTCAAGGCGCAATCGGTAGACAGCGGCTTACCCGTCGTGTTTGGGCGCGACGATGTTGAGTACATCAAATGCTCGGACGAGCATGGCGTTGTGATGGATACGGATGGTGTCCTTAAGGTCAACGACAAGCTCAAGCTGGTGCCCGGTCACTGCGATCCGACAGCCAATGTGCATGATTGGTATGTCGGCGTGCGCAACGGCAAGGTCGAGGCGGTCTGGCCCGTATCCGCACGCGGCCGCGCCTACTAAGGCCAAACAATCAAAGAAACCTGGCTCGACAGAAGCCTGATCCTCGCCCGTGCGCCTCCGCTCCCTTCGGGACAAGCGCATGGGCGATCGAATTCCAAGTGGAGACTGAAATGTTGATCGTACCCGAGCGTGAGATCGCCGGATTGATGACCCGCCAAGCGGCCTTTGACGCCGTCGAAAGCGTCTTTGCAGCGATGGCCGCTGGCGATGCCTATAACTTCCCTGTCGTGCGAGAGGCCATCGGCCACGAGGACGCTCTGTATGGCTTCAAGGGTGGTTTTGACCGCGCCGGCCTGACTTTGGGCCTGAAGGCTGGCGGCTACTGGCCGAACAATCTTGAGAAACGCGGGTTGATCAACCACCAATCCACGGTTTTCCTGTTCGATCCCGACACAGGCAAACCTTCGGCGATGGTGGGCGGCAACCTGCTGACGGCGCTGCGCACAGCGGCGGCCTCGTCCGTGTCGATCAAACATCTGGCCCGCGCAGATGCCAACGTGATTGGCATGATCGGGGCGGGCCATCAGGCCGCCTTTCAACTACGCGCCGCGCTGGAACAGCGTAGCTTTGAAAAGGTCATTGGCTGGAACTACCACCCGGAAATGCTGCCCAATATCGAGAAAGTCGCTGTAGAGGCAGGCGTCCCGTTTGAGGCGGTCGAACTTGACGGAATGACCGAAGCGGATGTGATCATCTCAATCACTTCGGCCTTTGCGCCGTCGTTGATGTCGCACCATGTCAGCCCCGGAACGCATGTTGCTTGCATGGGGACAGACACCAAAGGCAAGCAAGAGGTCGAACCTTCCCTGCTGGCCAAGGCGCGTGTTTTTACCGACGAGGTCACGCAATCCGTCACCATTGGCGAGGCACAGCACGCCGTCGCCGAGGGACTGATCAGCCAAAGCGATGTCGCGCAGCTTGGCGCGGTCATCAATGGAACGCATGAGGGCCGCTCGGCAGATGATCAGATCACATTGTTCGACGGCACAGGCGTAGGCCTGCAGGATCTTGCGGTGGCCGCAGCGGTGGTCGACCTTGCCGTAGAAAAAGGGATCGCTATCGAGGTCGATTTCTAACGCCATTGGGCCACGTCCTGCTATCGTCTTACTTGCAGCACGCGGCCCTCTGCACATCGTAGCTAACGCTGGAATAGACGTATCGACCTGCTGCTGGGAACAGTGCCTTTGACAACATCCGCTTCAAAGACCAATTAGATTTTTCCACAACAAAACGGCGTGCCTCAACACGCCGTTTTCGATGGCCTCGTAAAACTCACTGATGATCATCGCGACCGACCGAGCCAAAACCATGCCCGGACAGGCCGCCGGACACTTCTTCGGTCGCTTCGTCGGATAGTTCCTCTGGAAGAACCAGGTTTAAGACAATTGCGATGACGGCGGCGGGCAGGATACCCGATGTGGCCAGAACCTTGATGGTCCCAGGAAGATGCTGCAATGCACCCGGCTCTAGCTGCAGACCCAGCCCCAGGCTCAAGGATATCGCAAAGATCACCATATTGCGGCGGCTCCAGTTCACGTCTGACAGCATCGACACACCCGCCGCAACGACCATGCCGAACATGACGATGACGCCGCCGCCCAGAACCTCGATCGGGATGGACGAGATAATCGCACCGATTTTCGGAACAAGGCCGCATACGATCAGGAAAAGCGCACCGATCGTCACGACCGATCTGCTCATGACCCCGGTCATGGCAATCAGGCCAACGTTCTGACTGAATGATGTATTCGGCAAAGCTCCGAACAGGCCAGACAGCGCGGTGCCTATCCCATCGGCGAAGGTCGCACCTTGAATTTCGCTGTCGGTTGCCTCACGTCCCGCACCTCCTTTAGTGATACCGGAAACATCCCCGACAGTTTCAACCGCTGACACAAAAGACATCGCACAGAAGCCGACAATGGCCGCGACCGAGAACTCGATCCCAAAATGCAACGGATTGGGCAGTGCGAAAGAGGCGGCACGCCCAACACTGCCCAAACTCACTTGGCCAAAAACAAAGGCCACGGTATACCCGACCAAGAGGCCGATCAGTACCGCGGAAACCGACAACATCCCCCGCGCGAAAAACTTGAGCCCGAGGGTCACGACGATGACAACCCCAGCCATGAACCAGTTCAAACCCGAGCCATATTCATCAGTTCCGATGGCGGGAACACCACCAGCGGCGTATTGGACACCCACTTTCACCAGTGCCAGGCCGATCATGGTGACCACTAGGCCAGTCACCAGAGGTGGAAGGGCAAAGCGGATACGCCCAATGAACATCCCCAGAAAAGCGTGGAATAGCCCACCAACCACAACGCCGCCCATCAGGACCGCAATGGCATCCACGCCTTTACCGACCACCAGCGGGATCATGATTGGGATGAAGGCAAACGAAGTCCCCTGAACGATCGGTAGCCTTGCGCCAACAGGACCCACGCCAATGGATTGCAATAAAGTAGCGACGCCCGCGAAGAACATAGACATCTGGATCATGTAGATCATCTGAGGGAAATCGGGGCTGTCTGATCCGAAACCAAATCCTGCGGCACCACAAACGATGATAGCTGGCGTGACGTTTGATACGAACATCGCCAGCACATGCTGAATTCCTAGTGGCACTGCCTTGACGAGCGGGGGTGAGTAATTCGGATCTCGGAGCTGCTCGGGCGTACCGATCGATGCATCTGACACTGTGTTTCCCTCCTTGAAATGACGATAGTCTGCGCCTTTTGTCGGCGCTTTTTCTTATTCAATGATCGAGAACGGCACCTCGAACCAATGCTCCTGTAGGTTGGGTCCAGTTCCAATTCTATCCACGACCGCAAAAAGCCCCGGATCATGGAGCGGGGTCAGAACTCCGTGCCAAGTGTTGCGATGATAATTCACCCCCTGCCCCGGTGCGGTTTTGAAGGCGATTGGGAGGCCGGGTTTTCCATCTTCATCTGGCGCGACAACCACAACGAACGGCTTTTCGTACAATGGTAGAAACGCCTGACTGCCGTCAGGGTGACGCTCCATCATATCCAGCCTGATTGGCAGGCTGAAAGCCTCGGACTGGAACACGCTGATCCCCGCACGGCCGTCTTGGAAATCCAATTCCGCGCGGTCGTGATAGCGGGCGCACTTACCCTGATTGATGTACTTATCCACCTCACCCGCCGCTTGGATCACATCTCCAAACGGCGCAAGGGCTTCTGGGGTCAGGGGCTGCAACTTCAGCTCGATGGTCATTCCGAGAACTTCTCGATCAAGCGCAGCTCGGCGATCCGTTCGACCTGTCTGCAAGCTTCGTCGAACTCGGTGTTCCGATCACTGTCAATGCGACGGTGAAAGGCCTCCAGGATGCTGGCCTTCGTGTTGTCCTTGACGGCGATGATGAAAGGAAAGCCGAATTTGGCCGTGTAGGCCTCATTCAACGCGGTAAAGGTTTCGCGTTCTTCATCTGTCAGCATGTCCAGACCGGCCCCAGCCTGTTCCGCCGTGCTTTCCTTGGTCAGCCGCCCGGCGGCGGCAAGCTTGCCCGCCAGATCCGGGTGCGCCGTCAGAACGTGAAGGCGTTGCTCGGTCGTGGCGGTACGGAATACACGCGCAAGCGCATTGTGGACACCAGCGGCATTGTCATGGGTCGGTCCCAATTCAAAGTCAAACGCGCCTTCGGCAATCCAAGGGCTGTGTTCGAACACGCCGCCAAATTCGGACACAAAGGTCGGCAGGTCCATTTCGGACGGGGTGAGGCGTTGCATCGGTGGGTGCTCCCTTGCCCAGTGATCGGCAATCTGTTCGCGTGTCGCGAACCAGACGCCGTCGTGTTTTCTAAAGTACTCAAGCGCGCGTTTCAGCGCCATGGCGCGACCCGGACGACCGATCAAGCGGCAGTGCAACCCGATCGAGAGCATTTTCGGCATACCCGCTGTGCCCTCGGCATAGAGCATGTCGAAACTGTCTTTTAGATAGCTTTCGAACTGCTCACCATTTGTGTATCCGGCCTGAATCGCGAAACGCATATCGTTGCAATCCATCGTATAGGGCACGATCAGCTGATCCTTGCCCCCTGCCTTGATCCAATAGGGCAGATCATCGGCGTAGCTGTCCGCGATATAGGCAAAGTCACCCTCTTCGGCGGCAAGTTTGATCGTGTTCATTGAACACCGACCAGTATACCAACCGCGCGGAGGCTGGCCGGTGACTTCCTTGTGCAAACGGATGGCTTCGCGGATTTGGGCACGCTCGTCTTGTGGGTCCATATCCTTGTGTTCGATCCATTTCAGCCCGTGGCTCGCGATCTCCCAGCCAGCATTTTTCATCGCCGCAACCTGCGCCGGGGCACGTGCCAGAGCGGTCGCCACGCCATAAACGGTCACTGGCAGGTCCTGCAAAAGGTGGTGAATACGCCAGAACCCGGCACGGCTGCCGTATTCGTAGATCGATTCCATGTTCCAGTGCCGCTGTCCCGGCCAGGGGGCCGCACCAGTGATCTCGGACAGAAACGCCTCAGAGGCCGCGTCACCGTGCAAGATGTTGTTTTCGCCACCTTCTTCATAGTTCAATACGATCTGAATCGCGATCCGGGCCCCATTGGGCCAGTTGGCTTTGGGCATTTGACTGCCATAGCCGGTCATATCTCGTGGATAAGGCTTCACATCTGTTTCCTTCTTCTTGAGTTCCTCAATACTCCGGATAATCAAAGAAATTTTTCAAAAAATACGAAAAGCAGCTTCGGATAGTCTGGCTTTGCCCTCGGAGGAGAAAACAGACTAAGGAATAAGCAACTTTAGGAGTGGCACAAATGACCGGTTACCTTACCACACATGTTCTAGATACTGCACGGGGATGCCCCGCCGAGGGGCTGAAAATCGAGCTGTACCGCATCAATGGCACAGACCGCACCTTGCTGAAAGCACTGGTAACAAATGACGACGGCAGAACCGACGAACAGATTCTGCCGCAATCCGAGTTTTCAACGGGCGAATACGAGCTGATCTTCTATGCCGGCGCGTACCTTGATGCATCGGGCACGCCACCCGAAGATCCTCGCTTTCTGGATGTGATACCTATCCGGTTCGGGATGTCCGAGCAGTCTCACTATCACGTGCCGCTTCTTCTATCCCCATTTGGATACTCGACCTATCGCGGCAGCTAAGCTCTCCGATTTAGGCATTCGCGGATATCGAGGACCCGATACGCTCTATAATGAACTCCATGAAAAGCCGCGTTTTGGGGTCTTGCATGCGGCGGTGCGTAAACAGGCACGCCATCTGAATAGGTTCCGGCGGCGTTTCTGTTGCAACCGGAACCAGATTTCCGGCCTTAAGGTGCTGTGCAATCTCAAAGATCGGCTTGAGCGCGATCCCTTGACCCGCAAGGGCCCAATCCGTCAACACATCCCCATCGTCCGATTCATAGCGACCAGAGACGCGGAATCGCTTTGGCCCCGAAGCGGTCCTGAGCAGCCATTGAAACTCGGTCGCGCCTGGAAAGCGCAGGTTGAGACATTCGTGATTGTCGGCGATCAAATCGTCTCCACTTGCCGGCATCCCACGTTTCTTGATGTATTTCGGAGAGGCGCACAGAACCCTTTCCACATCGGCGATCTTGCGAATGCGCAAATTACTATCCTCGGGCTGCCCTAGGAAAAACGCAAGATCCAGACCTTCTGTTGTCAGGTCGACTTTTCGATCTGTCAGCCTCAGCCTGACATTGACCTCTGGGTAATCGGCCAAAAACTTTGGAACCTGTGGCGCGATCAGCCTGCGACCGACACCCAATGGCGCAGCGACATAGAGAGATCCTTTTAGATTCTCGGTAATATTGACGATCTGCGCCTCGGCGTTTTCGACGGCCTCAAGGATCTCAGCGGCCCCCCGATAAAACGATTGCCCTTGTTCGGTCGGCGTTAGGCTGCGCGTCGTGCGTTGAAACAGTCGCACACCCAGATGCTCTTCCAGTTGCGATATTCGCGCCGAGGTGACAGCCGGAGAAACCCTTAGGTCACGACCAGCGGCCGACATGCTGCCCAACTCGTAGACTCGGACAAAGGTTCTGATGTTATCTAGATAGGACATTTTTTTGCATTTTTTGATACTGCTTGGTCTTTGCTAGCAATACCAGAACAAAGCAGTCTCGCATAGAGTGAGCGGAAGCAAAGAATCTTAGGAGCAAACCCATGTATGATCTGGCCGTAATGTGGGAGTGGATTGCCTTTTCGGTCCGCTGGCTGCATGTGATCACTGCTATGGCGTGGATTGGGGCATCTTTCTACTTTATCGCTTTGGACCTGATGCTTAAGCCGAACCCAGCGCTGCCGGATGGGGCCTATGGCGAGGAATGGGAAGTCCATGGCGGCGGATTTTACCACACCGTAAAATACCTCGTGGCCCCCGCCCGGATGCCCGAACATCTGACCTGGCACAAATGGCAAAGCTACACGACATGGCTGTCCGGCGCCGCGCTTCTGATGATCATTTACTGGGTCGGAGGAGAGCTGTTCCTTCTAGACCCAACCAAGGTCGATCTGGCGCTGTGGCAGGGAATTCTGATCTCAGGCGGTTCGCTGACCATCGGTTGGCTGCTCTATGACCAAATGTGCAAATCCAAGCTGAGCGATCATCCCACTTTGCTGATGCTGTTGTTGTTCGTGATCCTGGTGATCATGTCCTGGGGCTATAACCAGATATTCACCGGACGGGCCGCGCTACTGCATCTTGGGGCGTTTACCGCAACGATCATGACGGCGAATGTGTTCTTTCAGATCATGCCGAACCAGCGCGTCGTGGTCGCCGATCTCAAGGCCGGTCGGACCCCGGACGCCAAGTACGGCAAAATTGCCAAGGTGCGTTCGACGCATAACAACTATCTGACCTTGCCGGTCGTGTTCCTGATGCTGTCGAACCACTACCCGCTGGCGTTCGGCACTGAGTATTCATGGATCATTGCAAGCCTGATCTTCCTGACCGGGGTCACCATTCGCCACTATTTCAACACGATGCATGCGACCGGAACAGGCCCGCATTGGACCTGGGCAGTCACGGTCCTGCTGATGATCGCGATTGCATGGCTGTCCTCAGTCCGATCCGGCGAGACATGGGAAGAGGCCGAAGCGCGCGAACTAACACCCTATGAACAGAAATTCGCCTCGGCCGAGGGGTTCGAGGCCGCTTATGACACGGTTCTGGGCAATTGCTCCATGTGTCACGCACGCGAGCCGGTCTACGGCACATTGAAATGGGCGCCCAAGAAAGTGTATCTTGAAACGCCCGGCGATGTCGCCCGTCAGGCTGATCAAATCTATCTGCAGGCCGGGATCAGCCACGCGATGCCTCCGCCAGCCGCGGTTCAAATGGATGACGAAGCCCGTCAGACCATCATCGCATGGGTGCGTGAAGTCAGGGGCCAGTAAGCCCAGACTTGTAACAAGTGATACAGGCCCCGCCTGCTGCTTTATCCAAAGAACCTTTTGCTGTTTTTCGCGATGTGTTCGACGAACAGGCGTACTTTGGGATCCTGAAGTTTCTTATGCGGATAGAGGCAGCCGAAGATGGTCGGCAATGGCGGTGTCGCGGGTAGAACCTCAACCAACTGGCCTGACGCGAGATACTCTTTCACATCAAAGCGCGGTTTGTTGACGATCCCTTTGCCTGCCAAAGCCCAATCCGTCAGGACATCGCCATCATCCGCATCGTATTTGCCCCGAACCTCCAGTTTGCGCGGGCCCATGTCGGTGTTCAAAGTCCAGAAATACTCGGGCGATCTGGGATAGCGCAGCAGCAGGCAATTGTGCGGAGAGTGCAATAGGTCATCCGGCGTTTTGGGTACGCCGAAATTCGAAAGATATTCGGGCGAGGCACATAGCAGCCGGTCACAATCCGCAAATTTCCGCAGTTTCATCGTGGAATCACCCGGCTCTCCGATAAAGAACGCGATATCCAAACCATCGGCCATAATGTCCACTTTGCGGTCAGACAGGCGCATACGGATCTCAGTCTCTGGATAACGCTCCGAGAAATCCGGCACCAGCGGCGCAACGATTCTGCGCCCAACCCCCAGCGGCGCGGTGATGCGGATCGCCCCGCGGGGAGCGTCCGAAAAACTGGCGACGCGCGCCTCGGCGTGGTCCAGCGCCAGCAAAACGGCTTTGGCCTCATCATAGAAGACCTCGCCGACCTCTGTTGCCGTCATCGAGCGAGTCGTTCTGTTGAACAGGCGCACGCCCAAGTGGTTTTCCAGCTCTTTCAGACGTTTGCTTGCCACCGCGGGTGTCAGGCGCAGATCACGGCCACCGGACGTGATGCTGCCCAGCTCCATCACCCTAACGAAGACCCGCAAGCTTTCGATGTATGACATTCATTCCTCCCACTGCGGGAAGACTGCGATGGCGGGATTTCTTTTTCAACGTTTTGTTGAAAGTATTTGTCATTTCCGACGATTTTAAGACTCAATCTCTGACTCTATGGTCCTGCGGCGACCCACCCGAAGGCAGGTTTAGAGGGAGACTAGCATGACGCCGCGCACTGACATCCGATTTGTCCTGAATGGCAAGGATGTATCTGTTCCAGACGTATCAGCCGACCAGACTCTTCTGGATTTTCTACGTCTCGAACGACGGCTGACCGGCACCAAGGAAGGCTGCGCCGAAGGGGATTGCGGTGCATGTACCGTGCTTGTCGGGCGGCTTGGGCAGGCGGGTCTTTCCTATGCTCCGGTGAATGCGTGCATTCGGTTCCTCGCCTCTTTAGACGGCTGCCATGTCGTGACGGTTGAGCATCTGTCCGGCCCCGACGGTCGCCTGCATCCGGTACAGCAAGCCATGGTGGACCATCACGGCAGCCAATGCGGGTTCTGCACGCCGGGCTTCGTCATGGCGCTTTATGCGCTGTGGATGCAAACGCCCGAGCCAACAGAGGCGCAGGTCGAAACCGCGTTGCAGGGCAATTTGTGCCGCTGCACCGGGTATGAGCCGATCATTCGGGCGGCCGTTGCAGTCAGTCGCTACGGCATTCCGGCCTCGGACCACCTGAACACCGAACGTGAGGCCATGACCGCGCGTCTGGCAGCGTTGAAAGACGAGCGGCGCGTCGTCTCGGGACCGCAGGACAATCTGAGCATCCTTCCCTCCAGCGTGGATGATCTGGCCGAGTGCCTGCAGACTTACCCAGAGGCCACCATTGTCGCGGGTGCAACGGATGTGGGCCTTTGGGTCACGAAATTCCTGCGCAAAATCGGACCGGCGATCTTTACCGGACATCTCGAAGACCTGAAAGCGGTCGAAAAACAGGGCCAGCACCTGCGGATCGGTGCAGGTGCCAGCTACACCGATTGCCAGGACCTACTGTCCGAGCATCTACCGCACCTCACCTCATACTGGGATCGTATTGCCGGGTGGCAGGTGCGCAACATGGGCACAGTGGGCGGCAACATCGCCAACGGCTCTCCCATCGGGGACACGCCGCCTGTGCTGATCGCGCTTGGAGCGGAAATCACACTGCGGCGAGGGTCGGATGTGCGGACCTTGCCGCTGGACGCATTCTTCATTGACTACGGCAAGCAAGATCGCCAACCGGACGAGTTTGTGGAAAGCATACGTGTTCCTCTACCCCAGCCAAAGGAAATGAACGCTGCCTACAAGATCTCGAAGCGCCGCGATGAGGATATCTCATCGGTGGCGGCAGGTATTCATATGTCGGTTGAAGATGGCATCATCTGCGACGCCCGCATCGCCATGGGTGGCATGGCCGCGACGCCAAAGCGCGCAGCTGCTGCCGAGGCTGCTCTGAACGGTCAACCCTGGTCGCGCGAAAGTTTCGAAGCGGCGGCAACGGCTCTGGCTCAGGATTTCTCGCCCCTGACCGATTGGCGCGCCTCGTCCGACTATCGGATGCTAACGGCCCAGAACCTGCTGCGTCGGTTCTTCCTCGAACATGACGCCCAGACCGACACCCCCGTTCAACTGGCCTGTGCGTAACAAGGAGACGACACCATGAAAGACACCGTTTCCATCGTTGGGGCCGCCCACACCGACGTCAACCACGACAGCGCGATCAAGCATGTTACCGGAGGGGCCGATTACACCGACGATATCACCCTGCCCCAAGGCGCGCTGCACGCCTATCTTGGCGTGTCCGATGTGGCCCATGCCAAACTGTTGGGCATCGATTTTGCGAAGGTTCTGGCGACACCCGGCGTTGTTGGTGTTCTGACGGCAGATGACGTGCCGGGGGTCAATGACATCAGCCCAACGCATCTGAACGACGAGCCGGTTTTCCCAACTGACGCCATTCAATTTCACGGCCAACCCCTGTTTGCCGTCATAGCCGAGACTCGCGACATCGCACGCCGTGCCGCCGAGCTGGCAGAGATCGAATACGAAACCCTGCCCCATGCGCTTGACCCCATTGAGGCCCAGAACGCCGGCTACCCGCATGTCACCGCCCCTCTTAAGCTAGAGCGCGGGGATGTTGCCCCCGCTCAGGCTGCGGCCCCCAATCGGATCCAAGGCCGGATGCGCGTTGGCGGTCAGGACCACATGTACCTTGAAGGTCACATCGCCTTTGCCATTCCGGGCGAAGATGACGATGTGGTCGTGCATTGTTCGACCCAACATCCATCTGAGGCGCAGCATATGGTGGCCCATGTTCTTGGGGTGCCGTCCAATGCGGTTGTGGTCGATGTCCGCCGCATGGGTGGCGGCTTTGGCGGCAAGGAAAGCCAAATGAACCTGTTCTGCGTTGTGGCCGCCATGGCCGCGAAAAAGTGGAACCGGGCCGTCAAAATCAGACCCGACCGGGATCAGGATATGACGGCGACCGGCAAACGCCATGACTTTGTGGTCGACTATGACGTGGCCTTTGACGATGCCGGTCGCATTCAGGCTGTTGAAAGCAGCTTTGCCGCACGCTGCGGGTTCTCGGCTGACCTGTCGGGACCGGTGACCGACCGGGCGCTGTTTCATGCGGATAACGCCTATTTCTACCCGAATGTGCGCCTTAACAGCCACCCGATGAAAACCAACACGGTCTCAAACACCGCTTTCCGCGGATTTGGCGGGCCGCAGGGGGTGATCGCGGCGGAAAGGATGATCGAGGAAATTGCATACGCCACGGGACAAGACCCTCTGGATGTGCGCAAGGCCAATTTCTATGGCACCGAAGAGCGGAATGTGACGCCTTATCATCAGGTGGTCGAAGACAGCATTCTGGAGCGGCTGGTTGGAGAGCTGGAGCAGACCTCAGACTACCGCCAGCGCCGTCAGGACATTATCGCATTCAACCAATCCTCCCCGATCCTGAAAAAAGGCATCGCGCTGACGCCGGTGAAATTCGGCATCTCGTTCACAGCGACGTGGTACAATCAGGCCGGCGCGCTGGTGCATGTCTACAAAGATGGTTCGATCCATCTGAACCACGGCGGCACCGAAATGGGGCAAGGCCTCAACACCAAGGTCGCGCAGGTGGTGGCTGGGGCCTTTCAGGTTGATTTCAGCCGGATCAAAATCACCAAAACCACGACCGAGAAGGTCCCAAACACATCCGCCACCGCAGCCTCAAGCGGAACCGATCTGAACGGAATGGCCGCGTTGAATGCGGTTGAGCAGATCAAGGAACGGTTGGTGAAATTCGCCTCGGAAACATGGGATGTAAGCCCCGAGCAGGTGATCTTCCTCGCCAATCATGTCCATATCGGCGAAGATGTTCTGCCCTTCGATGCCTTCATCAAACAGGCCTATCTGGCGCGTGTGCAGCTGTCGGCTGCCGGTTTCTACAAGACCCCCAAGATCCACTGGGACCGGGACAAGGGGCAAGGCCGCCCGTTCTACTACTACGCCTATGGGGCATCCTGTTCGGAAGTGACCATAGATACCCTGACAGGAGAATATCGGGTCGATCGCACGGATGTGCTGCACGATGTCGGACGCTCACTGAATCCCGTTCTCGATAAGGGTCAGGTTGAAGGGGCCTTTGTTCAGGGCATGGGCTGGCTGACCACCGAAGAGCTTTGGTGGGATGATGCCGGTCGCCTGCGCACCCATGCTCCGTCGACATACAAGATCCCGCTGGCCTCGGACCGCCCGCGTATCTTCAACGTGAAACTCGCCGATTGGTCGGAGAATCGAGAGTTGACGATCAAACGCTCCAAAGCCGTGGGCGAGCCGCCCTTCATGCTGGGAATTTCGGTGTTCGAGGCCCTGTCAATGGCTGTGGCATCCGTCGCCGACTACCGGGAATGTCCGCGCCTCGACGCCCCAGCCACGCCCGAGCGTGTCTTGATGGCCGTTGCCCGCCTGCAAAACGGTGCCTAAGCGATGCCTGCCGCGCAATCCCTCAAGACGTTTCTGTCCGAACAAAGCAGCGTGATCCGCATCGCGCTGACGCGTGTGCGCGGGTCTTCGCCGCGCAACGAAGGGACTGAGATGTTCGTGGCGCCAAATGCGCTTTGGGGGACGATCGGCGGTGGGCAATTGGAGTTCATGGCCATCAATGCCGCGCGAGACATGCTCCGGGACGGGTCGCTACACCGGGATATGGATGTGCCGCTCGGGCCCGAAATCGGCCAATGCTGCGGGGGACGGGTTGAATTGCAACTGACCCGTATGCGGTCCTCGGACAAGGGGGCCGCAACCGACCGAGCGGCGCGGCGCGACGATGCCTTACCGCATATCTACGTGATGGGGGCGGGTCATGTGGGACGCGCACTTGCGGATCTTTTTCAGCACTTGCCTGTGCGCTGCATCCTTGTCGACACACGGGCCGAGGAGATCGACCTCTGCACTGCGGATGTTGAAACCCGGCTGAGTGCAATCCCCGAAGCCGAAATCTACAGCGCGCCTGCGGGCAGCGCCTTTATCGTTCTGACCCATGATCACGGGCTTGATTTCCTGCTGACCACCGCCGCGCTTGAACGTCAGGACGCGGCCTATGTTGGCATGATCGGATCCGCGACCAAGCGGATCAAGCTGAGGAACTGGGCACATAAACAGTGTGACGGACAATCCATCGAACATTTGAGATGCCCCATCGGGGCAAGCGGTAGCCGCGACAAGCGGCCCAGCGTCATCGCCGCCTTCGTGGTGGCCGAGGTGATGGCTGAACTGACCTCTGAAACTGCCGCGACCGCCCCAACCGGGGCAACCAAGGCGCCCCATGCGGGCCAACATCACGACCGGAGAGGGAGATCCGCCTGACATCCACCAGGCAATTCCGGTCCTATCAGAGGAGGAGACCGTCATGGACGGGAGGACCTACGAATACAAGCTGTTTACCCGCAGCGACTTCAGCGCTTTCTGGGCGCTTTTTACGGATAATCTTGTGAACCTGCTGATCCTGTCCGGGGTCTGTCAGTTCGTGTTCCAGATGCCAGCCGAGATCGTCTTTGGCCGCATCGTACCCGGTGCCGCCATAGCAATCCTGGCCGGTGTCGGAGTGTATACGTTTCTCGCCAAATGGGCGGCCACCAGGAAGGGCGAAGATGTCACCGCCTTGCCCTACGGCATCTCGACGCCGGTCATGTTCGTCTATCTTTTTGGCGTGATTGGACCCATTTACTGGGCCACCAACGACCCGATGCTGGCCTGGCAGGTAGGTATCGGCGCGGGCTTCATGGGAGGGATCGTTGCGGCCCTTGGCGCGTTTGTAGGCCCCTGCCTCAAGCGGATTACACCGCGCGCCGGGATGCTCGGCACGCTGTGCGGTATCGCGCTGGTCTTTATCGGCTCCGTCCCGCTGGCCGAGGTGTTTGAGAACCCGATCATCGGTTTTACCTCGTTGCTGTTCATCCTTTGGGGTCTGATCGGGCGGTTCCGCCTGCCGGGCAACGTGCCTGCCGGTCTGGTCGCGATTGCGGCGGGCACGGTGATTGCCATCATCCTTGGTGAATCGAAAATCGACACAAGCGGCATCGGCTTCTACCCACCAATCCCCTATTTCGGTGACCTAATCGCCGGTGTTCAGTACCTGTTCGCCAACCCTGAGCTGTTTCTGGTGCTAATCCCGGTCCAGATCTACAACTTCATCGAAACCATGAACAACGTGGAATCCGCCGAGGCCGCGGGCGATCACTACCCCGTCGGGCTGTGCCAGGTAACGGATGGCGCGGGCACGATGCTGGGCGCGCTGTTTGGCTCTCCATTCCCGACGACAGTCTATATCGGTCATCCGGCCTACAAGCGGCTTGATGCACATGCGGGCTACATCGTGGGTGTGGCCGTCGTAATCGCGGCTGCCGCTTTCTTGGGCTTCCTGTCCTTCCTTGCGGGTCTTGTCCCGATTGCGGCTGCGGCGCCTGTTCTGGTCTTTGTCTCGGTCAGCCTGATCACCAATACGGCCTGGGCGGTGAAGCCGATGCACATGGCTGCGGTCTCCTTCGCGATCCTGCCACATATCTCGGCCTTCCTGATGGTCAAATGGGGGTCGCTGATGAACGCGCTGCGCAGTAGCGGTGTCGAAGGCCTGCC
The DNA here is from genome assembly GCF_056538485.1 of Ruegeria sp. BG3. Taxonomy (NCBI): domain Bacteria; kingdom Pseudomonadati; phylum Pseudomonadota; class Alphaproteobacteria; order Rhodobacterales; family Roseobacteraceae; genus Ruegeria; species Ruegeria sp. BG3. The sequence goes on along the minus strand of NZ_JBQFTE010000003.1, from coordinate 234,381 downwards.
TGCGCTGGGTGACGAAGGCCTGACCGCGGCGCTGTTGATGGAGGGTGCTCATTACGAAGGACACTTAGCGCTAAGCCAGGGTGCGATCATCACCGGTCTGATCTGGGGGGCAATTGTTGCCGACGTGATTGACGGCCGGTTCCGCATGGCAGGGGCGTTTGCCGTCGCAGGCGGGCTGATGTCGGCGGTGGGGATCATCCACTCTTACACGCTGCAGATGCCACAGTTCGACGGGATTACCATCGGCTATCTGATCGTCGGCGGGTTCCTCTACCTCTACCCAATGCTAGCCCCGAAAGAGGATCTTGAGCATCGCGTGATCGTTCCAGATGAGCCCGATCTCATCGACGACGACACACCTGCGCAACAGGCCTGACCCATGGCGGGGCAGCCTCGGGGCTGCCCCTCTCCCCGTTTTCCCATGACATACGAGACTTCCCATGACACAGAGATTGCTGCGCGGTCGTCTGCTGACCTTTCATCGTGAGCCCCAGAACGGCGAAGATACCGGCGCCTATACCTATCTTGAGGACGGCGCGCTGCTGATCCGGGACGGGATCATTCAGGACACCGGCCCATTCTCGGCGATTAGCGCAAAGGCCGGAGATGTGCCTGTAGCAGACCATCGCCCTCATCTGATGATGGCGGGTTTTATCGACACCCACATTCACTTTCCGCAAGTGCAGGTCATTGCCTCGTGGGGCGCACAACTCTTGGACTGGCTCAACACCTACACATTCCCAGAAGAAACCCGCTTTGCCTCGGACGGACATAGCGCGACCATGGCGCGGGCGTTCTACGACCAGCTGATCGCGCATGGCACAACGACGGCGGTCGCCTATTGCTCGGTCCACAAAACCTCGGCTGACGCGTTCTTTACCGAGGCAACCAGACGCAACATGCGTATGCTCGGAGGAAAGGTCCTAATGGACCGCAACGCGCCCGAGGCGCTGCAGGATACGCCGCAATCCGGATATGACGACACCAAAGCTCTGATCGCTGACTGGCATGGGAAGGGTCGCAACGGCTATGTCATTACGCCCCGGTTTGCGATCACCTCGACCCCGGACCAGATGGCCATGGCCCAAGCGCTGGCGCAAGAGCATCCCGACTGCCACATCCAGACACACCTGTCGGAAAACAAGGACGAGATCGCCTTCACCAGACAACTCTACCCGCAAGCCCGTGACTATCTGGATGTCTATCAGTCTTACGGTCTGCTGGGACGAAAAACCCTGCTCGGGCACTCCATCCATCTTGAACCGCGCGAGATCGACGCACTTGCTGAAACCGGCGCACATCCCGTGTTCTGCCCGACCTCGAACCTGTTTCTAGGCAGCGGACTGTTTGATCATGCCGGGCTGAGCGCGCGCGGAATCGCCAATGGGATCGCAACGGATGTCGGTGCAGGCACCAGCTATTCAATGCTGCAAACCCTAAACGAAGGTTACAAAATCTTGCAATTGCAAGGGACAGCCCTGCACCCTTTGCAAGCGTTCCATTGGGCAACACGTGGCAATGCCTGCGTTCTGGGTCTCGAAGACAAAATCGGCACGCTCGCCCCGGGAAGTGAAGCGGATGTCGTTATTCTGAACGCACGCAGCACCCCGGCCATGGCTCTTCGCATGGACCGCGTGGAAAGCCTAGCGCAAGAGCTTTTCGTTCTGCAGATGATGGGAGACGACCGCGCGGTCGAGGAAGTCTATGTGTCGGGGACACCCAGCAAGGTTGCAGGGCCGCAACTTGAACGAGCCAAAGTCCCTGCCTAGCGGCACCTGGAACACGGGCCTATTTCCAGCCCGCAACGGTCTTTGATTGAAAGCCCCGATCAGTCGACATTCTCGATCCGGGCTAGACCCTTCAAAACAACACGTCCAAGCCCGTTGCCGCGCAAGGCAAAGAGCGCAGGATGCTTCTGGTCTCCAAAAGATCCTTCGGGTTCGACTACAAATTGGTCTGTAATCCGTCCTTACGCACTTCGAGTAACAAGGCAGGTGACGGCAAAATCCTCTGACTTGGCTGCGAGTACCAGTGTTTTAGGTTAAAACGCGGGTCTGCAAGGAGATTTGATCTTCTCGCAGCCACCACTTCCAATCCTTCAACTTGCGGTGTGGAGTTTCGATTTGTTTGCTTGGCTTCTGCCTGCGTTTTTCGTGATCCCAAATCTACGCCTCAAACTTCAAGGCGATGCTTTTTTGCGTCGCAACGCTTTGACAGCAGAGGATGAGCCCTTTCGAGATATCTCCGTCTTCGAGTGCAACGCGGTTCCGCATATGGACGGCCCCTTCGGTAAGGCGGGCAACACAGGCACCACAGACACCGGACTGGCAACTGTATGGTGGATCTAAGCCTTTCAATTGGGCAGCTTCCAGTATGGTTTGACCCGCAGCCACCGGTACGTCATGCCATGCACCATACAGATTTATGCGTGCTGTCGCCGCGACCCCCGACGCGCTGAGATCGGGTTTGACATCGCCGCCAAAGCTTTCCGTGTGAATACGATCGTCTGGCACGTCCAAATTCTTAAGCGCCGCCCGCAGGTCCGAGTTCATGCTGCCCGGACCGCAAATCCAGTATTGCGTGTCCTGCGCCACCGGTGGGGTCTCGGCAATAGCGGCCTGAACAGCGTTTGCATCCAACCGACCCGTGCGCCAAGGGCTGAACCAACTGAGCAATGACGGGTGTGACAGAACATGTCGCACAGAAAAACGTTTCGGGTATCGCGCTTGAAAATGCTCCAACTCGTCCCGAAAAAGGATGTTGTTCGCGTTGGTATTGCCAAAGATCAAATGGGCGACGGAATGCGGCTCGTCCGTCAAAACGGCATTGATCATCGCGTATAGAGGCGTGATGCCACTGCCCGCGCCAAAGAAATAGTGCGTGCGGCGTTTCAAGGCTCCCGGCGTTAAGGTGAACTGTCCAAAGGGGCGCATGACTTCGATGGTATCCCCTACCGACAGAGCATCACCGATATGGTTCGACACGATCCCGTCTTTCACACGTTTCACAGTCATGCGCAGTGCGGATCCAGGAGGGTTGGAGATCGTGTAGCTGCGCCTATGCTCCTGTCCTTCGATCAGAAATCTGACCGTCAGATGTTGTCCTGCCGTCCATTTAAACAGATCAGCCAGTCTGGCAGGGACATCTAAAGTGACACTTGTGGCTACACCGCCGATCTCTGTGCGGATGTCAGATACGGTCAATGGATAGAAGTCGCGTCGCATTAAAACACCCAATCATCGGTAGTCATATGTGGTGGTCAATGAGCGGATCACCATCCCGCCAAGGTAAGGTTCAAAGGCAAACTCATCTGTTTGACGCATTTTTCCTTCATATCCCTGCCAATCATATTCAACATCCGTAACCGCGGTTACGTGGTGGACCTCATCTTCAGTGCGGGTGGTCATTTTAGGCTTGGATCGCTCAGTTTCCTTGTAGTCCGCCAGATCCTTGGGGAGTTCAGCATCGGTAGCGGCGGTAACGTCCCCCACACGGTAAGTGAAGACATCATCTTCCTGCCCGGCACCGTATTTGAGAACGATCCGATGAGTAGCTTCGGGATGCCAGATTTCCCACGTAGCCAGAAGGCTATCTTCGTCTTGAGCCGCTAGGACACGGGCAGAGATCTCCTCAGGCGTTTCTGCTTGCGCTGTCAGCACCAAAGCCGACGCGATAGCCACGCCAATTAGGGTGGCTTGAACGGGTGTCATAATCCATCTCCGCATTGTTCAATCAGCCTTCATGAACTCCAAAACGGCTTTCTGGTGCTGGGTAATCGGACTTTCACCAATACCGGCCGGGCCGATTTCCAAGTAAGGGCTTTTCAGTGACTTCTGCTGTTGTTCGCAGGCATAGATATCCTCGGTCGTGAAGTCTCCGGATGCCATCGGATCGTCTTCGCCTGCGACATCGGCCCCTTGGTACTTCGCACCGCCAAAGTCCTTCCAAAAGCCCCAGCTTTTCCACTGCTGTTTCTGAAACGCCCAATCAGATGCATTGGCCAGCTTCGTGCGGTTTTCGATGCGGGTCAGGTCCGGCGCCAGTGGCGTTATGATAAACAGGTTCCAGCTTTCCTCACTGGCCCCGATACCAATGCCGGGAAAGAGCATCGGAACCCAGGCGCCAACATGCGGTTTTGGGATCGCGCGCGGCATCGGCAAATTCGTCTCGTGATCCTTGGCATACTCCGCTGAAGGCGGCTCCCAAAAATGATAGTGCGGCCCCTTCCACCCGTATTCTGCCTTGGCATGATCATACATATGCAATGTATTCGAATGCAGGTGGCTCAGGTGATAGACGTCGATGTAATTCTCGACAACGATCTTCCAATTGGCCTTGATCTCATAGGTGTTTCGGCCTTCGCTGTACTCTACCAGCTCCTCAGGTTTGTGCGGACCAAGGAATGGATCGACCTCGCCGAACCATTCCGCAAGCGTGGGCGCGTTCGGATCGGGATGAACGAACAACATACCGCGCCAGACGTCTACGCTGGCCGGTTTGAGGCCAAGGCAGGATTTATCGACACCACCGGGAAATTCCGACGCCTCATCGGGGACGGAGATTAGATTTCCTTCCAGATCATAGGTCCAATCGTGGTAAGGACACGTCAGCGCCTTTTGCGTTTTGCCGACTGCGCGGATCAGCTGTGTCCCGCGGTGGCGGCAAATATTGTGAAAGGCCCGCAGCCGGTGATCGCGCCCCATGACGACAAACAGGTTGTTCAAACTTGCCTGCACCGACAGATATTGCCCGGGGCCTTCGATATCCTCAACCAGTCCCGCAAAACGCCAGGTGCGTGAGAAGATTTGTTGTTGTTCACGGTCGAACCAATCCTGCGAGGTATAGGCTTTGACAGGCAGGTGATGATACATTTTGGTCATCTTTATCCCTCAGGTCATCAGATGGGCGTATTGCGGAAAAAGGCTGGCGGCGAGCATCATCAGTCCCGACAAAGCCCAAAGGCAGACTATGGCCCAGAAAAGAACTGGATCGTCGTCTCGGTTGATCTCGAACACCAGAAAAGCCTGGCCATTCAGGATGGTCGGAATGGTCCACCACAAGAAAAGCAGCCCCCAGACCCAGTAGTAACCCAAGACCGCGGCAGCCAACAGGACAGGCAGAGCGATATAGTTCGCGGTTCTGGCGTAGCTCATCGCTCGACCTCCAGCGTAGAGGCCAGCAAAGACGCCGCCAGTTTCAACTCCGCGCGCCAGACTTTGGGCGGCTCGAGTGGCGACAGGGCATCCATGCTGACAAAGATTGCGGAAATACCCTGAGTCACGGCACGAATGCTTGCATCCGGCGCGTTAGGGGCGGCGCGCTTCAGGACATCCTCAACCACGTCAAAGAAAGCACTTAGGCTGTCCATAAGATCCTGCCGCAATTCGGGGCGATCCGGAACAACTGTCACCAGCGCCTGATACGCCAACATCAACCGCGGATCAGTTCCGCTGTTTTCGGCAAAAAGAGCGTTCACAAGATCGGTTGGCGTTGCTCTATCTGGCAGGGCGTGTCGCAGGCCGTCCAGTGACATAGCAAAGCCTTCAAGGGTGTACTCGGCAAGTGCGGCAATCATTTCGTCCTTGTTGCCAAGATAGTGGCGCAGCAGTGGGCGCTTGACGCCAGCTTCCTCTGCGATCCGTTCCTGGGTCGCGCCGTCAAGGCCGAACCGCGCCACACATGTGAGGTACGCATCCAGGATTTCCTGAGATCGTTGGTCTTTCAGAGATGGTCTTGGCATTGCGGCCCCGTAGATTGTCATTTATGACAAATAATGATTGAAGATTGTTTGTCAACTATGACAATCTACTTTGAGACCAGCGTGTGAAAAGAAACTGTGTTTCGGAGTGGCTAGATTGAGGGGCCAGCCACCATCCTCTGCGTTCGCAAGCGCGACAGTCCGCCCCTCAACTTTTTCAACAGGACCGCAAACCGGTTCGGGGAAGAGTGTTCGGTCCGGGCAAAATGCCCACAAAACACCGTCACAACGACTCGATGTTTCCCAAAAGAATAGAGGTCATATCCACCGCAAACGAACCGTCTTGGACAGTGACATCCATCTGAGTGTCATAATTCACCGCATTTCGCGTTATCCCCGAGAGGTCGGCATCCGCGTCTAGAAAAACCCACTTGGCCGGATATGGAGAGCTTTGTCCGACCGCCGCCTGCAAGATGGAGAGCGCGTCCAGTGCGTTGACGGCTCCATCCTGGGTGATATCAGCGGCAATCAGGTTTTCTGGGGCCGCCGGGCCCCATGTCGGATCCAAACCAACCGAGATGCGCAGAACCTGCAACGCATCCAAGGCGTTGACCCGTCCGCTCGCCGTTGAATAGGTTTTGACGACCTCCAGCTCTCCGACCAACGTCCCGTTCGGAACGTTCAGATCGAAGCGTCCGGTCTCATCCGTGGTTGCGGTGACGGGGCCGCCTCCGGTCGGAGTGAACTTGACCTCAGCATCTGCAAGGCCCGGATTGGCGGCCTCAGAATCGACGCTCACGCGGCCCTGAATACCGTCCGAGCTTGCAGGCTCCAACCCGCCGAAGGTGCCGAAATCCACGGGGATGTGATCTGGCTCGCCAAACCCGGAGCCAAAAACTTCTTCTTTCGTCAACGGCGTGCCGGTTGAGGAAATCACGTGGACGACCTCATTCAGATACTGGATGTCGGCCCCTTGGGATGTGGCAGTAAAGGTCAATTGATCGGGGGTGCGCAGCAGTAGATAGTCGAACATGTCCAGCCGATCGGTACCAGCTTCGAAATCCGTGATCGTCGTGGGGTCACTACCATATTGCATGACGAAGATATCGGCTCCTGCCCCGCCTGTCAGCGTCGTCTCACCACTCCCTGCAATGAGGATGTCATCTCCCTCCCCGCCAGACAGTTGGGCATCCAGCACCCCCGCGCTGAGCATATCGTCCTGCGCCGTGCCCATAACCGGCCCGCTACCGTCCAGGACGGCACCGAGATTTGCCAAAGAAACGCTCAGCTGCGTCAGTCCGGGATCCTGCTGCGAGGTTGCAAGCACCTGAAGCTCATCACCGATATGGGCGAGGCTGAGGGTCTGGACATTCCCCAACCCGCTATCCAGCGTGTCGGCAAAGCTATCCAGATAGACCAGCTTTCCATTCGGGGTCAGCGTGAACAGGCTGACCCCATCGTCGGACCCGCCTGCCACGATGAACGCACGACCATTCACCTCGATCACCGACAGGTCCTGCACGGATTCAAACCGGGTATTCAACGTATCAAGAACATGATCCTTGGGGATCAACCGACCATCGCTGCGCAATCCCATCACGCTGAGGGAATTGCTGCCCGACCCCGCCACGATGACCCAGGATTGCCCATAGGCCTCGACCACTTCAATCGCCGTGGGCGTAGAGATTCCCATCGTTGAAACAGCGGCACTGTTGTCCAGAGCGCTGAGGCTGCCATCGCTTGCGGAAACATCAAACACGGCAATTTCACTATTTGCAGCGTTCGCGGTGATCACGAATTGCTCAGACCCGACCGTCGCAGCATGCATCGAATCGGCTTGGCCAGAGAGCAGCGACACGACCGAAAGCGTGCCGTCTGGGTTGATCTCATAGCTGCCGATCTGATCGGTATCTTCATGCGCAAGGGTCAGATAGCTTTGCCCTCCGACGTCCAGTTGCGCCATCGCCGAGATGTCTCCGCCACCGACGAGCGCTCCGGTTTCCTGCAGATCGCCAAAGGTGCCATCCGCGTTGAGCGTGTACCCCACCAAACCCGTTGCATTGTTGATATCAAGGGCCAGTTGGTCTTCAGCGCCCAAGGTGATTGGCACACCCGTCCGCCCCACCTGATACAGGATCGGACCGCTATGATAGACCGTATCTACAAGCTGCGGCCCAGCCCCTTCCGTGAGGCGCCAAGCGGCAACGCCACCGAACGGACCGGTGACGGAATAGAGATATGTATCCCCGTTAAACGTTTTTAAAGCCGTATCGCCGATACCTGAATCGAGCGCCGGGCTTCCCGTTGCAACCACAGTTTCGAATTGAAGCATCACCTTGATCACCCCCAATGCCACCCCTGGCAGTGACCTGAGGATGATCTGATGCCCAGACCGAAACAAAAGCGGGAATGTGGTGAAAACGAGGAGTTCGGCTTCAGTTTAACTCAATTTTTCCAGGTTCGCCCGCGGTGGCAACCGGAAGGCAAGACAGATGAAGAAAGCGTCATGTCGGGGACGGCCTTCCCAGGATCGCGGACACCAAATCTGAGGGGCAAGACGATGAAGACACCTGAGCGCCATACTGATACGCCAGCCGATCTTTCAGGGGCAGACCGCGATCGCCACAAGCGCTCGTGGATCGAACGCAATCTGCGCAAACTATCCGGGCGCGGCATTGCGGGCGGTTTGGTGTCGACCTTGCTGGCCCTTCCGGCTTTTGCGCAGGCGACGGTTGAGGAACTCTATGCTTTCCAATTCGCGGATACGATCCCGGGTGTGAAATCCGCCAAGCTGATGGACAACGGGGATGTCCTTCTGAAAATGCTCGATGGGCGCACGATGGTAGTTGCGGCTGAACATGTTCAGGTCCTTGAAAGCGGCTCGATCATGATCGCCGAGGCGATGGTTTCGCAGATCGTCGAATTCAGCGCCGTCGCCGAGGCCGGAGCCGCCTCAGCAGCAGGTGGTCTGGGCGGCATGGGTGCCGCGGCGGCGGGTATCGGTCTCGCCGGTGCTGCGGCGGCAGGTGGCGGCGGCGGAGGCGGCGGGGACGATCCAGCCCCTACGCCAAACTTCCCGACGCTGAATTTGGCAGAGTTGCAGGCCACCTCCCTCAACAACACTCTGACCAACGCAACTGCGCCGGACGATGCGACCTCGGTCGAGGTTACGATCGGCTCCGTGACCAAGACCGTGACACCGGATTCCGAAGGGAACTGGACCGTCACCCTCACAGCGCCCGAGGCGAGCGCCCTGGCCCAAGGCCAGTCCACAGTGACCGTTCGTATGCTTGATACCTTTGGGGACGAGATCTCCGTATCGACGGCAACCGTGGTCGTAGACACCATCCCACCAACACTAAGCATTGACAGTTTCTCGGATGGCGCCGTCATGAACGCCGCCCAGCAGGGAACAGATCTTGTCGTAGGTGGTGCGACAGACGCAGAAAACGGGCAGTCGGTGAGCGTCACTCTGAATGGTCAGACTTACACCGGAACGGTGTCCAACGGCCAATGGTCGGCAACCGTTCCAGCCGCCGATCTGGCAGCCTTGTCGGATGGGGCAACCATCAGCGTGACAGCGGACGTTTCGGATCGCGCTGGCAACACGGCCGTTCAAGCCAGCAACAGCTTCGATACGGACTTCACGGCTCCAACCCTCACGCTCGATCCGGTCGGCGGAGGGTCCATTGACCTTATTGATGTAACCGGCGATCTGACCGTGACCGGGGCGACCTCGGCTGAGGACAACCAAACTGTAACGCTTGTATTGGATGGGCAGTCCTTTACCGGCACGACACTGGGCGGCAATTGGTCTGTCACTATTCCCAACGCGGATCTTGCCGGGTTGACGACGGGCACTCCGGCAGAAATCAGTGTTACGCTCGCGGATGCGGCTGGCAACCCGGCGACCACCGTGACGGCCACGGTGCCCGTCGACCTCTCAGGCCCATCCATTGCCATTTCGCCCTTGTCCGTAGGTGATATCCTGAACGCTGCCGAGGCCGGTTCAAACCTTGCCATTTCAGGCACAACCGGAAATGTTGGCGACAACCAGAAGGTTTCCGTCACGCTGAACGGCCAGACCTATACGGACCTCGTCTCTGGTGGCTCTTGGAGCGTTACCGTACCGACCGCCGATCTAGCATCTCTGTCCGATGGCGGCGATTTTACGATAACAGCCAATGTGTCTGACGCGGACGGGCTGGCTGCGCCCCAAGCAACGGCGCAATTGACCAAGGATGTCAGCGCTCCGACGGTGACCATCGACAGCTTCTCGGACGGTGCTGTCATGAATGCGGCGGAGCGCGGAACCGACCTGACCATTTCGGGTTCCACCTCAGCTGAAGACGATCAAACCGTAACCGTTGGGATGAATGGGCTCACCTACACCGCCGAGGCTTCGGGCGGGTCGTGGACCGTTACCGTACCAGCCGCTGATCTGGCACTCTTGGCAGACGGAGCAACAATTGCCGTGACGGCAGATGTCTCGGACATCGCCGAAAACCCGGCTGTTCGGGCGACAGGCAGCTTCGATACAGATTTCACTGCTCCAACCATAGCGATCACGGGTGTTTCGGACGGCTCGATCATGAACGCCACCGAGCGGGCAACAGATCTGACCATTTCGGGCACAAGCGATGCAGGCGTTGGGGCTGTCGTGTCTATCACGATCGCCCGCGCCGACGGCACGGTTGACATCAGCGAGACGACAACCGTCACTGGTGGCAATTGGACATTGGTGACAAATGCGTCCGATCTTTTGGGGCTTCAGGATCAGGAAAGCTATACCATCACCGCGACCGTGGCTGATGCAGCTGGAAATACGTCCCAGACCACAATGGGCTTCATAACTGATTTTGCGGCACCCAGCATTACCCTCGATCCACTGTCCATCGGATCAGTACTGGATGTCGTGGAACGTGGGCAGGACCTGACGGTTTCAGGCACAACAACGGCCGACAACGGAGACACTGTAACCATCAACTTGGACGGCGAAACCTATACAGCCACCGCAATGAACGGAAGTTGGAGTGCGGATATTCCAACCAGCGATCTCACAGCCTTGGCAGACAGCGCTAGCTTCCAGATCTCGGCATCGGTTGAAGACGCTGCAGGCAATACCTCCAACGCGGCAACAGGATCCTTCTCAACCGATTTCCGACCATCCTTGAGCCTCGATTCGATTGGAACCAATGGGGCGATCTCTCTTGCCGATGCGCAAAGTTCCGGGATTACAGTCAGCGGCTCTTCGGTCGGTCTGGTCTCTGGGCAGACAGTAGATATCCTGTTGGGCAGTACATCCGTTGGCACCGCGACTGTCGCCGCAAATGGCACATGGTCTGCGCCTATCCCAGCCTCCGCTTTTGCCGGCACGACGGCCGGGACGAATCTGAGTTTCTCGGCAGAAGCAACAGTGTCCGGAGGGCCTGATCCCCTTCCGGTCAATGCTGACGCCACAGCTCATACGCCCGCAGCCTATGTCATCTCGGAAGTCGGCAGAAGCAGCTCAACCGTCCAGTTCGCGGTTTATTCGGAAGCCGACCGCGATCTGTCGAGCGGGTTATTTGTCGACATGCGATTGGAGTTCGACCCCGCTCACGTCACCTTTGACAGCGGCTCTATCATATTCAACGGGCAATTGCCTCTTGCCGTGAACGCAGCCAACCCCAGTTTCGTCAACTTCGCCGGAGCAACGCTGAGTTTTTCAGACATTTCGGCGCCTCTGGTGCAGTTTTCCGTCGACATTCAGGATATCAATCAACCCTTTGAGCTGAAGATCGTCACGCCAAACGGAGGCGACTCTGTCTACCAATCAGGGACGACCACTGGCGATGCCATAAACGCAAGCAATGTGGATACGATTATAAGGGGTGGTGTTGGTGACGATATGATTGACCTGACGAAGGCTGGCCGAGACATCGTTGTGTTCGAAGCAGACCCGGCGGCCAATGGCACGGATATCATCACGGGGTTCAACATCGGAACTGCAACGGACGTCGCAGATGCCCTGATGTTCCAGGGCCTCGACGTCGCCACGTTGCGAGGCACGGGAGTGGACGTGGAATTCGTGAGCCAAGGTGACAATCTGGGAACAGATACAGGCTTCATCGGTCTGACGACAATCCTCGGCGACCTCGCGGCCAGCACCATTGAAACTGCATTGGAGAGCCTAGTCGGCGCGCAAGCCGGAGACGAGATATATGCCCTGACGACCGATGGAATCGACGCCAAGCTTGTTAAGGCTAACTTCTCTGCATCAAACGACGTCACTGTCGATACGCTCGCAGTGTTCGATGGTCTGAATGATCTGAGCAGCCTGAGCGCAGACAATATCCTCCACACCGATCCCACAGGTGCCTCAGCCTGATCCTTTTCGAGGACCAGCCGGGAATTTGGAAGGCCGCCATGACAAGCACCCACCTCAAACCGCTCACATTCCAAAGATATGGGAATAGGTTCTGGAAACGCTTCACCTCTTTCGATCATACGAGGCATGTGACTGAGTGTTCAGTTGTCGAGGCTGAAATCTTCCCAATCGCGGCTGCTTTCCCGCTTGTGTTTCGCAAAACGGAGGGCGGGGTAGAGCCGGTCGCATTGTTTTCGATGACAGAAGAGACCGAAAACCAGTTTGTGTCTGATACAGGCATATGGCTAGCACCCTACTTGCCCTCAGCGATGAGGTGCCCGCCTTTCGATGCCAAACCAATACCAGGATATAGGCAGGTCAAGGACGCTCAATTCCAGTTGCTTGTCGACGAGACCCTTGGCTTGATCAGTGATGACCCCAGAGATGAGGCCTTTTTTCACGACACAGGAGCGCTTTCTTCCAACCTTGAAGCCGTAATAACGTTCTTCCAAAGTCGAATTTCGTCCGCACAAACCACAAAGACCATTTGCGATGTGCTAGCTGATATGAACGTGTTGGACCCACTCACTCAACACGAAGGCAGCATTTTGCCAAAGGGCTATTGGGCTATCTCGCCCGATCGCTTGACCAGTTTGACGAATAAGCAGCTGGCCAAACTAACGGCTTGCGGCGCTCTGCGGCTAGTCCACGCGCATCAAGTCTCACTGTCTCATGTGGCTTGGTTGACCCAAGCACAATCACGAATGGCACATAATGCGGGTTCAGAGGATGTTGAGCGGAAGGCCAATGCCGAAGGCTTCTTATCTGCGTTGGCCAATGCGCGAACGAATGAAACCTCTTGGGGCCCGAATTTGGAGATTCAAGCTTATGTCTAGTGGCCCCTTGTCGCCATGCGGAGCGACCAAATCCGAAAATAGATCCAAGCAGCAGACACACAGCATTTCATCGCTGCCCTAACTTGCCGGAGAGAAACTGATTCATGACGCAGCACGAAACCCAACCGGACAGATCACGTTTGACAGAACTCGAAACATGTATGCTGCATGTGGGTGAGACACTTGAACGCCCAATAACGAAGGCGTCTCTCTTTGCCGCGCAGTCAGATTTGGAAAACGGCCTCTCGATAAGTGATGCAATGGCGCTTGCCCGCCAAAGCGGTCTTCAGGCAGGGTTTGGCGCGCGCTTGCTAAGCAAATTGGATGACGATTTGTCACCAGCCATACTGTTGCTGGAGGGGGGACGATCCGTTGTCTTTCATGGGCGCAGCGACGACCGCATGCTATTGGTGTACGACCCTTGCATCGGGCCGGGAACCGGAGCAATTCCACAGAGACAGTTGGAAAAAGCGTATACCGGCTACGCAATTCTATTTCGTCGAGACCATCAAGATATCACTAATAACAGTGAGACCCAAAGGTCTGGACATTGGTTCTGGTCTGCTTTGGCGGCCAGTCGATGGACCTATTTCCAGGTCATTCTCGCAGCAGCGCTCGCCAATCTTCTAGGGCTTTCAACTTCTATCTTCATCATGGTCGTCTATGACCGTGTTCTTCCAAATGAAGCAACGGAATCTCTGATTGCACTGACCATAGGCGTGGGCCTCGCCCTTGGCTTCGATTTCCTACTCAAGATTCTAAGAGCAGGATTCATTGATCAGGCCGGTCAAAAGGCTGATCAGCTGATGGGACGGCGCATTTTTGGCAGATTACTCGATATTCAGATGAAATCTCGCACCGAATCGACCGGCGCAATGGCAAATACAGTTCGCGAGTTCGAGACTCTACGCGAGTTTTTTACCTCCGCAACATTGGTTGCGATCGTCGACCTACCCTTCATCGCTCTGTTTGTCTTCGTGATCTATCTGGTGGGTGGACCATTGGCCATAGTTCCTGCGATGGCGGTACCCATCGTGCTGTTGACCGGATTGCTCGCCCAACCCATGCTATCGTGGTTGGCCGAACGGCAATTCAAGGATGGTCAATCCAAGCAATCGGTTCTTGTTGAGGCCGTATCTGGCCTCGAGACAATAAAAACAACCTCTGCGGATCGTCAGATGCGTGCTCGTTGGGAAAGCGCGATAGAAAGACAATCGAACCACGGAGTTCGCAGTCGAGCGATTACACAATTCGCACTGAATCTGACCGGCCTCACGCAACAGACCGCGCAGGTCCTGATCGTTTTCTATGGCGTGTTCCTGGTCACAGAAGGACAAGCCAGCATGGGTGCCCTGATCGCCGCTGTCATGTTGACGGGTCGCGCCTTGGCACCCTTGGGGCAATTGGCGCAAACCTTAACGCGATACAATCAGGCGCGCAGCGCTTTTCGAAACCTCAACCAGATTATGCGGGCAGACAGTGAGCGACCGGAAGGCAGAACCTGGATCGGACGTTCACGCTTCAAGGGCGCGATCTCGTTTAGCAACGTCCATTTCGCATATCCGGATCAATCCGAAGATACGTTGAAAGGTGTTTCCTTCACCATCAACCCGGGTGAGAAAGTCGCAATTCTTGGCCAAATTGGCTCGGGCAAAAGCACAATCGCGCGTCTCTTGCTGGGGCTTTATGCGCCGCGTGTTGGCTCGGTCAAGCTGGATGGGTTAGATATTCGGCAAATTGACCCAGGCGATCTAAGACGAGGTGTCAGCTCTGTTCTACAGGATGTTTGGCTGTTTTCCGGTTCTATCCGCGAAAACATCGCCAGTGGCACCATCAGACCAAGCGACGCGGAAGTGATTGAAGCCGGGCAAATTGCCGGAGTTGAGGATTTTGTAGCGCGTCATCCAGCAGGCTATAATCAACAGCTTGCGGAAAGGGGCGAAGGGCTTTCTGGTGGGCAAAGACAAGCGATTGCTTTGGCGCGGGCGCTGATTGGCAAACCATCGGTTCTGCTGCTGGATGAGCCGACAAGCGCCATGGATGTTCAAACCGAAGCGCGCATTCTGACCCGCCTCAAACAGGCGACCGCGGACACGACGATGGTGATCGTCACGCACCGTCCTAGCCTCTTGGAGCTTGTGGACCGCGTTATTGTCATTGACGACGGCCAAATCGCGAAAGACGGGTCAAAAAGCCTTCTGTCACAACATGCAAGCCAAAACAGGAGGCACCTGAATGTCGCAGCATCATGATCTTGCCTCATTGGCACGCGCGACGCGCGGAGCCTCGCCTTTGCGGAATTCTCTACTGCTAATGGCAATTCTCACATGCCTCCTCACAGCCGGGCTTTGGGCCTATCTGACCGAGTTGGACGACGTAACCCGAGTAGATGGCCGGATCGTGCCATCTGGAGACATCCAGATCATCGAAGCAACCGAGCCAGGCGTTTTGAAGGCATTACACGTGCGGGAAGGCCAAGTGGTTCAAGCTGGCACCTTGTTGATGGAATTTGACACAACGCAAATCGACAGCCAGTTGAATCAGGAACAACAACGCGCATTTGGACTGATGGCTCGGATCCAGCGGCTAAACTCCGAGATCAAGGGCCGGGACCTTCAGTTTGACGCTACGCTCGTCACAGGCGCACCGGATGTAGTTCAATCTGAAACGGCTTTGTACCAGGGTCGGCAAGCCGAATTGCAGGCGGAAATTGATATCTTGCTGCGACAGCAACAACAACGCCACCGGGAATACGAAGAAGGATTGGTGGATCAGGTTACGGCAGAAGAAACGCTGAGCGTTCTGGCTGAAGAACGGGCGATGATGGCACCTCTGGTCGCCAGCAAAATGGAGCCCGCGACCACGCTTTTAGCGCTTAGGCGCAGTGAGGCAGAATGGAAAGGTCGCCGGGTCAGAGCCGCAGCTGCGACCAGCCGACTAAAAACTGGTCTGGAAGAGATTGATGACCGAATCCGAGCGGCGCGCAGTAGATTTCGGAGCAATGCTCTGACCGACCTCGCCCTCGCGACCGCTGAACTTTCCACCCTGGAACCAATGCTGCCAGCTCTGCAGGATCGGGCGTCTCGAGCAAAGGTTCAATCCCCGGCGCGCGGCATTGTCAACCGCATCCACCGCACCACTCTTGGTGGTCTTGCCCGTACCGGAGAGGAACTGGTCGAGATCGTCCCTTTGGATGACAGTTTGCTGGTCGAGGCCTATGTTCGGCCGCAAGATATCGCGTTTTTACATGCTGGACAGCCCGTCAAAGTTAAAATCACCGCCTATGATTTTGCCCGCTATGGCGGGTTGGACGGGGAAATTGTTCGAATTGGCGCAGATACAATCACCCGGTCCGAAGGCAACGACGAAGAGGTCTTTGTCATCGAGATCCGCACGAATGGCACGATGCTCGACGCCTCGGGGATCGCGGTTGAAATCATACCCGGCATGATTGCCGAGGTCGATATTCTGGCTGGGCGCAAAACCGTTCTGGACTATTTGATCCAACCAGTCGTGAAAATTAAGGACCAAGCGCTGCGGGAGTAATGTAGGCTTAGTCGGTGCATCAAACTCGACCCCTTGAAGTGGCAAGAAAACCAGTTGTGATCAGGAGTTCGGTTTTTTGAATTGTTGGTCAAACAGACGTTTGAATGCACCGTTTTCTTCCAGCAACACATTCAAGGTCCCATGCTCGACGATTTGACCATCCTGAACGACCATGATGTTGTCCGCTTCCAGAACGGTCGATAGCCGGTGGGCGATTACGATTGTCGTTACCCCTTCCGTCAGCTTGTCCAACGCCTCTTTGACAAGAGTTTCGGATTCTGCGTCGAGCGCACTTGTGGCTTCATCCAGCAGAAGGATTTCCGCTTTGCGCAAAATTGCCCGGGCAATTGCGATCCGCTGTTTCTGACCTCCAGACAAGAAAGCTCCGTTTTCACCAACTTGAGTGTCATAGCCCTCAGGCAGTTGACTGATGAAATCATGAGCATGTGCTGCGCGTGCCGCAGCAACAATTTCTTCATCGGTCGCATCAGGCGCGACATAGCGCAAATTGTCCATGACGGTGGTCGAGAACAGGAACGTGTCCTGCCCGACATAGGATATTTTCCGGCGCAGCGATGCAAAGCTGACCTCGGTCAGATCCTGACCATCAATCTCAACGTAGCCTTCATTTGGGTCATAAAACCGCATGATCAGGCCAAAAATCGTGGATTTTCCTCCGCCGGATTGGCCCACGAGAGCCGTGGTTTTTCCAGCCTCGAATTTTACATCCATATCTTTGATCACGGGCAATGCACCCTGATACCCAAAAGTCACATCTCGCAAGCGGATTTCGCCCGGACCTTTGACCATCTCTTTGGGTTCTGAATGCTCCTGCATCGAGTCCTGCTCATCCAGAAGCTCAAACATCATACCAATTGGTACCATGCAGGTCTCGATCGAAACCCGCATTTTTGACAAGCGTTTGGCAGGTTCATAAGCCATCAACAGTGCCGTGATAAACGACATCAGCTGACCCGCCGTCGGAGGCTCAGACCCACCGATCCCCAAAGTGCTGACAACCAAAATACCGGCAATGGCCAAACCAGCTAGAAACTCCATCAACGGACTGGCAATGGCCTGCAAAGAAGCGATGTCGTTTGAGCGTTTCTCGACGCGCTTTATCGCAGTGTTCATCCTGTCAGTCATGCGGTTTTCAAGGCTGAACACCTTGATAACTTTGATCCCGTTCGAAGTTTCCTGCAGGACCTGAATGATCTCTGAAAGGTATTTCAACTCTGCCTGCATTATTCGCCGTACATTCTTCAACAGATAGCGCACACTGATCAACGCAACC
This sequence comes from Ruegeria sp. BG3, assembly GCF_056538485.1. Taxonomy (NCBI): domain Bacteria; kingdom Pseudomonadati; phylum Pseudomonadota; class Alphaproteobacteria; order Rhodobacterales; family Roseobacteraceae; genus Ruegeria; species Ruegeria sp. BG3. Next base: position 216,598 of record NZ_JBQFTE010000003.1, on the reverse strand, counting down.
GGACCAACGACGAAAAACAGCACGGACAGCAGCGGTTGCTGATAGATCATGACAATAATCAGACCGACAAGCGTTAGCGCGTCGCGCACGAAACTGGTCACGATGATATTTACCAGGTTCCTGGCGGCCCCCGCCCCTGCGGTGACCCTCATCAACAGGTTGGAAGATTCAATCTCGGCAAAATACCCGATACCGCGCTGCAATAACCGATTGTATAAGCGCTCTTGTTGGACCGCGATAATTCGGTTCCCCGCGCGCGCCAGAAAAATCGACTGAATATAGGAAGCGAACGCTTTGGCGCCGAACAGCCCGACGACGACAAGTGCGATCCAATGTGCTTGCGATCTCATTTCTGGGGTGGTCATGGCATCGACGATGTTTTCCATCATCCAAGCCGTACCGGCGGTCGTGGCGGCAACGACTACCATCGCACCCATCGCGATGCCGTACATCCACCCTTGCTTGCGCAGGCTTTCCACGACAAGCCGACCGATATAGCCCGATCGCCATTTTGCCCAGGCCTTGCCGATCATTTCACACTCCAGATCGTCGGTGTAGCCGCCCTTATCGGGCAACCGCACAGTTAAACAGCGGTGTCTTATACCTCTGCCCCTCGGTCGTCGAGGTCGCTTTAGTTAATCAGGACAAGCCCGAGTTTCTAGCCCACCCGTGCAGATATCCTTGAAGCAGGGTCAAATGCGCGTATCGGGACCTTCAATGCCAGACCACATCGCCCAGGAAAATATAGCCCGCGCCATAGATCGTTTTGATCAATCGCGGGTTTTTGGGATCTTCACCCAACTTGGTTCTGAGGCGGGAAATACGCACATCCATCGCACGATCAAAGCTCTCGCCAGCCGCGCCGCCCAGTGTCTCCTGCATTTGGGCGCGACTAATCAGACGTTTTGGGCTTTCAAGAAACAGACGCAGCACTTCACCTTCTGCATGGCTGAACGCGGTTTCTGCGCCGTTTTGATCCTCGAGAACATATCGGTCAAAATGCGCGACCCAACCGTTGAAACTGGCCGTCTCCGAATGCGCCACCTGCCCCTTCGGCGCCCGCAAACGCGCCCGCACGCGCGCAACGACCTCGGCGGGGTCGAAAGGTTTGGTGATATAGTCGTCGGCGCCAAGCTCTAGCCCGGTGACCCGGTCTTGCACCTGTGCACGTCCTGAAATGATGATGACGGCGGCGCCCTGTTCTAGCGCCAGCCGATGCACCAGCGCCAGACCATCCGTATCTGGCAGGGACAGATCGACCAGGCAGACATCGGGCGTCACTCGGTTTAACGCGGCCTCGAATTCGCGGGCTCGTGAAAAGCTCTGGGTTCGAAAACCTGCGTCTTGAAGGGTCTCCGTCAGAATACGGCGGATCTCGGGCTCATCGTCGAGAATGGTCACCAACGGTTGGGTCATCACGCAGCCTCGGTTCGGATCAAAGCCGAAAGTTGTTTGGGAGTGAACGGTTTGTGCAAGACGGGTACCCGACCGATTGCGCGTTTCAGCACAGGATCAGTCGATGGCAGCGACGTCATCAAAATAAATGGCAGCCGGGGTTTGAGACACTCCATCAGGTCCAGCCCGGTTGCCTCCCCCTCCAATCGGATATCGGACAGGACCAGAACGATGTCGTCCAGTTCGCTCACCAGCGTCAATGCCTCGTCGACCGAGGTTGCCTCGATGACCGAAAACCCAAAGTCGATCAGCATGTCACGAAACTGGAGGCGCAAGTCCTGATTGTCTTCGACCAGAAGAACCAGCCCGCCGCGCATGGGGGGCGCAGGACGGTAGGGAAGCCGCAATACCACCGACGCACCCGAAGGCGTGTTCTTCAGGCTCAGGTCCCCTCCGGCCAGTTTCACCGTGTCATAGACCATCGGCAAACCAAGTCCGGACCCATCGCTGCCCTTGGTGGTGAAAAACGGATTGAGGGCTTTGTCCAGCGCCTCGGACGAGAACCCCGGCCCGGTATCAGAGACCGTGATCTCAACCCAAATCGCGCCAATCGCATGGGCGCTGATGGTGATCTGACCGTTGTTGCCGCAAGCATCGCGGGCGTTCAGAACCAGATTCAGTAGTGCATCCTGCACCATCCCCGGGTCCAGCATCAGGGCCTGATCCGGCAGCGTGTTGACCACCGACAGCCCCACCCCGCGCGGCAGAGAAGGTGAGGCGAGAATGCGCAGATCCTCAAGCAATTGCTGCATATCCGTCGCTTTGGGCTGCGGTGTCCGGTTCCCGGTCATATCCGCGAGCCGGTTCAAAAGCTGGCCGCCGCGCTGCGCTGTTTGGCGTGTCGCCGCAATCAACTCATGCGCTTCATCGGGCAGGTTCATCTTGTCCAGTCGTCCCTGCATCCCCAGGATGATGGTCAGCAAGTTCGAAAAATCATGCGCCAGCCCGCTGGTCATCTGCGCGGCCATCTCGCGGCGGCGCGTTTGTTGCAACGCAACGCGGGTTTGGGTTTCCTCGGTGATGTCCACGGACATGATGTAAACGCCACCTTCCCCATCCGGGGTAAAGGACACACGAATGCGGCGGGAATCCTGTTCTTCCGTGAACTCGAAAACGGAGGTTTCGCCGCCATAGGCTTTTGACAGATGCGGCTCGACTCGTGAAAAGGCGTGTAGGCCAAGCGCGTCGGAGATATGCAGCCCCAGAATATCAGATGGGCGACCCGGCAACACCGAGCTGAGCCGCCGGTTGGAGTAATCGTAGCGCCCATCGACATCGAGATGCGCGATATGGGCGGGCATCATCTCGGTCGTCATGCGCGTGCGGGCTTCGATCTCGGTCAGTTCGCGCTTGGCCTCCTCTAACGCGGCGATGGTGGCGGCAAGCTTACGGTTGGTGGCCGAAAGCTCCTCAGTGTGGCTGAGCAACTGGTCCGAAAGCTCCTCGGATCGGGCGCGCAGCAGGTTTTCAGCGCGTTTCGTGCCTGTGATATCGGTGTACACGGCGACCCAACCACCCTGCGGCAGAGGCGATCCCTCAACAGCCACAACCTGCCCGTTCGGGCGGACACGCTCCATATAGTGCGGCTCAAACGCCATGGCTTGCTCGACGCGCTGCTGCACCATTTCATCTACATCGCCCTCGGGCCCGTATTCTCCGCGGGTGACGAGGAAGTGAATCGTGTCACGAAACAACGCGCCGGGTTGCACGAGGTCGTCGGGAAGGCCGAACATCTCTTGAAAACGTCGATTGCTGAGAACCAGACGCAGTTTGTTGTCGTAGATCGACAGTGCCTGACCGATCAAATTCAGCCCGGCAGTCGTCATCGCTTTGATGCGCTTTTCGCTAACGGTCAAGATCGCCCTCCCTGCGGCCTATCCGTAGCATCAGATTTAGACTTGGTGTAGAGGCGAACGCCCGGCCGGTTATTTTGTCCCACAATCGGCAAGCAGGTCCGCGTCGAACAACCGTGGCGTGCAAGCTGCACGTGTCGCAGCGGCGCAATGCTGGATTTGTAAATCCGCCGACAAAGGCATACAACCATTGCAGATTCAGGCTTTTTTTGCATCACATACAGGTATGAGCAGCCCAACCATTTCCGCCGAACGCGAAAGCGATGGCACCCGGATCCGTATTGCAGGCGAAATGCTGACGCAATCGCTTGCTCCGGTCGAGGGGCCTTTTGCAAACGTTCAACCAGCGGGCGGGCATGTCACGCTGGATCTATCGGATGTGGAAGCATTGGATACAAGCGGCGCGTGGCTGGTTGCGGATCTTGCCAAGCGGTTCACGACGGCTGGCGCTCAGCTAGAGTTCCGGGGGGTTCAACCGGCCCACGCCGCACTGATCGAGACCGTATCGCAGAACATCCCCGACCATCCCGGAAAGCTGGCCCCGCCCCGCAATGCCGTGGATTGGGTCGCCAGCGTTGGTCAGAAAACAGTTGGAGCGTGGAAGGACACGCTCTCGATCCTTGGGTTCCTGGGCCTGACACTGCATCGGCTTGGGCGCACGCTGGTCATGCCCTGGCGTCTGCGCCGGGCTGCCCTGTTTACGCATATGGAGGAAACCGGGTTCAAAGCCCTGCCTATCGTGGCGTTGATGGGGTTTCTAATCGGCGTTGTTCTGGCCTTTCAGGGGGCCACGCAGTTGAAACAATTCGGGGCCGAGATTTTTGTGGTCGAGCTGATCTCGATCTCGGTACTGCGAGAGCTTGGGATCCTTCTGACCGCTATTATTGTTGCCGGTCGGTCGGGGTCGGCCTTTACCGCGTCAATCGGGTCGATGAAGGTGCAGGAGGAAATAGACGCCATGCGCACGCTGGGTCTGGACCCGATCGAGGTTTTGGTGGTGCCGCGTGTTGTGGCCCTGTTGATCATGCTCCCGATCCTGGGCTTTGTTGCTGATCTGGCAGGCCTGTTTGGCGGCGGATTGATGAGCTGGATCGACCTTGGCATCAGCCCCGGCATGTTCGTTACACGTTTGAACGAAAGCACGGATGTCTGGCAATTGGCAGTTGGGCTGATCAAAGCGCCCTTCTTCGCGCTGGTCATCGGCGTGATCGCCTGCTGGCAGGCCATGCAGGTCAAAGGCTCGGCCCAGAGCGTGGGTCAGCGCACCACGGCTTCGGTCGTGCAGTCGATCTTTATGGTGATCGCCATCGACGCCCTGTTTTCGATCTTCTTCTCTGAGATTGGGATCTGACATGGACGGCACGGTGCAACATCAGACCACTCAGGCAGATGCGCAACGCGAGGCGGTGATCCGCGTGCGCGGGCTGCGCAATCAGTTCGGGCCGCAGGTTGTCCACGACAATCTGGATCTCGATGTCTGGCGGGGTGAGGTCTTGGGCATCGTTGGCGGCTCGGGCACCGGTAAATCGGTACTACTGCGCACGATTGTGGGGCTGAACACGCCAGCGGCAGGCAGCATCGAGGTACTAGGCGTAGATGTCCTGAATGGACCCGAGGAAGACCGCCGCCGTATCGAACGCCACTGGGGCGTGGCGTTTCAGGATGGTGCGCTGTTTTCCTCGCTCACCGTTTTGCAGAACGTCATGGCCCCTCTTCGCGAACATACGGGCCTGAGCGAAAAACTGATGGAATCTCTAGGCGCATTGAAGATCAGCCTAGTGGGCCTTCCACAGCTGAGTTGCGGCAAGTTTCCATCCGAACTTTCGGGCGGGATGCGCAAACGGGCCGCGCTGGCTCGCGCCTTGGCCATGGACCCCGAGATCGTGTTTCTAGATGAGCCCACCGCGGGCTTGGACCCAATCGGTGCCGCCGCCTATGATGAGTTGATCCGGGAGTTGCAGCAGGCATTGGGCCTGACGGTTTTCATGGTCACCCATGATTTGGACAGTCTGTATGCGATCTGCGACCGCATCGCGGTACTTGCAGAAAAACGCGTACTGGTTGAAGGTCCAATAGAAGAGATGACCAAGGTCGACCATCCTTGGGTTCAGGAATACTTCACAGGCCCCCGCGCCCGCGCGGCGCAGCAGAAGGGGTAAGGCAGGTAAGGCGATGGAAACCCGAGCGAACTATATTCTAATCGGCGCATTTACCCTTGCAGCACTATTGGGGGCTTTTGGCTTTTTCCTATGGCTCGCCAAGTTCGAGGTGACCCGCCAATACGCCTACTATGACGTGTTGTTCGACAATGTATCCGGCCTGTCGGCCGCAGGAGGGGTCAGTTTCAACGGCCTTCCGGTTGGACAGGTGATCTCACTAAATCTGGATGATGACGACCCCTCGAAAGTACGGGTGAGGATTGAGGTCGATGCGGATATCCCCGTCACAGAAGACACGATCGCCCAATTGCAGTCGCTTGGTGTCACCGGCGTCGGCTATGTCGAACTGACCGGAGGATCGACCACCGCCGCCCGTCTTCCGCAAAACAGCGTGATCAAAAGCAAACGGAGTACGATCCAATCTCTGTTCGAAGGCGCGCCGAAGGTTTTGGATGAAGCCATCACACTGTTGCAAGAGCTGAACTCGGTCGTCGATGAAAAGAACCGCAAGGCCGTCTCGGATATTCTCGAAAACCTTGCGTCCGCCACCGGGCGTCTGGACAAGACGATGTCGGATTTTGAAACCGTTTCCGGCAATATCGGCAATGCGGCCAAGGATATCGGTGAGTTCACCAAACGTCTCGACCCGCTGATCGCTGCGGCTGAAACCACGCTTCAAACCGGAAACGAGACGCTGCAATCAGTCAAAACGGCGGCGGACTCGGCGACAGGCGCGTTGGATGAAGCCAAAACAACCCTGACGACGGCGAACAGCGTCATGGCCGAAGACATCAAGCCCTTTATTCAGCGCGGCTCGGAACTGGCCGAGAACCTGACGCGGTTGTCGAATGAGGCCAGTGTCTCGCTGGCTGTGATTACCGAAACTGTAGCGAATGCCAACACCACGCTGGCGTCAATCACCACCGCGATGGAATCGACCAAAGGCGTATTGGCCTCGGCTGAGCGTGCCTTTGACACAGCAAACCGGGTGATAGACGAAGACGTGGCTCCTGTGGCTGAAGACATCCGCAAAGCTGCCAATCAGGTGACCGAGACCGTCTCGAACATCACCAACAAAATCGACGAGATCTCGGACGATGTCCTCAGCGCCTCGAATTCAGCGAAGGAGCTGCTGGGAACGGTCGACAAGATCGTACAAGACAACAGCCGTCAGGTGTCGAATTTCCTGCGCGTTGGCCTGCCTCAATTCGTCCGTTTCGTCGAAGAGGCGCAGCGGCTGGTCATTTCCCTCGACCGCTTGGCTGACAGAATAGAACGCGACCCAGCACGGTTCCTGCTGGGCACCCAAGCATCGGAGTTCCGTCAATGATTAGGACCCTGTTTCTGACCCTGTCTTTGACGTTGCTGGGGGCCTGCGCCGGTCTTGGTACGCTGCGACAGGCCTCAAAACCCAACAACCTGTATCTGCTGACACCCAAAAGCACGTTTTCTTCTTCGCTGCCCCGGGTCCAAAAGCAGATCGTTGTGCAAGAGCCGACGGCGACGGCCGCCGTAAACACTGACCAGATCGCCATTCAGCCCACTGCGCTTCAGGTGCAATACCTGCCGCAAGCGCGCTGGGTCGATCGCGCGCCGCTGATCGTGCAGGCGCTGATGGTCGAGAGCTTTGAGAACTCGGGCAAGGTTGCTGCGGTGGGTCGATCTACGGTCGGACTGCGCGCGGACTATGTCATTCAACCGGACTTGCGTGAATTTCAGGGTCTTGTCGTATCGGAAACTGAGGATTCCACGTCGGTACGGGTCGAGGTGCGGATGAACATCAAGATCATCGACGAGTTTGAAGACAAAATCATCGCCTCAAGCTCATTCCGCGAATATGTCGTCTCGGCCAGTGATCAGACTCCTGATCTGGTTGAGGCCTTTGACATCGCGCTCGGCAAGACCATGCGCGATGCCGTGGAGTGGAGCGTACGTAAAATCCACTCTCACGCGGCCAACAATCCCCGACCGTCGTTGCAGTAGACCCTAGAAATGCTGGGCTGACGCACGGTTCCAATCGTCGGCGAATTCGGCGGGAATAGTGTCCGACAGCAATGCGCCTTCTTCAAGGATTGTGTGCATTTGCGCGTAGGAATGCTCCCGCTCGTCGGCGGTGCGGCGTAGGATGTCACGGGGGTGAAGCTCGGCTACGGTTGATTTTCCCATCGCGCCCAGCAGTTCGCGAAAGCTCTCCAAGGTGGCATCGTGGTAGCGATGTACTCGCTTTCGTTTTTGCGGCACGTTTACCGCCCTTCCCCGGATCGGGTCTTGGGTCGCCACACCGGATGGACAGCGGTTGGTGTTGCAATGCAGCGCCTGAATACAGCCGACCGCAAACATCATGGCACGCGCGGCGTTGCACATATCAGCCCCCAGAGCGAATTTTTCGACCAGGTCGTAGCCTGTAGCCACTTTGCCCGAACAGATGATGCGGATTTTGTCGCGCAAGCCGACGCCCTTCAGACAGTTGTTCACGAAAATCAACGCCTCGTTCAGCGGCATTCCAAGACGGTTCGTGAACTCAACCGGAGCGGCCCCTGTGCCCCCTTCGGAGCCGTCAATGGTGATGAAATCGGGCAGGATCCCGGTCTCCAACATTGCCTTGCAGATCGCCATGAATTCGGACGGGTTACCGATGCACAGTTTGAAGCCAACCGGTTTTCCGCCTGACATCTCGCGCAGATGCTGGACGAACTCGAGCAGCTCGCTCGGGCCGCCAAAAGCCGAATGAACCGGCGGAGAAATGACGTCCTGATGCTCTGGCACGCCTCGGATCTCAGCAATCTCTTTGTCGACCTTGGCCGCGGGCAGTACCCCGCCATGCGAGGGTTTAGCCCCCTGAGACAGCTTGATCTCGATCGCTTTGACCACGTCCTTAGTGGCCTTTTCTGCGAACTTGTCTTTGTCGAACCCTCCGTCGGGGGTCCGACAACCGAAATAGCCGGTGCCAATCTGCCAGATAATGTCACCGCCTTCGGCCAAATGATGCGGAGATAACCCGCCCTCACCGGTGTTATGAGCGAAACCGCCATCTTTTGCCCCACCATTTAAGGCCCGAATGGCGTTGGCGCTCAGCGCCCCGAAACTCATGGCCGAGACATTCAGACGCGACGCGCTATACGGTTTTTCACATTGCGGCCCGCCCAGCATGATGCGTTCTTCGCTTTCATCCACGTGTTTGGGGGCCAGCGAATGATTGGCGCGGTGATAGCCTACGGTCGTGATGTCGTATTGCGTACCAAAGGCCTGCGTATCGACCTGACCCTTGGCGCGAGAGTAAATCAGGCTACGAACGATCCGGTTGTAGGGACGACCGCTTTCGTTGGTTTCCACGAAATACTGTCGGATTTCGGGACTGACGAACTCCAGCATGTACCGAAAATGACCCAGCACGGGATAGTTGTTCAGCACGTTATGTTTGGTGGTCAGAATGTCGTACATTCCGATCACCGCGTAAGGGATCAGTATGATCAGAAGCCAATGCGCCGGGTGCCAGACAAAGCCCAAAAGCAGAACCAGAGGCAAACAGACGAAGCTGAGAAAATAGTAAAGCCTGCGTACAACCATTCCTGATCTCCTTGGGTGGGTCGTTTTGGAGTGCGGCGTAAAATCCATTCAGATCAAAACCGAAAATGCTAAATCAAAGTGAAACAGCTTGGCTTTTGATTGCAAGCCCTCAGACAGTTTGCAATCAAAGGAGACGCGTTTGTGAAATCGCGTTACGAGTTTGATCGATCTGGTGTTTTTGGGGCGTGACGCCTGACCGGTCGGCACAAAGGACAGGCAGAGTGAACACGCAGACCTCTCGATCAAGTACAAAAGGCCGCGTTTTGATGTTTCTGGCGGTCTTTGTCGGCGGCGCTCTGGGTTCTGTGGTCCGAGAAGTTTTCTCGGTGGATATCCTGGGCGCGTCCATCCTGACTTCAACGTTCGGGATCAACGTTTTCGCCTGCTTTGTCCTCGGCTGGCTCTATTCCATCCGGCATCGGGTTCACGCGCATGTTTTGCACCTCGGAGCCGTCGGGTTTTGTGGTGGTCTGTCCACGTTCTCCTCCTTTGTGGCCGAGCTTGAACGGTTGGCTGCAAACACGCTTGGGGCAGCAGCGACTGCGGCCGGGTTGGAGATTGCAGTTGGCCTGGGTGCCGCCATCGCTGGTGAGGCCCTCGGGCGGCGTTTTCATGCAGGCCGGGGGTCCGCATGACGGATCTGTACCTGCATGCTCTGTTTGGCTTGGGCGGTGGTTTGGGCGCTGTTCTTCGACATTGGGTAGCGTTACGGGTCACGCACGACCTCCCCCTCTCAACTTTGATTGTGAATGTGCTTGGCAGCCTGTTGCTTGGGCTGTGGCTGGGCTATCTGGGAGGCCCTGTAGACATGGGCGAGGAGGAAAAGCGGCTGGTTTTCGGCTTTTGCGGTGGCTTCACCACGTTTTCCAGCTTCGCCTATCAATCGCTAGAATTGCGGCGCCAGCAGACGCTGGCTCTGGCCGCAGGCAATATCGTCGTCAGCCTTGTGATGTGTTGGGGCGCGTTGTGGTTGGGTCTCGTCATCACACGCTGACGTGCCGGCTACATTGCGTGCATATGCATTCGGACCGCAAGATTGCCCAAGATCCAGACCGTTCCGAGAATGATAATCAACAGAACAAGGGTCGAAAACAGGATCAGATCCAGATCCTCGCGGCTGCTGCGCCGTCGGTCAATGTGCAGGAAATAGACCAGTTGAAAGATCAGCTGCGCCAGACCCAACAGACCGATGGTCAGATACACGCCGGTCGTTTCAATGCCGAACACCTGTGCAACGCCGAACATCACAAGCGTCAAAAGCAGCGAGCCTCCGTAGCCAATGACATAGCGCCGCCGCTCGCGCCGGTGCATCTCGGAGCGTTTATCCATAGGTCAGACCTCCGAAATAGACGATTGTGATGATGCCGATCCAGATCAGGTCGAGAAAGTGCCAGAACAACGCAAGGCGCACGACGCGTGAGATGACCAGATCGGTCATGCCCATGACGCGCAGTTGAATGCCTAAAACAATCAACCACACACAGCCCGCTGCCACATGCAGCCCGTGCAACGGCACCAGCCCATAGAAGGCCGACAGGAAGCCGCTGCGTTGCGGAATACCGCCCTTCTCCACCATCGCCATGAAGTCTCGGATCTCTAAAACAAGGAAGCTGAGGCCCAGGAACAGCGTTACTCCGAACCACAGAATGATCCTTGACCTTGGCAGGTTGTATTTCAGAGCCAGCATGGCCAACCCGACGGTCAGGCTGCTAGTCAACAGGATCATGGTCTGCGCGAAGATGCTTTTGAGGTCGAACAGCTCGTGCGGGCCGGGACCACCCGCCTGCGCGTCGATCATCGTGATGTAGATCGCGAACATCAGGCCGAAATAGACCAGATCGCTCATCAGGAAGACCCAGAAGCCGAAGGTGACGACTTCGGACGCTTTGTGGGCACTGGCGTGGCGTTCACCGAGGTTGATGCCGGGATAGCTGTGGGTTGGGGCGCGTTTCATGTCACCGCCTCCATATCGGGTCGGGCAAGGCCTCGGTTTTCGGTCGCCGTCTCGTGGTCGCGATCCACGGCGGTTGCGCTGTGAACCAGTGCGAGCCAGGCTTCGTGTTCCTTGCGGACCTCCTCGGCGGGGATGGTGATTTCGGTGCTGGTGTCGAAGGTCCAGATGATGAAGGCCAGGATCATCGCAACCGTCATCAGCGCTGCCAGCCACCAGATCCACCAGACCAGCGCAAACATCCAGATACCGCTGGTCACGCAGAGGATGAACCCGATCCCGGTATTGCGCGGCATATCGATATCCTCATAGGCGTCCGGCGTCGGATAGGCCGCACCGCGCTCTTTGGCCGTGGCGAAGTCATCCCGCGTGGTCACCACCGGTATGATGGCAAAATTATAGGGCGGTGGCGGTGCTGGGATCGACCACTCCAACGAGCGGCCATCCCATGGGTCGCCCACAGGAACGCGGGTTTTGTCGCGGTCGCGGATGCTGACCCAGAGCTGGACCAGAACCGATAGCAGCGCAGCTGTGATAATCAATGCTCCGACCACCGCGACAATCATATAGGGGTGAAAGCTCGGGTCCTCCCAACTGAACGACCGGCGCGGCATGCCCATCAGGCCGACAAAGTAGAGCGGCAGGAAGGTCAGCATGAATCCAACGGTCCAGAGCGCAACCGTCACCCTGCCCCACCCTTCATTTAGACGAAACCCAAACGCCTTGGGGAACCAGTAGTTATACGCCGCGAGCAAGCCAAACAGTACGCCGGGCAGCAGAACATTGTGGAAGTGCGCCACTAGAAACAGGGTGTTGTGGACCTGATAGTCAACCGTTGGGTTGGCCAAGATTACTCCGCTAAGGCCGCCAATGACAAACAGCATCAGAAAAGCCAGCCCATAAAGCATCGGGACCGAGAACCGGATACGACCCCGCCAGAGGGTGGCCATCCAGTCATAGACCTTCACGCCGGTAGGGATGGCGATCAGCATGGTCGCGATACCGAACACGGCATTGATCAGCGCGCTTTGGCCCATTGTGAAGAAGTGATGCAGCCAGACGGTGAAGGACAGGACCGCAATCGACATGGTGGCAATCACCAGCGAGGTATAGCCATAGATGCGCTTGGCCGAGAAAGTCGCAAAGACCTCGGAATAGATACCATAGGCGGGCAGGACCAGCAGGTAGACCTCAGGGTGGCCGAACAGCCAGAACAGGTTGGCATAGTTCATCATATTGCCGCCGAGGTCGTTGGTGAAGAAATGAAAATCCAAATACCGATCAGCGGCCAGCAACAAGGCCGCGACCCCGAGCGGCGGCATCGCAAAGACGATCAGGATCGAGCTGCAGATTATCGTCCAGCAATACATCGGCAGCCGCATGAAGGTCATTCCGGGAGCCCGCAGCTTGTAGATTGTGACGGCAAAGTTGATCCCGGTCAGTGTCGTTCCGATTCCCGACACGACGATGGCCCAGATCCAGTAATCGGGCCCTACACCAGGGTTGAACGCGGCCCCGGTATAGGGCGGATAAGCGGTCCATCCCCCGGTCGAGAATTCTCCGACCACCAGCGACACCATCAGCATCATGCCGGCCGAGACCGTCAGCCCCAGGCTGATCTGGTTCATCACCGGAAAGGCGACGTCCCGCGCGCCGATCATCAACGGGATGACGTAGTTCGCGATGCCAAAGACAAAGGGCACAGCAACAAAGAAAATCATGATCGTGCCGTGCGTGCTGAAGAGTTCGGCGAAATGCTCGGCCTCAAGGAAACCGTCGCCCGGCCCAGCCGCCTGCTGAGCGCGCATGACAACGCCTTCCAGCACACCGCGGGCCAGCATGACGATGGCAAAGACGATATACATGATGCCGATTTTCTTGTGGTCAGCGCTGGTCAGCCAGTCGCGCCACAGCGGCCCCCACAGCCGAAACCACGTCAGCAGAAAGACAACGGCAGCCGCTCCGACTATGACCACGGCGGCGGCGGCATTGGCGACGATCTCATTTGCGTTGGGGTCCTGGATCAGCCCGGCAATGGGAAACGCGTCCCAACTGAGGCGACCAAAGAAACCGGTGTCTGAAGTCATTGGCCGACCCCCTGCCCGTATGATGTCGTGCCCGGTTGCTGATCGTGCGGCAGTGCTTGGCCAGAGTGATAGCGATGCAGAATGGAATGAAACAAATCGCCGTCATCCAAGCGGAAGTACAAAGCATTTTGGGGCATATCTGAGGTTCCGAGGGCCTGCTGCACCTCATCCCGGTCCGAACGCATGGCGACAGTCTTATACGTTGCCTCATCCAACACGATGCCGTTTTGGCGCACAGTTTCGACCCAAGCGTCAAAATCCTCAGCCGACATGGCAAGCGTTTCGAACTTCTGTTTCGTGAAACCGCGCCCGTTATATTGCGTATTCTCGCCCTGCATCTCTTCGGGTTGATCTGCGACCAGATGCAGCTGAGTGGTCATTCCCGGCATCGCGTAAATCTGCCCGGCCAAGGCAGGGATCATAAAGGACTGCATGACGGTGTCCGTTGTCAGGGTCAGAGCGATCTGCTGTTTGACGGGAATACCCATCTCACCCACGGTAGCGATCCCTAGGTCGGGATAGATGAACAACCATTTCCAATCGAGGCCCACGACCTGAACCTGAACGGCAGGTTCATCCCCAAAGGGAGCCGCGTAAGGGTCCAGGCGATGGGTCGCTTTCCACAGATAAACCGACAAAATCGTGACGATCACCACCGGAACGCCCCACATCACCATCTCGAGCCGGGGCGAGAAGTCCCAATCTGGCCTGTAAGCAGCTGTGCCACCCTTCCGACGGCGATATCGCATCGCAATAAGCGGAACCAGAACAAGAACAGGCACAACTGCGATCAAAATCAACCACGTTGCCCGCAAAAGATGTGCCTTTTGCACCGCCGCGATTGGCCCTTGAGGGTCCATGAAGCTGTCACTGGCGCCTGCTGTCCCGGCCGACAACACCACCAGAAGGACCATCAGCGTCGTCACCGATATGAGGGCCGTTCTGACCTTGGTCATAGGCGACTGTCCTCTTTCGCATCCCGTTTCAGTGCAACTATCGACAAAGGCAAGAGATTTCTCAAGGCTTTTGATCGTGGCCATCAAGCTGACACCAATGGAGCTCTGGTTTCGGTTGACTTGCAGGCATCGTCGGGACACAGCTTGGCTACGATGCGTATTCTCATTTTGATTTTTTGCCTTACCATCCAGCCCCTGGCGGCCAACGCGCAAGATCGCGCCAAGGTTGAGCGTCAGTTTCAAAACTGGTTGCAGGAAACGGTGTGGCCGCAAGCCCGTGCCAAAGGCGTTTCGCGCCAGACCATGACGCGTGCGCTGTCCGGCGTGGCATTGAAATGGGATCTTCCCGATCTGGTACCTCCGGGCAGCCCGCCGCGGTCATCACAACCACAATCCCAGGCCGAATTCGGAGCGCCAGCGCGCTATTTCAAAGCAGGCTCTTTGCAAGGCGCGACTGCTCAGGGGCGCAAAATGGCCAAACGGCATGCGGCGGTGCTTGCCCGTATCGAGGCCGAAACCGGCGTTCCAGCCCGCATTATCCTCGCCATCTGGGGACGTGAAAGCGGCTATGGCCAAGTGGCTATCCCTCACAACGCGTTTCAGGTCCTAGCGACAAAGGGGTTCATGAGCACCCGCTCGCAATATTTCACAGCCGAGTTGCTGGCCGCTTTGCAAATCGCGGAAGCAGGGCATTTGAACGGTCGTGAGATGAAAAGCAGCTGGGCCGGAGCGCTGGGGCAGCCGCAATTCATGCCGTCGAGTTTTCTGACTTACGCCGTGGACGGAGATGGCGATGCCAGCGCAGATATCTGGCAATCCGAAGAGGACACGATCGCCTCGATCGCCAACTACCTGTCGAAGCATGGCTGGATTTCGGGCCGTGATTGGGGGTTTGAGGTTTTTGTGCCTGATACAGTCAGCTGCGCTCTGGAGGGTCCTGATCAGGGTCGCAAGATCGAGGAATGGGCCTTGATGGGGATCACGCGAACATCGGGCCGTCCGTTTCCAGCGCATGAACTGCCCGCCCAAGGGTTCCTAATGATGCCCGCAGGTCGAACCGGGCCTGCGTTTTTGGTGACCCAGAATTTCTACGTCCTGAAAGAATACAACAAGAGCGATCTATACGCCCTGTTCGTGGGTCATGTCGGGGATCGGATTGCATTCGGCGTCGGAGACTTCACAGCGCGCTGGGGTCGCGTTGACCCGCTATACCGATCAGAAATTGCAGCGATGCAAAGAGGGTTGGAACGCCTTGGCCATGATGTCGGCGGTGCAGATGGGCTGCCAGGTTTCAAAACACGACGCTCAATCGGGCGCTGGCAGAAAACGCAAGGTCGGGCCGAGACGTGTTTCCCTGACCGTGCACTTGTCTCTGAACTTGGTCAGTAGCCAGCCCCAGTCAAAATCAACAATGCTCTTCTTATTTGGCTATCGTTGCCGATTGCCGTTCAATTGATGGACTCGCCTAAATTGGCTTGATGCACGGCCTTTCTATTGACCGGAGATGTCGCACAGGCTTGGCGCGGCTGTTTAGAATCAACCCGTTATGGATACATCGCCCAGAACGCGATACTGGAGTGCTTCAACTAAGCGGCCTCCAGGCTTGAGATAACAGCCCCAGAAACCAGAAACTGGCGACATAACTGTCTTTTGACTTGCTGTTCCCGCCATGGCACGATCTGACCGATTTAAGCTCAGGCCCTTCGGGTAATATTGAATGATCCGGCCCCAAAGCCTAAGAGGAATAACCCGACCGGTTTCGACCATAAGGGGCAACTAGATTGAGAGGCACTATGACACGCAAGGTCACCAAGGCGATTTTCCCCGTAGCAGGACTTGGAACACGCTTTTTGCCCGCGACGAAATCCGTTCCGAAAGAGATCATGACGCTGGTTGACCGCCCTCTGGTCCAATACGCCATCGACGAAGCCCGCGCAGCCGGGATCACCGAGTTCATATTTGTCACGTCCCGCGGGAAATCCGCGCTTGAGGATTATTTCGACCATAACCTCGTTCTGGAACAAGAGCTGAAAGCCAAAGGCAAGGACAAGCTGCTGGATACGCTCAATGCGACAAACATGGAAAGCGGCGCCATCGCCTATATCCGCCAGCACAAGGCGCTTGGGCTTGGCCACGCGGTCTGGTGCGCGCGCCGTCTGATCGGGGACGAGCCTTTCGCCGTCATGCTGCCCGATGACGTCATCGCCGCCGACAAGCCTTGTTTGCAGCAGATGATCGAAGCGTATGAGGAAACCGGCGGCAATATGGTTGCCGCGATGGAGGTTCCGCCAGAAAAAACCAGCTCTTACGGGGTGTTGGATGTGGGCGACAATGTGGGCACGGTCGTGCGCACACGCGGCATGGTCGAAAAGCCCAAGCCTGAGGATGCGCCCTCAAACCTCGCAGTCATAGGACGCTATGTGCTTGGGCCGTCAGTTCTGTACAATCTGAACCAAAAAAAGAAGGGCAGCGGCGGAGAAATCCAGCTGACCGACGCCATTGCCGAAGATATCCGCAACGGTGTTCCTGTCTTTGGCTACAAATTTGACGGTCAACGCTTCGACTGCGGATCGAAAGCTGGATTCCTGCAGGCGACGGTTGCATTTGCCTTGGCCCGTGATGATCTGCGCGATGACCTGAGCGCCTATCTGCACGACCTTGTCACGGCAGAGAAAGCGGCCCAGTAAACGGGCGATAAGACACAGAAATGAAAGACGCTGCGCGATCATGACAACCGTATACCCAGTAATTCTGTGCGGGGGGTCTGGAACCCGTTTGTGGCCGCTCTCGCGGAAAAGCTATCCCAAGCAGTTTGTGCCTTTGCTGGGCGAAAACAGCCTGTTGCAGGATTGCGCCCTCAGAATGCGTGGGCCTGAAGCCGCGCCTTACGCCAAACCTGTCGTCCTCACAAATGAGGCGTTTCGCTTCGTCGTGCCGGAGCAATTGACCGAGATCGGCATAGACCCCGGCCCGGTTCTGATCGAACCCGAAGGACGTAACACCGCGCCCGCCGTTCTGGCCGCAGCTTTGTTCCTGAATGAAATCGACCCGGATGCGGTGATGCTGGTGGCTCCGTCTGACCACGTAGTCCCCGATTCCAGCGCATTTCACGACGCGGTCACCGAGGGTCTGCGCGCAATTGCCGAGCGTGGTGATCTGCTGACCTTCGGCATCACTCCGGATCGACCGGAAACCGGCTATGGTTACCTGAAACTGAGCCAAACTCCCGAGACCCACGCGGTCCCTCTGGATCGGTTCGTTGAAAAGCCCGATCTCGAAACCGCTCAATCCATGCTGGCCGATGGCAGCTATCTGTGGAACTCGGGCATCTTCCTGTTCGCTGTTCGGGACATCATCGCGGCGTTCGAACAACACGCGCCTGCCCTTTTGAGCCCTGTCAAAAACGCTGTCGAAAACGCCAAGAGTGACCTTGGCTTCCTCAGACTGGATGCCGAGGCTTGGTCTGAGGTCGAAGATATCTCGATCGACTATGCCGTGATGGAGAAAGCGGACAACCTGAGCGTTGTACCCTATGCGGCCGGATGGTCGGATGTAGGCAGTTGGTCCGCGGTGCAAGAGTTGACCCATCCCGACGCAGATGGCGTCGCGACATCCGGCGAAGTCACGGCGATTGACTGTCAAAACGTGCTGGTCCGCTCGGAATCTCCGGCGCAGGAGGTTGTGGCGCTGGGCTTGCAAGACGTGATTGCCGTTGCCATGCCCGACGCGGTTCTGGTCGCCAGCATGGACAAGGCGCAAGATGTCAAAAAGGCCGTGACCGCGCTGAAGGTCAAAGGTGCGAAACAGGCCGAATCCCTGCCTGTGGACCATCGCCCTTGGGGCTGGTTCGAAAGCCTGGTGATCGGCGACCGGTTTCAGGTCAAGCGCATCCACGTCCACCCAGGCGCGGCGCTCAGCCTGCAGTCGCATCACCACCGGTCCGAACACTGGATCGTGGTGGAGGGCACTGCCAAGGTCACAATCGACGAAGAAGAGCGTCTGGTGTCCGAAAACCAGTCTGTCTACATTCCTTTGGGTGCGGTCCATCGCATGGAAAATCCCGGCAAGGTGCCCATGGTGCTGATCGAGGTCCAGACAGGCACGTATCTGGGTGAGGATGACATCATCCGCTATGAGGACATCTACTCACGCAGTTAAACTGTTTGAATTCAGTTTCTTGCACGAGATTCAGGTGAAAAGGTAAACAGAAACACCTCCGGGCGTTCGCTTCGGTCAGACAGAATTCACGCGTCCTGCGGCAGGGTGGCGCGCAACGAAATGTCGGACCGACAGCCTAAGGAGGACGCCCGTGTCTCAGACCTCACCCCGATTGAACCTGCCGTTTCTGCAGCCGTCTCAGGCTCAGAAGCACGTCACCCATAACGAGGCCCTGCGCCAGTTGGACCTCGTGGTGCAGCTGAGCGTCGTGTCGACCAGCAGCACAAATCCACCCGCCGCCCCGGAACAGGGTGAGATTCATGGGCTGGGCGCGAACCCGACCGGAGATTGGGACGGTCACGCAGGTGAAGTGGCCGCCTGGATTGATACTGCTTGGTATTTCCTGACCCCGCGGACAGGCTGGCGTGCCTGGGATCAGGCCGACGGACAGGTGAAATTGTGGGACGGTAGCGGGTGGATCACCCCTCCGGTCGAAACCACGAACTTGCCCGGTATAGGCGTTGCCACCGGCTACGACAGCACCAACCGCCTATCCGTTCGTGGCCCCGCAACGCTGCTGAGCCATGAGGGCGGAGGCCATCAGCTGAAGATCAACAAGTCCGCCTCTGGCGAAACCGCGTCGCTGCTGTTTCAATCCAACTGGACGGGCCACGCCGAGATGGGCCTTTCCGGCAGCACCGGATTCTCGATCAAGGTGTCGCCGGACGGCGGCAGTTGGACAGATGCGCTGCGCCTTGATCCCGCCACGGGTATCGCCAGCGGCGCCGCCGTTCAAAATAGTCCGACGGATATCACGGCTGGACGTTTAATGCGGGCCGACTATGGCTATGGGCCGGGCAATCTGTTGGGATCGGTTACTGAAAACGCAGGCGCTCCGACAGGTGCGGTGATCGAACGCGGCAGCACCGCAACGGGCGACTATGTCCGATTCGCCGATGGCACTCAGATTTGCACCACGACCCTGACCGCCACAGGTTGCACCAGCAGTGACGGCGCTTTGTTTGCCAGCACGACCGAGACGTGGACCTTCCCGGTCGCTTTTGCAGCGGCCCCGTCTGTCAGTGGCAGCGGCGGCGGTACGGGTCGGTTCTTGGGGGCCGACGAACCTTCGACCAGCCAGGTCGTTTGCAAGGTTCTTTCCACCACATCAGATGCAACAGCCCGCGCGCCGTCTCTGACCGCGATTGGACGTTGGTTCTGAGCTAAAATGGAGCCTGGACGTTGGGGTTCGGGCCTCTATTTCGCGCGAAGATCGCCCTGAGACTGTTCAAGAAACCAAGCGTAAGTTTCGCGAATACCGTCCTCAAGCCCGATCGAGGCCGTCCATCCCATATCCGCCAGACGTGACACATCCATTAACTTGCGCAGGGTCCCGTCGGGCTTTGAGATATCCTGCGTGATCCGCCCGGTGAAGCCCGTGACCTGCGCCACCAGCGCCGCAAGCTCGGCAATCGAGATGTCAGACCCGCACCCGACGTTGATATGGCTGAGCATCGGCTGCGTGTTCGCCTCGTAAACGTCACGTGGCAGGTCCAGCACGAACAAAGACGCTTCGGCCATGTCATCCACGTGCAGGAACTCACGGCGGGGTTTCCCGGTGCCCCAGATCACCACCTCATCCACACCATCCCGCTGCGCTTCGTGGAAACGGCGGATCAGGGCG
The DNA here is from genome assembly GCF_056538485.1 of Ruegeria sp. BG3. Classification (NCBI taxonomy): domain Bacteria; kingdom Pseudomonadati; phylum Pseudomonadota; class Alphaproteobacteria; order Rhodobacterales; family Roseobacteraceae; genus Ruegeria; species Ruegeria sp. BG3. The sequence continues at coordinate 196,728 of NZ_JBQFTE010000003.1, read as the reverse complement.
GGCAGCACATGGCTGTTTTCGGGATGAAAATTGTCCCCCGGGCCATAGAGGTTGGTCGGCATGACCGAGCGATAGTCCACCCCGTGCTGCCGGTTATAGCTTTCGCACAGCTTGATCCCGGCGATCTTGGCCACCGCATAGGGTTCGTTGGTGGGTTCAAGAATACCCGTCAATAGGGCGTCTTCACGCATCGGCTGTTGCGCCGCACGCGGGTAGATGCACGAGCTTCCAAGTTGTAGTAGGTGTTTGACACCAGCCTCAAACGCCTGATGGATCACGTTGCACTCAATCATCAGGTTTTTGTAAATAAAATCAGCTGGGTAGGTATTGTTGGCATGAATACCCCCCACCTTGGCCGCAGCCAGGACGACCACATCGGGCTTCTCGGCCTGCATGAAGGCGCGTACCGCAGCTTGATCGGTCAAATCCAGTTCGGAATGCGTGCGGGTGATGAGGCTCAGGGCCTCGCCTGCGGCCTGCCGGTCCTGCAATTTGCGCAGGATGGCACCCCCAACCATGCCGCGGTGCCCTGCTACGTAGATTTTGCACATGCTAGGGTCCTCAGCCGTTTTCCAAGCTCACGGGCATCTCATAGCCGTGTTGCTTCAGCAACGCATGGCGCTGCGCTGTCTTGAGGTCTTCGCGCACCATCTCTTCGCACATGTCCTGCACCGTCAACTCGGGCACCCAGCCCAGTTTCTGCTTGGCTTTGGACGGATCACCCAGCAGGGTCTCCACCTCTGCTGGGCGGAAATAGCGGGGGTTGATCCGCATCACCACATCCCCAGGCTTCAGCGCCGGAGCGTTGTCGCCCTCTACCGCCTTGACGGTCGCAACCTCATCAACGCCTTCACCAGTGAATTCCAGAGTCACGCCCAGTTCGGCGGCGGACCATTCGATGAACTGGCGCACGGAATATTGCACCCCAGTCGCAATCACGAAGTCTTCGGGCGCGTCCTGTTGCAGCATGAGCCACTGCATACGGACGTAATCCTTTGCATGGCCCCAGTCCCGCAGGCTGCCGATATTGCCCATATGCAGGCAATCTTCGAGACCCTGAGCGATATTCGCCAGACCGCGCGTGATCTTACGGGTCACGAAGGTCTCGCCCCGGCGCGGGCTTTCGTGATTGAACAGGATGCCGTTGCAGGCATACATCCCGTAGGCCTCACGATAGTTCACCGTAATCCAGTAGGAATAAAGCTTGGCCACAGCATAGGGCGAGCGCGGGTGGAACGGCGTGGTCTCACGCTGGGGCGTTTCCTGCACCAGCCCATAAAGCTCGGACGTGGAGGCCTGGTAGAAGCGGCACTTCTCCTCCAGTCCCAGAAACCGGATCGCCTCGAGCAGGCGCAGCGTCCCAATCGCGTCCACATCCGCTGTGTATTCGGGGGATTCAAAGCTGACCGCCACATGCGATTGGGCCCCAAGGTTATAGACCTCATCAGGCTGAACCTGCTGGATAATACGCGTCAGATTGGACGTGTCGCTCAGATCACCATAGTGCAGATGTAGCTTGGGGTTCGGCTCGTGCGGGTCCTGATAGATATGGTCGATCCGCTGCGTGTTGAACGAAGAGGCACGCCGCTTGATTCCATGCACCTCATAGCCTTTTTCCAACAAGAACTCGGCCAGATACGATCCGTCCTGGCCGGTAATACCGGTGATCAATGCCGTTTTGGTCATAACTGTGCCTCGTTTCCACAAATGCGTCTGTTTGACGCCTCAAAAACAGCAAGACCGTATGGAATGCAACCCAAGGCGACAATCTGGCATTGCACCTGACGACAATTTCTTTGATTGTGCAGGCGCATTTCGGCCGAGACTAAAAGAGGAATTCGAGCTTGCGTATTGCGATGATCGGCACCGGCTATGTGGGTTTGGTGTCAGGGGTGTGTTTTTCGGATTTCGGCCATGATGTCATCTGTGTCGACAAGTCCGAGCAGAAGATCCAGATGCTGCAAGCCGGTGAGGTTCCGATTTATGAGCCGGGGCTGGACGCTCTGATGGCTAAGAACGTGGCCGCCGGACGGCTTAGTTTTACGACCAACCTGCAAGACGCCGTAAACGGGGCGGAGGCGGTTTTCATCGCCGTCGGCACACCGACGCGACGCGGGGACAATCACGCGGATCTGACCTATGTCATGGCTGCAGCCGAAGAGATCGCCAATGCGCTGACCGACTATGCTGTGATTGTGACAAAATCCACCGTACCCGTCGGCACCAACCGCAAGGTGCAGCAGGTCGTCACTGCCGCAAATCCGAACGCGCAGTTCGATGTGGCCTCGAACCCGGAATTCCTGCGCGAAGGAGCTGCGATCGACGATTTCATGCGCCCTGACCGGGTTGTTGTGGGTGTGGAAAACGACCGCGCTGCTGAGGTGATGGCCGAAATCTACCGCCCGCTTTATCTGCGAGACTTTCCGATCCTGACCACCGATCTGGAAAGCGCCGAGATGATCAAATACGCCGCCAACGCCTTCCTGGCGACCAAGATCACCTTCATTAACGAGATCGCTGGTCTGTGCGAGAAGGTGGGCGCCGACGTCAAAGAGGTGTCGCGCGGGATTGGGCTGGATGGTCGGATCGGCAATAAATTCCTACATGCGGGGCCCGGTTATGGCGGCTCTTGCTTTCCAAAGGATACCGCCGCTCTGGCCCGGATCGGGCAGGAACACGCGCATCCGATGCAGATCACCGAGGCCGTGATCCGCGTCAATGACGGTGTGAAAAAGCGCATGATCGACAAGATCCGCGACGCTTGCGACGACAGTTTCAACCGCAAGACCGTGACGGTGCTGGGGGTGACGTTTAAACCCAACACCGACGATATGCGCGACGCCCCATCCCTGACCATTATTCCGGCCCTGATCGGCGGTGGGGCCAAAGTACGCGTGGTCGACCCGCAAGGCCGAGCTGAAGGCGAGGCGCTGCTGCCCGGCGTGGATTGGTGCGATGACCCATACGCGGCGGCCAAGGATGCCGACGTCGTTGTTCTTCTGACCGAATGGAACGAGTTCCGTGCCCTGAACCTAAGCGAACTTGGCGGAGCGATGAAGACTCCGCGCATGGTGGATCTGCGCAACGTCTACTCTCAGGACAGTGTCGAAAAAGCAGGTTTTGAAACCTATGTGGGGGTCGGGCGTTAACCGCCCACCTCAACCTGCATAAAGCGGAACCGACGCGTCTGCCCCTTCCGCCAGTGCTTTGCTCTGATCCCTTCGCACTTTCTCATATGTTGCCAATGCATCGGATGAGAACAATTCTGTAGGTGCTTGAACCGGCACGAAATTGCTGTGTTTGTCCGAACCCCTAGCTAGCAGCGCATAGTCTCGGTCCGCCACCAATTGTTGCGCGCCTGGGCTGAGATAGCGGATGGCCAGTCCGATCCGCCGGTCCTCGGACTGGTTCTGCCCTGAACCGTGGATCGTCAGCCCGTGATGCAGCGACATCTGACCGGGCGCGAGCTCGATATGGGTCTTGTCGGTCTCGGCAACCTCGACGGCCACCTCTTGCCCGCGGGACAACAGGTTCGTTTCCGAATATGTATCGGTATGCGGCAAGATCGGGTTCTTATGGCTGGCGCGCACGAAATCCATACACCCGCTACTTACCGTCGCCGGGGACAGAGCGATCCAGGCCGTGACCTGATCCGGCGTTTCGCCCATGCCCCAATAGGTTAGGTCCTGATGCATACCAACCGTTTGCGCGGTGTTGGCCTCCTTGATGAAAAACTCGGCCGACCAGATCATGATATCAGGACCCAGAACGCCCTCGACCACGTCCAGAACGCGAGGATCCTGCGCGATCCGCGTCGCCAGTGGCATGACCAGATGTGCATTTACCCTTTTGTAGGTGTTCAAAGGCAAGGGCAGATCCGCATCCAGCCAGTCGTTCTCAATCTGCTCCAGCTCAGCTCGGAAACCGGCAGCCTCGACTTCGGAAAAGACGGAGAGGGGAAAGAGATAGCCATCCTCCCAATACTGGTTGGATTGTTGATGCGTTAAAGTCGTCGCCATTGGGTCACCTATTTGCCGTGTGCGCAAAGGGTATCCGCGAGGAGAGACAGGTCAAAACCAAACCTCTTGCCTGTCAGGATAAGTCTAGCTTAGCCTGCGCTACATGTTGCCTCGCATCCCATCCCTCAACTGGCTACGCGTGTTCGAAGCAGCCGCACGCACGGAGAGCTTTTCCCGTGCAGCATCGCAGCTGAACATGTCGCCAGCCGCCGTCAGCCAACAGGTCAAGGCGCTTGAGACCCGGCTGGGCACGCCGCTGTTTCACCGCCATGCCCATGCCGTCACGTTGACGGAAGCGGGGCGTGCCTATCTGCCCTCGGTCCAGCAATCGCTGCTGATGCTGGAGACAGCCACCACTGGCCTGTTCGGTGAGACGCGGGAACAGAGGTTATACGTTCAGTCGGTTTTGTTGTTTGCCCATGGTGTTTTAGCTAAAGGCCTCCCCGCATTCCAGACCGTGCAGCCTCAGATCAGTCTTTCGCTGACCACCGGCAATGCGAATTCGGATTTCATCAATCAGTTCACAGATCTACAGATCGTGTTTGGCAATCCCGCGCTGTTTGGCACTGAAGGAGATGAACTGTTGCAGGAGGTTCTGTTTCCCGTCGCTCCGCCTGAGGTTGCTGCACAGATCCGTACCCCGCAGGACCTACTGCAATTCACCCTGATCGAAGTATCCACCCACCGTGCCAGCTGGCTCTTTTGGTTCGAAGCGCTGCGTTTGCCAACTGGCCAGGCCCGGTTCTTCTTTGCCGACAACTCGATTATGGCGGCCGAGCTGTCCGCCAGCGGGCTTGGGATCGCATTGGCTCGCGCGCCCGCATCCGACCGTATCATGGAGGGCTCAGGACTGGTGCCTTGCCTGCCCGACCTGCAGGTCAGCGGGCAGGAAGCCTATCACCTGATCTATCCCTCGCGTACCGATTTGCGCCGGTCGGCCCGCCTGTTTCGCGACTGGCTGCTAGACTATAGCGCCGCCGTCCAAACGCGATATCGCCCCTGACCCGTGACTTCGCGGATCAAACCGCGGCGGGTGAAACGGTCAATGTTGCGTTGTACTGCAGCGCGCGAGGCCTGGGTCAGTTCTTCGGCAAGAGGGGCAGATACCATGGGCCATGCCCGCAGCGCGTCGATCAACAAAGGCGGCGTTCGGCCGCTGAGGTCGGCTGTTGCCTCCTTCGCCCGCGCCTCCCACGCGTTGATCCGGTCCAGATGCAACAAGGCTGCAAGTGCGGCCTGTCCGGCCCCGCGAATCCAGGCGGACAGTTTTTCGTCGGGCGATCCGACTCCACGCAGCGCGCCCGGCCCGGACAGGGCCAGCGGCATGAAAAGCGCCCCGCCCCGCCCCATCGAGGCCGCATGACGCGCGGCAATGACGGCCGCTTCCGTATCCTGACCGGGTCCTTGAGAGACTGCACGCCACGCATGAAAGGCTATCGCGGCCTGAGTGACGGGGTGCAGCGCCTCGACGCTGCGCATCACGTCCGACAGGTCTGCAATCGCCTCCGGAACCTCTTCGATCCCTTGCGCTATCCGGTCCAGAAAGGCGGTCAACCCGGCCTCCCACCCGTCATGGGAAGGTGCCGCACCTGATGACAGGCGGCGCACCGCCCACCCTGCCCGATAGAGGGACTGCACATCATCACCGGTCGCGCCGATCCGCAGACTTGTCCAAAGCGCCAAGCGTTCGACACTGATCCGGTCACCCGTCCACCAGCCCAGATCGGAAACATCCATCAAGGCCAGACGATGGGTCCACCCGTCCGGCCCTGCCCGCAGCCGCTCATCCAATGCGCCGAAGGTCACCGCCAGATCCGCAAGTTCGGATGACAACCCGGATTGCGCGGCCTGCCACTTTCTGGGATCGAAAAGCTGCCGTTGATCTGCCCGAGGGCCAGGTGTCAGGAAATCATCCTGTGGCGCGTCTTCCTCAGGCGGGAGAAACCATAGATCATCCTCATCCTCCGGGTCGCCATCATAGATGCTGCGCGGCCCGAGATCTTCGGCCTCATCATCGGGGTCGGATGTGACAGGTTTAGGCTTCATTCCCGTATTGTTTGGCTATTTCCGACCACTCACAAGAGGTTTTCCATTTGGATGACTAGCTTTCCCAACTTGCATTAGAAATTCCGCCCAAAGGGCCGCGCTACCACGCCCGGTCGCTGATCTAGACTTTAGGGCAGACTTATCCCTGACAGCCGCCCATCGCCCACCGGCGTAGGTTGACCTTCAAACCACCGCCAAACGGATGCTGCTTGGCCACGTTGCCTGCCGCTGGACGTTTGACATAGGTCTGAGCCTGATCGCACAGGGCCTCATGCGTCCACTGGTGGCAACTCGAACAATTCTGATCTTTCCACAATTCATCCGGCAACCCGTCAATCGGCGGGAACTGAGGTGAGCCTGCGACCAGTTCCTCGATCGACTTGCCCCGGACATGGGTGTTGCCGAACGTTAGGATGGATTTCATGGTGACCGCTGCTCCGGCGTCGATGCTGCCCGAATTCTGCGCCTCGGGCGCTTCGACATTGGGTTCCGCCTTGCGAGTCACGGTCTCGCTTTCCAACTGCAGGGCCGCCAGTCGTTCGACCGCCTGATCCGCAAAGGCACCGCTTGGGAAGCTGTGCAGGTAAACCTCATAGGAATGGATCGAATCGTCCACCTGCGCCAATTCGTACATCAGACGGTCCGTCTCGGTCGCTTCCGGGGCCTCTTGCGATGGCGTGGGCGTGGGCAGAGTTCCAAAGGACTCGGCCAAAATCGTCTGCAGCAGATCATTGGCCTGCGATGCATGAACACTGTCTGGATAGGCCCGCTGAAACAGCATGATCTTCACCGGGTCACGGCTGTTCACGGCTTCCTGCCACTGTTCTTCTTCGGTTTGCTCCGGTTTCGCGATCAGTGTTTCATTCGCACGTGCAAAGGCGAAATCCTGCGTCAAGGACGAGGTATCCCAAGGCGTTTGCAGCCCCCGCGTTTCGCTGAGAACATCCACGCGCACCTTCTTGAACAATTGCTCGATCGCCATGCCGGGCGTGTCGATATGTTGCGCAAGGCTCAGCGTGAACGGGCTGTTGCCGGTTTCGCCATCCAACGCAACGCCGCCGGGATCGGTGGCATAGGCGAGAAAAGTGCCGGTCGGGGCTTTCATCTCGGCCAGACCGTTGTCATCCATATCTGCCAGATCCTCGAACGGGTTGTTCCGGCAGGCGTCCAGAATGACGATATTCGTTTTGTTGTTGGCCGAGGCCATTTGATGCAGGACCGAACGAGCCTCAACCGCCATAAGATCCAGATCGGCCGGATCGGACAGCGACACGTCCACGGGCAGCAAGTAGTTCGAACCGAAAGACTGAACCCCGTGACCCGCGTAGTAAAACAGGCCCACGGCGGTTTCGCCGCCCTTGCGCAGATCGCGTCCGAACTGGGCAATGGCGCGCTTCATTTCGATCTGGGTGCTGTCGGACAGGTGACGCACCTCGAACCCGAGCACAGTGAGCTTTTCCGCCATCAGCCGCGCATCGTTGATTGGATTGTCTAGGGCCGAGACCGAACCATAGTCGGAATTTCCAACCACCAGCGCGATTCGCGGCTCGGCCCAGGCCGAACTGGTCCAGAGCATTGCGATCATCGCAAAAAGGGTTCTGAATACGCGTTGCACCTTTGGTTCTTTGCCTTTTTCTGGTCTCATGGTCCGTGACCCCTTGGGCACCACTCAGCCCGGAAACACTCTGATATTATTTTTTGGCTTTCTTATGGCCGTGGCCTGAAATATCCCAATTATAGTATCAAGACTAGGAAGAGGTTCACACATGCCGCGTTTAAACTTGGTGCGAAATGCGTTTGCGATGACAGCACTGGTGTTTGCAAACACGGCGTGGGGTCAAAGCGCCGATCCTTTTGAGCATGGCTGGAAACTGGACGCCGAAGCCTCGGAACTGCAGTTTCTTTCGGTCAAGAAGAACGCGATTGCCGAAAACAGCGGCTTTGCAACCCTGACGGGCGTGATCAGCCCCGAAGGTGGCGCTGATATCCGGGTTCAGATGGACAGCGTTGATACCAAGATTGACCTGCGGAACGTGCGCATGCGGTTCCTGTTTTTTGAAACCTTCAACTTCCCCGAGGCTGTGATCACCGCCCAATTGCCGCCCGAGCAGCTGGTTGATCTGCACCAGACCCGGCACAAGATCATCGACCTGCCCTATAGCCTGTCCCTGCATGGGGTGAAAAAGGACAGCGTGGCGCAGGTGGCTATCACTTTGGTCGACAATGACCGCGTGGCTGTGGCCAATACGACGCCGATTGCGATTGCCCTGCCCGACTTCAACCTTGAGGAAGGGCGCGGCAAGCTCGAAGAGGCCGCCGGTGTTGATATTCTGCCGTTCGGTTTTGTCAGCTTCGGGTTCGTGTTCGACCGCGCCCAACCCGGCACGCCGCCTCAGCTTGAGGTCGCCTCGGCCACGCCGGGGGCTGCCGCGCTAGAGACAAAGGGTGATCTGGATCGTGAGGCCTGCGAAGGTCGGATGGAGATCCTGTCGCGCACCGGCAATATCTACTTTAACTCGGGCAGTGCGCGGCTGACCAATGACTCGATTCCGCTGCTGAGCAATCTGCATGACATTGTCGACCGTTGCCCGGACCTGAAGATCGAGATCGGCGGACACACGGACAGCGATGGCTCGGATGAGGCCAACCGTGTTCTCAGCGAACGTCGTGCGCAGGCGGTCAACACCTATTTGGTCGATCAGGGGATCGCGCCCGAACGTCTATTGACGGTTGGTTATGGCGAAAGCCGCCCGGTTGTGTCGAATGACACCGCAGACGGCAAACGCCGCAATCGGCGGATTGAGTTTGTGCCGGTCAACTAGGCTCAGTTCTCAGCCAGAATGATCGGGTCGAACCCACCACTGCGCCATTGCCGCAGGGCTGATATGAAATTCGGCCCCGGCACGCCATCGATGGTGCTGTTGTAATAGCCTGCCTTTTGCAGCAGCCGTTGAACCTCCATCAAGGTGTCGCGCGACCATTGGTCTGAGGCGAGGGACAGCTGGTCCAGGATCGCTCCGTTATCCTCAGCCGCTCCGCGCAGAAGCATCCGCGCGGCCTCCAACGGATCACGAGGCACGCCGCGCCCTTCATCCAGAAGGATCGCTGCCGCCAGATAGCCCTGATATTCGCCATCGCGCGCCGCTTTCTGGAAGTAGCCCAATGCCTGTTCGGGCTCACCGGCGGCACCATCTTGCGCCAGCACACCAAGATTGAAGGTCGCCTTGGCCGACCCACCCTCGGCGGCCTGCTGTAAAAGTGCGACAGCGCGCGCGTCATCTTTAGGAACGATCTGACCTTCAAACAGCGTAACGGCGAGGTTTATCATGGCATCGGCGCTGCCCCCTGCCGCCGCGCGCTCGTACAGGTCCAGCGCTGTGCCCATGTCCTGAGGGACGCCGGTGCCGCTTTCGTGCAGTTGCGCCAAGGACACCATCGCCCGCAAATCCCCTTCGGCAGCAGCCTGTTTGTAGAGGGTCACGGCACGCTCCACATCCCCCGCAGCAATCGTCGCCCGCGCCAACAGCGCCACGTAGTGAGACAGATCCGGCGACTGCGCCGCAGCCGCGCTACACGCCTGAATGGCCGTCAGCGCGTTTTCCTGCAACCGGCTGAAAGGAACGCCCGTGATGCTGGCCGTCCGGTCGCGGGGATGGGTCGCGAGCCGCTCACAAATGCCGCCCGGCGTGCTGTCCTCGGGCCGCGGGATCGAGGCGATTAGCCGCTGCGCCTGTGCGGCATGGCTGCCATCGGGGTATTGCTCTAGGTAGAATTCTAGCAGAGGCCGCATCCGGCTGCGTTGAGCCAGCTTCCAAAGACGCTCGGCCTGTTCGTCCTGGTCTTCGACGCTCAGCGCGCGGGTCTGGGTGCCGCCCTGCCCGGCCTCATCCAGAAACGCAAAAACCTCAGTGGCATGCGCGCCCTGTGGGTAGCGGTCGATATAGAGCTGCATCAGAGAGGCATCCTGCGCATTGGCCGCCACCTGCCACAACAATGTCTCTTCGGATGCTGTGACCGGGCTGTTGTCAAACCGGAATTGCTGCGTCAGCGAGGAGTTGTCCCACGGAATCTGCCGCCCGCCGGTCGCAGCCAGAACATCCTTGCGAACCGAGATCAGCAGGTCCGAGATATCCTGTCCCGGCGTGTAAATATGGCTTAGAAGTGCTTCGGTGAAAAAACTGTTCCGCCCGGTGCCGTCGAAGGCCACGTTGTCGGGCTGCGTGGCGTATGCGAATAGGAAATCGGCGGCGCTGCCGACACGGGCCAGCCCTTCGTCAACGCTCAGCACACCATCTTCGAACGGGTTGTCGCGGCACGCGTCCAGAAACACCAATCGAATGCCGTCGGACCGCTCCATCCGTGAGACAAACTCCTCCATAGCCACGGTCTGCTCCGGAATATCCGCGGCACTGGTCAGATTAGCATCGACCGGAACCAGATAGTTGCGCCCGTCCACCTGAAACCCGTGGCCTGCATAAAACAGCAGCGAGACATCAGAATCCGCAGCCGTCGCGCCATAGGATTCAGCCAGAGACAGCATCTCATTCCGTGTCAGATCGGTGCCCAGGAACACGTCGAACCCCAGCCCCTCAAGCGCGATGGCCAGATCCGAGGCATCGTTGATCGGATTGTCGAGCGCCCCGACCGTCTGGTAGTCCGAGTTCCCAATGATCAGCGCCACGCGTTTGTCGGCCAGCGCCGCGAGCGCGCTGAACAGGGTCAAAAGCATGGCCGCACAAAGACGGATCAGGAACATGGGCGCAGAGCCTCCATGGGGTTAAAGACCGATGGCGCGCGACAGGCCAATCTCGGCCTGACCAACAGCTGCCACGATTGTATCTACCTGCTGGTTCTGGATACTGACAAGCTCGGGGTCGGTTGCTCGTATCAATGTGATCGCCTTGCGAATTTCACGCTGCGCCTGACGGATCTGACGGCGCGCTTCCTGCACGGCCTCGCGGCGGATCGTCTCCCGCTCCTCAGCGGTGGTGGCAAGTGCCAGACGACGGTTCGCATCCTCGCCCGCTGCACGAATACCGGCACTTGCGCCACGGATGATATCGCCCACCGATTCCAGACCCGGCGGCAAACCCTGCACGATCGCATCGAGGTCCGAGGCATATTCGTCCATCGCATCGGCAATACAGGCCAGATAGGCGCTGACATTATTGCCCTGTTCCGCACAGGAAGAGATGACCTCGTCAAAATCCTGCGACGCATTCTCGACCGTACCAAGCGCCGCTTCTGCTTCGGTTGTCGTTGTGGTCGTGGTACCACCGCCGCCACCTCCGCCGCCAGTGATGGTCGTATCCACAGTCGGGGTAATCTCAATAGTTGGGGTCGGCGGGGTCGGAATGACCGTGTTCCCGATGATTGCCGTGCCTGGTAGCGCGGAAACGGTATAGAACACCTCCGAGATACTCAGGAGTGAGCTGGTATCCACGGTATAAGTCGTGGTCCCGTTCTCGGTGCTGGCAAACGTCAAAGTCTCAAAGATCGGGGACGTGTCCAGCGAGTCACCCGACGGCCCGAACCGAAAGACAGACGGGCCACCAGAAATTGTACCCGTGCCGGTCGTCGTTTCAGCCTCACCTTCGGGGATGAGAAGCGTGTCAGGTACCACGAACAGGACCGGTGAGGTCGTGTAGTGCAGTGGGTTTGTCCCGCCTTCTGACCCGCTCGCTCCAGGCGCCCACGTGTTGGTAAAGTCCCACCCTTGAGCCGACGCAAGGTTAAAGAACCCAACCGTATCCTGAAGCTGTGCGGTGGTGAGTGCCGTGCCCCCGGCGCTGGTGGCCAGACCGGAGGTATCGGTGTTCCAGAAGGAACCTGAAACAGATCCAGAGTTTGAACCGACTAGCCCACCAAGTGTGGGTGTATTCGGGCCTGAAAAACTGGCACCGCCCGTTGAATAGCTTCGGGCAACTGTGCCGCCATTGTTGAAGCCCACGAGGCCTCCGAGCGTCGCTGAGTCTCCGGGCGCTGAACTCTGGTTGGTGCCTGAGACACTTCCGGTTGCATAGGAATCCTGAACAAGGCCGTTGTTGTCACCCACCAGACCACCAACGGAAAAATCACCAGCCGTAGAACCACTGACGGTTCCTGTAGCGTGAGACCGAGTGATGGTTCCGTTGTTTTCGCCGACCAAACCGCCCGCGACTACTAGGTTGGCCTCGGTCGTGGCGACGGTCACACTGGCTGTCGAGAAACTGTCGATGATTGTGCCATCGTTGAAACCAACAAGACCTCCAGCCTGTTCGTCACTGCTGGAAAAGCTTCCGGATACCGAAACGCCAGAAATTGTGCCGCCGTTTGTGCCCGCTAAGATACCACCGCCCCCAGAGGAAACGCTGGCCCCGTTGATGCGCAGGTTTTGAACGTTGCCGTCAAGATTGTTGAACAGTCCGCCGAACGAACTGGTCGAAATGGTGAGGCCGTTTATCGAAAAGCCGTTGCCTTCAAGTGTGCCACCCGCAAAGTCGATTGGATCGAACGAACTGAGTGGCGCGGCACTGATAGGATTAGCCAAGGCGTAGTTGTTGCCGTCCGAAATGCCTTGAAGGCCAAACACATCCGTCAGCAGAAATGGCGAACCGGCGGCGCCAGTGCCACCGAGCGCACGGGTGAATGTTGCGCCGGACGCAATATCGAGCGTTCCCGCCGAGAAACTCGGGAGCGTCGAACTTACCTGTGACCAGGCACCATTCGTAAGCGTAAAGGTGTCGACGTTGATTGTACCCCCAGCGCCGGTACCAATCGTTGTGGCGGCGTTCAGTTCTAACTCGCCGCTTGTCGCGGTGATCGCAGCGTTGATTGTGATCGAATCATTGGCAAGCAGCGTTAACCGAGAGCCGTTGCCCCACGTGATCGGATCGTCGACGGTGATTGTGCCAACCTGGGAATCGTCGCCCCCAAGGTCGATCGGGTCTCCGTTCGGTTGGAGAGTGCCGCTTCCCGCGGTCGTCAGAGTGACGTTGCCGAAACCAAGGTTCGATTCAATTGTACCCGGAGTGACTGAACCCGGACCTGTCGCTGTATCAGAAACGGTGATGTTCGTGGGGTCTAGCAGCAGCGTGCCATATGCGCCAAACGGTGCCCGTGTATCGGTCAGGCCATCGTAATTCAGGGCCAGCTTGCCCGACACTTCGACGAAACCACCATCACCGGCCAGATCGCCCCCACGGGCCGAGTTGAAGCCCGAGAAAGATGTATAGTCGTCCGACCAGACGATGATCAGGCCGCCATTACCCTGATCTCCGCCATTGGCGCTGATTACCGTTGCGCTGTCGACCAGCGTGGTGCTGGCCCGTTGCAGATCGCCGCCCCCTTGCAGGTCACCGCCAACACGGATCTCTCCACCCCGTCCTGCTCCTGCACCGTCAGCGCTCAGGGCCGCTCCGGCCAGTTCGATAGCTTCACCGGTAATCGTGATCGACCCACCGTTCTGATCGCGGGCCACAGGACGCGGAGAGGCCTCGACCAACGTAACCCGCGCCGAGGTATCAATGCGGCCCGTCACCTGTACGGCCCCGCCGCTGCCGCCCAGAACAACTGCTCCGGACACACCACCGACCGAGCGTGCCTCGATCACTCCAGACATATTCACGACCCGGCGCGCCGCATCACGGGCGCTCGCGGCCTTGAGGTGAACGACACCGCCATCCGCCTCGATGCGGCCCGAATTGGTGACCAGAGCCTCCATCGCGGCGTCATCGCTGTTCGAGGGAACTGCAACCTGTAGAAACCCATCACCGGAAACGTCGAGCGTTACTTGCTCACCTGCGCCAAGTCCCACTTTGCCCATTGGCACACGGATCACACCCGAGTTTGACACTTTGCCTCCGATCAGGGCCGCATAGCCACCGGGCACAACCTGAATCGTGCCCGCATTCTCGACCCCGGCGGAGGCCCCGTTGCCGTTATAGTGATAGCGGCCGTTCAGAAAGTCATCGTCCGAGATGCTCAGGGTTGAGGCAACGAACCCGCCGGTGTTTACATGGCCGTTCGGGCCGATGAAAATGCCGTTCGGGTTGACCAGATGCACCTGACCGTTGGCGTTCAGCTGACCATGGATCTGACTGGTCGTATTCCCGGTGACCCGGTTCAGGATTACGCTTTTCGCGCCCGGCTGATTGATATTCACGGTCGAGCCGGAGCCAATCGAAAACCCGTTCCAATTCACGATGGCCGCATTCGACCCCTGCGTGATGTTCAACTGATTGCCGTTGGGTTGGCTGATCGCGACATCACCCGCAGCCACCGTCCCTCCGGTCGGTAGGGATTGCGCCAGCGCGGTCGTGCCCCACAGCACGGCCGAGGCCGACAGAAGAATGCGGCGTGAGACTGTCATGGCTGCGCTACCATCAGAAGCGGCGGCTGGCAGTGATGCTGAACCGGTTTCCATCTTCCCCGAGGTCATCACGTTCCCCCCTCCCATATTCCACTCGTACTGACCCGGACCGATAGGTCGAGTCCTCAATCGTAAACACATCAAAGCCCAAACCGTAGGCATATGCCCGGGTTGTGCCTTGTTCCAGAACAGTGGGTTGTTCTAAACCTAACACGCCGTAAGCCCCAAAAACATAGGGCTTGAAAAGGATCGGAAAGCCGGCCACTTGCGTCTGTTGTGACCGGCCAAGCTCGGCCCGAGCGACCCAGCCGTCATCTCCGCGCAGGTCGCCCGCGTCGAAGGTCGATAGCTCGCTGGAGCTGGCAACACTGAACTGTTCCGACGTGACCAGCGGATCGCCAAAGCTGGATTGAATCCGGCCATTCACGCTCACGGACCAATTGGCATTCAACGGGCGCTGATACTGCGCCGACAGCACAAGCTTGGTGAATTGCGCGCTGGCACCTTGCCGTGACAAAGGGGTATCCCCCGCCCCGACCGAGGTACTGGCACCGAATGCATCCAGCCCGCGCGACAGAACAGCCCCGGCAGACAGAAACGCGCCATTGTCATAGGTCCAGCTTGCATCCAGTGTGGCCCGCAAGACACTGAGATCGTCGTCGTAAACCGGTAGCGACCCTGAGCTGGCAATCAAATCCTGCGAGTCGCTGATCCGGTCCAGGATCAGTTGCGACGACAGATTGTGACGCCGCGTGCGCACCCAAGGATAATAAAGCCGCAGGGAAAAGCGTTCGAATTTACTGGTGTTTGGCACCAGTTCCGCATCCGGCTGCGCCTCACTCAGGGTGTATTCGGCGTTGAATGTCATCCCATCGTAACCGATCGGAAAAACCGTCCCCGCTGCCGCAATCCGGTACTGCGCATCGCTTGAGAAGAACCGTTTGGGTGAACCGCCGACGCGGAAATAGAAGGTCTCCCCCATCTCCAGCGCGCCGTTGACCTCAAGGCCCAGGTTCAGGTTGCCCGGGCCAAGCTCATCCGAAAGTGTATTGTCAAAGCCGTAAGAGCCGGTGATTTCTTTGAACTCACCATCCAGCGTCAGAATGGTACCGCCCCGCGCATCGCCCGCCGACAGGGTCGAGGCCAGCCGCACGCCAAACGTATCCCCGGCCAGCAAAAGCGCACGTTCGATCTGTTGCAGTTTGATGCCCCGTTTGCCGATTAGAGGTTTGGTGATCATCACCACCCGCTCACGCGCCTGCTGAGGCACTTTCTCGGCATCAATGCGTTCGATGAACCCATCGATCACGACGATGCGTAACGTACCCCCATCTCGCAGGGTCTGCTGCGGCAGGACCACCCGGCTCAGGACAAAACCAGCATTGGTATAAGCGCTTTCCAATCGGTTGGTGGCGGCAAAAATCTCGGACACAGCCACGCGCTTGCCGGTCAGGCGCTCAATGAAAGCCGCATTTGCCGCTTCCATCTGGGGCAGACCATCTTCGATCCGCACCTGGCCAACGGTCACAAACAGCCTGTCTGCGCCTTCGGGCACCGGCGCGCCCGGATCGCGCGCTACGGTCACAGGCCCGGTGCTGCGTTGGTTCTGAGGCTGAAAGGTGGATGGGGCGAGGTTCGACGCGCTCTGCGCCTGCGCCACTTTGGAGAAAACAGTCGACGCGATCACGACGCAGGAAGCCAAAACCAAAAAACGACAGATCCGCGTCATGTCAGACAAACACCCTTTACCCACACCGGCCCGAACCAATGAGCCAGAAACGTATCAAGAAAATCCCATCCAAGGGACCATGGCAAGGTCGTTCTGATCATTCCGCAGCCCCCTTTGGAATAGATAACGCTTTATTTACCTTGTTGCCCATCACGTCTGTGACAGACTTCACAAACCGCATAAGAAGCGCGGTCAGAGCAGCCCGGCCTCAAGCCACTCTTCGATCTTGTTGCGGCTGACCTCGAAATGCATCGAGTCCTCACGGCCCCAGGCAGCACCCCAGACCCAGCCTTCCTCGCGGAAGAAATCGGCCAGAATGGTCAGGCCCAACTGGGTTTTTCCGTCGCCCAGCGTATCCAGAACTCCGTCGATATTCAGATCGACCGCAAGACCGTAAGCATGGGCCGAAGCCGAAGACGTCGCCCCGCGAATACGACGCACACACAATGACCCGGCCGTATTGATACGCGCGTAAAGGTCGGGGTCAGTACGCTGAATGTTCTCGAAAACCGTGCGAAGCGATTCAACCGCAGGTTTTAACATCCGCACCCGAACCGGCCCGACTTCTTCCAGCACCAATAGCTCTTCAAGGCGAGGATTGGTCATCGACTGGCATTCATCCGTCAAGTCCTCACGCGGCAGGCCGAATGTTTCGCGCAAAAACGACGACCCGGCCAAGTCCAACTCCCGGTTCACCTTGTTGCGGTTGGCGATCAGGACGACCTGCGCATAAGCGTCAATGATCTCATTGGGCGACGAGCGGTCAAACCCATAGTCATCCGCCGCCGAATTGTCTTGCGGGACGACCCCGGCACCATTCTGGGTGCGTGACACCTCAAGCGAAAGCCGTTCGACCTGTTCGCGCATATCATCCAGCTGCTGGCTGAGCATCTCAATCTCGATCCGGGCGCCTGAGTCGATGGCGGGACCTTCGAAATTCTCGTCAAGTGGGACGACCAAAGGAAAGACGTACCAGATGATCGGAGCCAGTATGATGGCCACTCCCAGAATGATCGCCGGAACGATGCGCATTTGCCTGATGTTTCCTGTATTCTGCCACCTTATAAGATGAACTTAAAAGGCTGGGCGCATGATGTCACGCCATTGCCCTAAAAATGTCGAGCGCTTGTGTGACATTCTTCATTGTCGGTCGTCTGGTGGGGGGCTAATCTCCCCCTCAAACACGGAAAGGTTAGGGTTATGTCCGCATTTGCATCATGGAAGTTCATCGGGGCCTCGGCATTTGCCGTCCTGTGTACCGCTCAGTTTGCTCTGGCGCAGTCAGGCGAGTTGACGGCAGACGAAATCACCGACGCGTTCAACAAGCAAAAGACGCGCGGTCTTGTCATCGTGCCGTCGAATTCCGGCGAAACGGCTGAGGCCGAAGCTGAAACCACTGTCGCTGCCGCACCGACCGAATACCAGCCGGTCGCAAGCGAGGATCAGGTCAATATCCAAATCCGTTTCGATTTCGCGTCGGCCGCGCTGCGCGAGGATGAAAAGCCAAAGCTTTCGTCGCTGTGTCAGGCCATGAAGAACGTGGATGTGAACGTCTTCCAGATCATCGGTCATACCGACAGTGCAGGCTCGGCTGAATACAACCAGAACCTGTCGCTGCTGCGCGCCAAAGAGGTCAAGCGCTTCCTCGTCGGCGATTGCGGTATCTCGGAACAGCGGCTCGAAGTACTGGGCGTTGGCGAGGCTGAACCTCTGAACA
This sequence comes from Ruegeria sp. BG3, assembly GCF_056538485.1. Taxonomy (NCBI): domain Bacteria; kingdom Pseudomonadati; phylum Pseudomonadota; class Alphaproteobacteria; order Rhodobacterales; family Roseobacteraceae; genus Ruegeria; species Ruegeria sp. BG3. The sequence goes on along the minus strand of NZ_JBQFTE010000003.1, from coordinate 178,867 downwards.
AGGACAATCCGCGCGCCGACGAAAACCGTCGCGTTGAATTCCAGGCCCTCGGCTGATTACACCACCACTCTAACTAAACCGAGGACAGCATGACGGACTCCCGCGCAGGCGACCTGTTTCAGCCGGGCGATCTGGTGAACAATACTTATCGGATCGAAGCGATACTTGGGCGGGGCGGTACTTCTGACGTCTATCGAGCCCGCTCCGAGATTTCGGGGCGGCTTGCCGCTTTGAAAGTTCTGAAAGCGGAGTTTTCCAGCAATGATGACTATCTGGTCCTGCTGACCCGCGAGGAAGAAATCCGCGACATCCGCCACGACGCGGTTGTTCGCTATTCTGAAAACAACCGAACCGCCGACGGGCATGTCTATCTGGTGATGGACTATGTGGACGGGCCAGGCCTCGACCAGAAGCTCAAAACCGGGCCTATGCCGGCAAGCGATGTGCTGACAGTTTGTAAAAGGGTGTGCGAGGGGCTAGAGGCCGCCCATGCCCGCAATATCGTCCACCGCGATCTGAGCCCCGACAATATCATTCTGCGCGATGGCGACCCGGCCCAGGCCGTGATTATTGACTTCGGCATCGCCAAGGATACGAACCCCGGGGCCGAGACCATAGTGGGCGGAGAGTTTGCCGGGAAATACGCCTATGCCGCGCCCGAGCAGCTTTCCGGCAAAACCGATCAGCGCACCGACATCTATTCATTGGGTGCCTTGCTGCTGGCCAATTTTCGGGGGCAAAAGGCCGATGCCGGGCGCAACCTGTTGGAAGTGGTCGAAAACAAGAAAGAGCCGCTGAACACTCAGGACGTGCCGGAACCGCTGAAGTCGATCCTCGACAAGATGACGGCTCCGAACCCGGACGATCGGTACCAGAGCGCCGGAGATGTTCTTCGCGCCTTGGCTGCAGCCCGGAACGGATCGGCTGCGCCCCAAGACAATCTGGACGATGCGACCGTGATCGCCCCGCGCGCGGCCCCAGCTGCTGCGCCATCTGTCGCCCCGGTTACGACGCCGGACCCGAAACCCAAGGCCACCCCTGCCAAGGCTGAGCCTGCCAAATCCTCGCGCGGAGGCTTAGTTGCCGCAGTTGGCGTGCTTGCGGTCGTTGGCATTGGTGCCGGCGGCTATTTCGGCGGGCTGTTTGACAGCTTCCTTGCGCCGCAATACCCGACCGTATCGCCCTATACTCTGGTGGCTGATAAACGCCCCGGTCAGGCTCCGCGTGCCGTTGGCTTTGTTCCGTCCGAGACCGTGCGGGACGCCATGACCGGCGAGATCACATCCGAAGGGGGCGACGTTGATCTCACATTGGCCTCGGGCGACATTTCCGACACCTGGGGAACAGCGGTGACTGGCGTCATCGACGCCGCCATGGATCTGGATGAGTGGCGTTTCGTGGTCGAAGGCAATGAGGCCCGACTGACCGGACAAACCACCGATCAGGCCCTGCATGCCGAGCTAGAGCAACTTTACTCCGCCGGTCTACCCGCTGGGCTGCAAGGCACCGCAGATATCGAGCTGGAGTCGCTGTTCCTGTCCGCGGATGAGGTCCGACCCATCCTGTCGGGTCTGGCCGATTGCGGCGCGTTGAAACTGATCGACGCGCCCAGCACGGGCTACGGCCCCGAAACGCCGATCAAAGTCGGCGGAACGCTGGCGTCAAGGGACAGTTTGGTCGGGTTGGACACTGCGCTGACAGCCCTCGCGGGTTCACGCCCTATCGATCTTGAGCAGGTCACGCTGCTGAACCCGACCCTGTGTCTGATCGAGAACTTCCTTCCCTCGGCACCCACCAGCGATATCTCGATTGCGTTCTTCAACGGAGAGCAAGGCAACGCGCCCAATCCGACCGGAGACTTTATTGTCGGGCAAAACCCGGTCATCGATGTCGACCTGCCCGATGATGTTAAGGATGGGTTTCTATCCGTCTCGGTCTTGGATGTGTCCGGCAATGTGTTCCATCTGTTGCCCAACGTCACCCGCCAAGACAACGATATTGCCTCTCTGCGCGACGGAGAATCCGGGCCGGTTTCTGTCCGTGTGGCCTATTCGATTGATGAAAGCCAGGACAATGGCGGCATCGCCTTTCAGGTCGATGACACCGCGCTGGGGAAAAGCAAGGTGATCGTTCTGCATACTGACAATCAACTGTTCAGCACTATACGACCGACGGCTGAGTCGGCTGCGGGTTACGCGGAGGCGCTCCGTGAGCAGGACAGAAACGTCGAGACGCAGATCCTGTCCTTGGACAGTCGTATTCTGACGACCTTGGAACAATAGAGTTGGGTTGACGTAAAACCATGCCCTGTTTCTGCCAAGCCAATGTTGCGACGTTGCCCAGTCTTCCGACGACTGCGAACCTGTCAGTGCAGGCTGTGCCACCACAGATGATGAAGCTATTGACGCTTCTAGGTTTGCAGGGAACGACCAGCGGCCAGGCCAGGGCCGATCTGAAACTGAACGCGATGCTTCCGGCGATGACGCCGGACATGTACCTCAACGCGACGATGAACGCGAAAGCCCCGAATATCGCCTTGCCTGCGATCCTGCCCGGTGATGGGGGCGGAGCGATATCGATGATGATGAGTCTGGCGGTGTCCGGGTTTCCGCTGGCTAATCCCCGCGCGCTGCTGGCTGAGATTCAGCAGGCTGTCCTGAGCCTCGCCGCAACGGTTCTGCCACAAGCGCAGGCCATGCCGAAGATGAGCAGCCCACAGTTTCAGAACATCGTACTGGCGGCCAGAATGACCTTGGCCCTGCGCGCTCAGGGAGTCTGCCCTATGGCTTTGGCCGGGTTGGACTATTCCTATGAGGCCGAAATGCAGGTGGGTGATGCAGGAGGGTCACGCGGGACCTGCTCAGCGGCTTTGAATCTCGCTGCGTCGCTACCGCGGATTACAATGCCGCCTTTCGCATTGCCCTTGCCGAAGGTCGATCTGGCAAAGCAGTTGGCGCTGCTTGCGCCCGCTGCCTCGGCCCCGGAAACGCTCGGGTTGCCTCCAATATCCGACCCTAACATGATGTCGGCCCTTATGAACCAGTTGGCGGGTCTTGCAACGGTGCCCGTGCCCAATCTTCCCGTCTCGCTGGACGAGTTGCAGGAACTGGCCGACCAGCTGCAAGACCTTGCCACAATTGAGGAAGCATTCGGTTCTGACGCCCTGACACCGGGCGGAATTGCGCGGATCGACGCCATGCTCAGCTATATAGCGCGGTTGAACGTGCCTGTTCCGCTAGAGATGCAGGCGCTGCAAATGCAATTGGATGCGCTGCCCGAAATTGAAGATATTACCCAAGGTGCCCAAGCCGCCCAAAGCGGAGCTGTAAATCTGGCCATGTCCATGAGCGTTCAGCCGCCAGCAGTGCCCGTTCTGCCGACGCTGCAGTCCTTGGCGAAACTTGGAAAATCCTTGCCGGGCGTACCGTTCGGCCCCTGCGATACCTGCAATTTCGACATCGGGTCAATTCGCGACAGTCTTTCAGGCATGCAACTACCTTCGCCGCCACCCGTGCCGACTCTACCTTCGGTATTCTAAAGCTACAGAATATCGACCACCACCACGGTGATATTGTCGGCCCCGCCGCCATCCAACGCGACCTGTATCAACTGATCCGAGACCGTCTCGATCGGCATATCCGATAGCGCTTTCTCCAGCATCGGGAAGGTCGCGTATTTGCTTAGACCGTCTGAGCAGATCAGAAAACGGTCGCCGGACTGAACCTCGCCCCGAATCTTGTCCAGTTCGAGAACATCCCCAACGCCCACGGCCCGCGTGATCGCATTGGATTGAGGGTGCTGCTCTGCCTCGTCCCAGCTCATCTGTCCGGCCAGAACCAGATCCGCCACGACCGAGTGATCGGTGCTAAGCATCTGGATCTTGCCCTCACGCAGTAGATAAATTCGGCTGTCCCCAGCCCAAAGCCCGACAAAGTGCCCATTGGCCAACATCATGCACGCAACCGTCGTACCAATCGTGCCGCCACCTCGGGCATCTGCCTCTTGCCGGATCACGGCATGGGCGCGCTGGATTGCGTCCCGCAATGCGGTCAACCGATCAGCCGGAGCCAAACCGGGCGGGATTGCGGCAACCATGTCTGCGACCAATCGGCTGGCATAGTCTCCCGCGTCATGCCCGCCCATCCCGTCAGCTACCAACCAGAGGCTTTCTTCGGGCAGCGCCAGTACCGCGTCTTCGTTGACCTTACGCCTTAGGCCCACATGGCTGCGTGCGCTGTACCGAACGCGGTGACTTGAATTCATATTGGTCGTGCCTCGGTCCACAATGCGGCGTGTAGGTTGAACAAGCCTTGCATGTTTGCCCCATCCGGTAAACCTTCACAGATCATCATTCGGGGGACGCCGCCGATTTCAGTGCTCCAAACGCTTGGGGTGAGATATCTTTGCGACATCAAGCCCGCCGCCAGATCAGGCAACAAGCTGTCGGAGACTTCCCCGCGGGTCAGAACCATCGTGTTGCCATGTGCACGCACAGGCGCTGTCGGCTGCTGCGTTGGAGCTGGCAAAGTGGCCAAACCCTCGGCCAGTTTGTCGCGGGTCATGTCATCCTCGAGCGCGGCAAGCGCCAAGTCTTCAAGCTGTCGGTAGACCTCAGCTGCCCGGAAATGCGCCAACGCAGCAGACCCTTCGTTCGAGACCTCGGCAACCAAGGTCAAAGGAAACCGCCTTCCGACCCGATCCACCGAAGGCATCAGAACCCCCAGCATCTTTTGCGGGCCAGCCAGCCCCGGAGACAGGCAAAACCGCCAGATCGGAGCAGACATGTAGTGGGAATCCCATGCCTCACCCAAAGCTTCTGACGCAGCCAACATGCTGCGCTGAATCCACTCATCCCACGGCTGTACAAACGCCTGCGACACCCCAAGTCGGAAGAAGTCTCCGACCGAGGGCATCTTGCCGAATACACCAAACCCGCCAGTCTGCATCAGAACGACTTGGGGCAGCTGAATTTCTGCAGCGCGGGCAAAGCGAAGGGGTTGATGACCGAACCTGACTGCAACTGAAAGATTGCGATGCGCCCACCGACATTGAAGATCACCTTCTTGCGGTCAGACACATTGGTGCGCCTTACCTCGGCCGCGTCCAGCAGGCGGAACCAAGCCCAGGGGCCGTCCTTGGACAGAACGCTTTCAATATTGCGCTTTTCCGGCTCAAAGCTGACGCGCGCCAGCCCAACCGAGCCCGGCCATGTCACAGCGAGGGGTGAGGGCAGCCCACCGCGGTGTTTGAACTCCAGCACTTGACCATCAATCTCAAGCTTGACGCCTTTGGCCTTTGGGTCCAGCGCCTCGGGCATGATCTGGAACTGGATTTGCGGTTGCGGACCTGCGGCAAAGAACGCCTCTTTGATCTCGGCGGCGTTCTGGAACTGTGTCAGAACCGCCTGGCTGATGCCCAGATCGGTCGCATTAACCCCGGATTTCCACGACCATGGCCGCGTGCGCATATCCACATGTTTGGCGAGGTTTTCGTTGAAGAACGAGTCGATCAGACCTTGCGGACCGAACAACTTGCCAAAGTCACCCATCGCAACATCCGCACCCGAGCGGCGGTTGAACGGATAGCGATCCCCGACAACCTGCTCGCAGAATGGCAGAACCGTCGATTGCCACCGTGCGTTGATGGACGAGCGGGTGCTATCCGAGGTGATCCCGGACGAGCCATCGATGATCTGCAGGGCCCAGCGTTCCATCGGACCGGGAATACGGGCGGCCTCTTGCTGGAACTGCTGCAGAGCCTGCCCGGTTTCGCCACCCGAGACTCCGCTGAACGACATTTTGTTCAGCTCCTGATACACGCTCGTAAGCGACCCCATCAGCATGTCCAGCTGCGAAGGTTGCCCCTCTTGCCGTTCAACCAGCTGATGCAACCAATCGAAGCGATCCTCGACATACTGCCCCGGCGCTTGCACGGGTTCGCCGGCATTGACACCACTGGTTTTGGCCAAGGCTTCCAACAAGATCTGCGTTTGGGCTGAGGTAGCCGACTGCAACTCAATCGCCGCAGCGCCGGAAACGCCTTCGCTGATCGCATCATTACCCGATAGAATTGACCGGTTTTCGGTCAATTTCGTCTCATCCGAGATCGAATTCAGGACATTCACGATAGGCGAAGTCGGGCCTGACAGCACATTCGTGACCTCAACCGCGTGGCTGAGGCTTTCCATCGGCACGATGTCGATATCGCCCAGCATCGCATCATAGCGCGCGATGTAGTCGTTGTAATAGAGGTCCAGAACATCACGGCTGAGGGCAGCAAGAGCCTGCTCGGTCTGTTCAGCCTCACCTCGGGGTCCCAGAACCCAGCTTTCCTTCTGCACGCGTTTGGCGACGCCAATCGCCTCACCAAGGAAGACGTTATTGAAGCCATCATAGGTGAAAATACCTTCAATCCCGTCGTTCAGAGGTTTCCCGGAGGACCGCACCAGAACGCGACCAACAGCGGGGCCGCCCACTTCGGTGATGCGCCACTCCGGCAGCGCTGTGGCCGCGGGGCTGGAGACGATGCCGTTATAGACACGCTGCGCCAGTGGGAGTTCCGACAGGATACCCTGAATCTGATCCACCATTGGACCATTCAGGGCGATCTCTTGCATCGGCTGGCTCAGCATGGCGTCGAGGTGATCGTTCAGATCCGCACGGAATTCCTCACGCGATGGGCCGGGGAAGGACACGCTCCAATCAATGTTCATCCATTCCTTGACCAAATCCTGGTTCATCGGCCCCTGTAGGCCCAGCATCAGATAGACCTTAAGCGCCTCATAGAGCACATCGGGGTTGTTGATATTGGCGCTCATCTGCTCTTCCAGACGCAGAAGAAGACGCGGCAACAGGCGTTGGTTCAACGCGGCGCGGTAGGTTTGCGCCGCCTGTGTGCCGATCACGTCGCCCTGATAGAGGCCGTAGGTCAAACGTGTTTCAGGCTCAGGATCCGATAGAGTCGGGTTGGCCGGCAGATCGCGCAGCGTGTTGAGCGCTTGCACGACCGGAACCAGATCGGTGTCTCCAACGGGGCTGGGCGGCAAAGTCGCAGCGGCGGCTTGATAAGCGGACACACCCTCCTGCGCCTCGGCGATCAGATCGGTATTGCCCATGAAGCTGCGCACCAGCAAGGCTCCGACCGTGACGGCGGCAATAATAGTCGCGGCAATCGAGGCCCATTTGGTGATCTTGTAGCGCTTTTCCACCTTGTCATCGGCGCTGACCAGCCCAGCCTCGCGGAAGATCACCTGATCGAACAGGCGCGTCAGGAAATAGGACCGACCCGACCCCTGCCCCGAGCCGATGGCCTGACGGCCAATCCCAAAGGTCCGCGCCATGCCCAGCATCAGACGGTCAATAGGCGTGCCTTCTTGCGTGCCAGAGGTGAAATAGACCCCACGCAACATGTGGCGGTGCTGATAACGGCTGTCCTGAAACACCTCGGTCAGGAACTCATGCGCCACTTTGCGAACCGAGGCGACCTGCATCGGGAACCCTGCAATCAGCGCGCGGCGCTGCGGGTCTGTCTCGGTCTGCATCCGCTCCAACGACTGCGAATTCAGACGACCCAGAAGCAGGGCGAATTCCTCGTCAAAAGCCGCGACCGGCGACTGTTCGCTGCGCGATTTGTCCAATGGCAGTGTAAAGCCCCAAACCTGCTCGCGATCTTCTTTGCCCAGATTGTCGTGGAATTCGGCAAAACCTGCGATCAGGTCGGCCTTGGTGAACAGGATATAAACCGGGAACCGCACGCCCAATTTTTCACGCAGCTCTTCCAGCCTGCGGCGGACGGCCTTTGCGTGTTCCTTTTGCGTGACCTCATCCTGCAAGGAAAGATCAGACAGCGAAATCGCAATCATCGCACCATTGATCGGCTGCCTTTTGCGGTATTTCTTGAGCAGGTTCAGGAACCCGATCCAAGCCGCATTGTCGACCTCGGCATCGCTTTCCTGCGTCGTGTAACGCCCGGCCGTGTCGATCAGAACGGCGTTCTCGGTGAACCACCAGTCACAGTTCCGCGTACCGCCGACACCGCCAATCGCGGTCTTGCCCAGCTCATCGGCCAAGGGGAAGTTCAGGCCCGAGTTCACAATCGCCGTCGTTTTGCCAGCCCCCGGAGGGCCGATCATGACGTACCAGGGCAGCTCATTCAGATGGCGCCGCCCGTTCTTTGACTTGCGCAAAGCCGCCATCGCGGTTTTCAGTTTGCCGCGAAGCTCGGAAATCTCGCTATCGATCATGTCGCCGCCATCGGCGACGGATTCAGTGATCTCCTCCGTCAGCTTCTTTTCGCGACGTCGGCGCAACAGGAAAATGGTCAGACCTATCAGGAAAAAGACCAGATAGATCACCCCGCACCAGATCAGGCGCGTCCCGACCCCGTCCAGCGGCCGCCACTCATCCGAGCCGATCCACGGGCCGAAGTAATACAGACATCCGGCCAGAACCGTCGCCGTGAAGAACAGCACGGTATAGATCGACATGAAAACATATCTTAGAACGCGGCGGATCATCAGTTCTCCTCCTGAACCAGCAGGACTTCAATCCGGCGGTTCGTCGCCCGACCTTCGCGGGTCGAGTTGTCGGCAATCGGTTCGCTATCGGCACGGCCTTCGGCACTTAGGCGGTCGGGATCGGAAATCTCACCCGCCATCTGGTTCATCACCGATTTGGCCCGTGCCAGAGACAAAGCGAGGTTGGACGGGAAGCGCGATGAGCGGATCGGCACATTGTCTGAGTGCCCAGTCACGATGACCCCTCCGGGTTCGCCGTCCAACGCCACAGCCACGCGGCGCACCGGCTCCTTGAATTTGTCCTGTAGGTGATCCGAACCCGACCCGAACATGCCCGATCCCTTGATCCGGATAATCAGCGTGTTGCCCTTCTCAAAGACCTCAACCAGCCCTTCGTCGATCTCGGGCTGCAGGAAAGCAACGACCTTTTCGACCTGCGGCTGAGCTTGCGGCGGTGGCGGAGGAGGCGGCGGGGCGCGGCGCTGCAGCTCTGTCACCCGGCCAGCATCAATCACCGACATTTGTCCCACAAGGTTTTCCGTCTTGTTGGACAGCAGATAAGACAACCCGCCAAATTCGATCAGTAGCAGCAGAGCGGTCACGCCAACAGCGATCCAGACCGGCTTCCAAAGGCTGAGGGCGCGGTAGGGTTTATCGACCCCTTCCCAATGCGGGGCGAGGTCCCGTTCCACGTCACCACGCTGTGCGCGAATGATCCGCGCCAGACCCTGACGGATCTGCATATGCTTGTCCGCGCCGCCCTGTTCGACGCGCAAACGCCCCTCGAACCCAAGCGAAAGGCACATGTAGACGAATTCCAGCAGCTCAATATTGTTGGCGGGGTCCTGTTCGAGACGTGCCAGCAGGTCATAGAAGCGATCACCGCCGACGGTCTCTCGGTGGAAGGTGCCGACGAGCGACTGGGTCGCCCAACTGGATTGGCCACCCCACGGTGTATTCAAAACAACGTCGTCCAAAGTCGCACACAAAGCATAGCGTGCGATCTTGACGGTCTGCGCCGCAATGCCTGCCTGCAAAGCGGCATTTTCAAACGCGCGCACCTCGGCCACAACGCTTTGGCGCAGCTTGTCCGGATCCATATGCTGCGCACGGTTGCGAATACGGCTGATCAACGAAAACAGCGATGCAGCGCAGGCGTTCAGCCGGTTCATACCGGTAGTGGCGACCTCTTCCCCGCCCGAGGCAGGCCGGGATTGAGGCGTCTGGGGTTGAGGCACCCCGTATCCCGCGCCGCCCTGCGCCGGTTGTGCCATGGGCTCGGGCTGTGGCACCTGCATCGGATCGGGATATCCGGCCGGTTGCTGCGGAGCCGGCTGTTGCGGCATGCCACCCGCCTGACGTCGCCCACCGGGATTGGGGCGAATGACCGTCTTGTCGGTGTCGTCCGGTTCGGCAAATGGATCTTTGTCGGACATTCTTTGACCTGTTCCCCTAAGGCTTCCGCGTCACGAGTGTGACCCACATATCAAGCCCTATCAAATTGTTTTGGCGCCGCCAGTGATCACGTTCACTCTTATTGATTGCGGATCGCCCACAGCTCCATCTCAAGCCCCGGATATTGCCCCGACACATGAACCGCGATCCCACCCGAGGTGGTCATCTTGCCCCAGTATGGGCTGGCGGCGTCCAGTTCGAAATAGACGACACCGGAGTGATAAGGGATCTGCCGCGGAGCGACGGGCAACGGGCGCAGCGTGATACCGGGAAGCGCTGAGTTCACCAACTGACGGATTTCCTCAACCGGGCCGGTTTTGGCCTGCCCGGCGAAGTGGCGACGCACGTCCTCGGCTGGGATATCTGCGTTCACGGCCAGCACGAAACCGGCATTGCCGATCAGCTTGCGGTCGGCGATCACGCCCACGCTGATACCATATTTCCGCGCCTCCAGCGGGATCGAGACCGCTGTCTGCTCCAACACGGAACTCAGATACTGTCGCAAGGTCCGAATGACCGGCGCGAACGAGGCGGTCAGGTCGTCATGCTGATAGGCCGGGAACTGCACGGCCTCTTTCTCGGTGCTCATGAAGGTCGCCAGCTCACCGGCGAGCGCGGCACAGACACGGTAGACATGTTCGGGATGCACGTTCTCGATATTAGCGAAATGGCGCACCAAAGGCAGGTTGCGGTTGATGGTCATCAACAGCAGGAAGTCCGAAATCTCGGCAGCCCCTTTGGCTGGCCCGCCATCCGAAAGACGCCCTGCTAAGGCCTGCATGCGGTGCGACAGCATCCCCTCAAGCTCATTCATGAAACCGGCCAGCGCAGCGGCGGCGCGCACGTCCAGCACAGATGGGATGAAACCGCGATCCAAAATGATCTCTTTGTCCGGACGCACTTCGATGATCTTGGCAATCGGGATCGCTAATTTATCCGCCAAATCATCCACTTCCAGCGCGAACTGCAAGCGTAGTTTGCCCACACCCAACGTGACAGGCTTTTTCTGCTGGCTCATCACATCGGTGATTTCCTGCTCGGCCGGGCGCAGACGGCTGACCGATTGTTCGGCCCCGCTCAGATCCACCTCTGAGGCACCCTGCCGCCGTTGGGGAACCGTCAGGTAGACGACACAATCCTTGATCGTCTCGGGCACTTCCAGAGCGGGCGGGTGATCTTCGGCCTGAGGCACGCGAAATACCTGTCCGTCCGGCGTCAGCCCCGAGCAGGATTTCAAGGCAAACTGACCGACCTTGAGCACTTCATCATCGATCTCTAACGCACTGACACCCCACGCATAAGGCGTGACCCGGCGTGCGAGACCAGCCACCAGCGCCTCGGTATACCGATCCGCCTGCTGGAAGTGATGGGGCTGCAGAAACAACCCTTCGGTCCAAAGCACCTTGCTGTCCCAGGACAATGGCTGCCCTCCCTTGTTCTTACCGCCCGCGAAGGGGCGTTACTTCAGCTTTTCCAGCTGTTCTTTATACGCGCGTGCGAATTCCCGGCTGAAGAGATCGTGAAAGTCATTCTCTGCCTGATCCGAGATATCGGCATACATCTTCTCGTACACTTCCCAGTATTGGGCCTTTTTACCTTTAAAAAGTGACCCAAGTTTGCCGGAACCTTCAATTTTTCCCGCCAGCACCTCGGGGTCCAACCGGGCCAGAACGCCTTTGAGCGCGGCCTCCATGCCGGTGACCATCGCAACCTCATGGGCCTTGATGTCGTTCAACGCCTGTTCAGTCGCCTCTTCCGAGGCAAGGTAGCCTTTGACACGCGGTTTGACCAAGGCCTCAATCGCCTGTTCCGGGCTGATCGAGAACTTCAACGGGTTGTTGCCGCCCGCATTGATCATGGTCTGTTCGATACGGAACTCGGACTTGATCGAGGTGCGGGTCATCAGGATTTCCCGCAAGCCGGTGATCATCACCCGTAACACACGGCCCATGCGGCCCATCGTGGCAGGCAGATCGGCGTCGTCGATGCGCAGATCGTCAACCTCCAACGCCTCTAGCAAGGCACGGGCAGCGGATTGATCGCCACCGCCGGTCGGAACAGGTTTCTCTGCCTCAACCGGTTCAGGGGGCGGAGCCACCTCGGCCTGGCCGCCCGGCTTTGGCTTGATCGGAGGCGGCGCGGTGGGTTCCGGACGCGCCGGTTCAGGCGCGGCAAACGGGTCCGAGCTCGAGCCGCCCGCAGGCGACAGCAGATCATCGTCCCAGTCATCGGGGATTAGGTTGGCGCCCCCTGCAGACGGCGCCGTAAACGCATCGCTGGCCGACGGGTTATGCATCGCATCGCTTGCGCCCATATCCGCATGCACATCCTTGGGCTTTGCAAAGAACGGATCGTCATCCTCCAAGGGCGGTAGCAGTTCATCCATTGGGTCGGGCGTGGAAATCTGCCCGGGCCCTTTGGCGTCACCGCCCAAAAGGTCATCCAGAAAATCTCCGCCCGGAGCGGCATCGTCCAACAATGCCATCGGATCCGGCGCGTTCTGAGACATACCCGGAGACACCCCAGCCTGTTGCGCAGGCTGGGGGATCGATTCTTCGAAACTGGGCAAGTCCGCCCCGATTTCAACAACCATTTCATACCCGCCCGCAGCAAGCACGTCGCCATTGTTGAGCGGCGTCGGTGTCCGGCCCAAAGGGATTTTCGAGTAATTCAGAAAAGTTCCGTTCGTCGACAGATCAACAATCACAACGTTTCCATTGTGATCTTCGATCACAAAGTGGCTTTTGCTCAACGTCTTTTCAGGGTCAGGCAGAACCAAATCATTGGCCGGCCCACGCCCCACGGTCAAAGAGCCCCCCTGCATCGAGACCGGGCGCCCGTCGCCCGGCACCACGCCGGTGGATTGGAATTTCAAAGTGACCGTCATTCGTTTGTCTTCATCCTCCGACCAGTACGGTGGGGCAGCACGGTGGTATAATTAGGCCACCACAGGCGCAATTATCTGTAACCCGCGCTGCCGGAAGCTTGCTGATCAACACTGTCGCTGACCCTTTCACAATCGGATGCGGGAAAGCGGGCGTGGCCAGATCCGTTAAACGTGCCGCAGGCAGTTTTGACACCAGAACCGTGGGGCAGCAGGGCGGCATGATCGGCATAGGAACTGGCGCTGGCGGCGGTGGCGCTGGCGGCGGGGCCGGCAACGTGCACAAATGCATATCTGTGACGCGGGCTTGTGGAAATCCCATGTCCTACTCCTCTGTCTCCAAACCGTCTTCCTTGCGGTCCAGCTTACCATTCCCACCCCGAGCAATATCGACCCCGCGGTCAATCAGCAACTGCACGTAGGCGTCAAAATCCTCTTCGTGGTTGTCCATTGCAACAATATTCATAGCGAAGGCCAAAATCTCGGCCGCGCCGGGCGGCGCGGGCATGGTCGCCAGATCACCGGTTCCCAGGGTCCCCTCCGCATAGAGAACCCCCATGGCGCAGTTTATCGTCTCATCATCCGGTTCGGCCACCTCGATTGTAGCTTCGGCCTTTTCCCGATTCTCGGGCGTAGGGCGAAACACCCATTCCTCGGACGCCGCCAGTGCGGGTGTATTGTTGTCCGGGGCCTCACCGATATAGTCGCGCGCGGCCAGACAGGACCACCACACACGCTCTCGGGCAGGTAAGGCCACCCCCAGAAGGCGCAGGATATCGATCACCGCGCCTTTCTCTTCCAATTCAGTCAACACCACATCCAAAGGCGCACTGGCCGGGGCCTCAAGCTTGACGCTCAGACGGGCATTGGCATCGGCCAGCATGCGCGCAGCGGGCATCTGGGGCGTTTTGGTCATTCCGGAAAAACGGTCTGTCATCGCGTTGCCCCCTTAGTTGATCATTGTCAGGCCGCCCTTGAGGGTCAGCATGGCATCGCCATTGACCGTCGTCATCGGGCTTTTTGCATCCAGCTTGGCATTGGCCTGGACTTTGATCATCGTGCTCTTGATCGTAACGCTTGTCGGGTCCAGTTTGATCGAAGAGCCACCAACCTTCAATTCGATCGACTTCATTGCGGTCATTGTGATCTTGCCCATTTTGGCATCCACCTGAATGTCACCCATCTTGACCGTCGTGGATTTGTCGCCTTCCTTGATCGTCTCGGCGTGATTGCCCGTCACTGTACGGGTGGATTTGCCCTCGATGGTCTCGGTCTGGTCAGTCTTGATGCTGACCGTCTGGTTACCTTTCTCGATGGTGAAGGTATGATCGCCTTCCTTGATCGTCTCATCCACGTTCTTCTTGACCACTTGGCTGAGGCAGCCGTCGCCGCCATTGCCACCCTTGTCCAGCTTGTCATAGCCAATGGTAATCGTGGACATATTCTTGACCAGCTTCTCGTGATCCTTCTGCGCCTGAAAGCGCACGAGTTCAGCGTCTTTCTTGTCCTCGAACATCAGCTCGTTGAACGTCTCGGCGCTGCCCTGTTTCGAGGACCGCGTCTTGATCCCGGTTTGCGTCTGGTTTGCAGGCAAGGCATAGGGCGGCATCGTGTCGGCATTGTAGAGCATGCCCGTGCAGATCGGCCGATCGGGATCACCCTCTTCGAACTGGATCACAACTTCCTGCCCGATCCGAGGGATGCTGACCATACCCCAGTTCTTACCCGACCAAGGGGTGACAACCCGCACCCAGCAGGTGGTCTTTTCGTCCTTCTTGCCTTCGCGGTCCCAATGGAACTGAACCTTGATGCGACCGTATTTGTCGGTCCAGATTTCCTCACCAGCCTTGCCGGTCACAATGGCTGTGTGCAGACCCGAGATTTCGGGCCACGGGATGGTGCGCAGCGATTTGAATTCGGTTTTGCCGGGCTGGGCGTCAAACTCGACCATGAACATCTCATTGCTGTCCTCCGGAAACTCCAGCGCTCCGGTGTCCAGATCCTTGTCATTCTTGGCAAATCCATAACCTTCGGTGGTCTGAAGATAATACCGCGCCTTGGTGATCAGGTATTCCGCGTTCTCCGCCTTGTCTGGATGATCCTTCAGCGTGAACTTGCGCCCGGTTTCCAGCGCCCGGACCGAGGCCCGCCCGCGCCGCCGGTCGAACAGAGCATCCTCGGCCGTCATCCGCACCTTGGCCAGCGTATTGCCCGGCCCGGTTTCCTTGTAGTGACCTGGAATATCATAAAGTTCTAGCTTGTCCTTGAACCCGTGCTTTGCGCCGGTCGGCGTTTTGGCCCGCGCATCTAGTGACGCTTTGGGCTTCTCGAAATCAAAATCGCCCAGCGAGACCACCCCAGGCCGGATCGTCTCGGACGCGGCCCATTCGGTGACCGAGTCATCAAGACGTTGGGTGTAGTCATCCCCGCCTCGGAATTCGACCTTTGCGTCACCGGCAATCGGCGTATGCGCGTTTGGTCCGTCGCACATGACCAGCGTCTCATTCTTGTCTTTGGCATTTGTGTAGTCGAAATAGTAGTAGATGCCCTCCTCCTGCATCAGCCGCGAGATAAAATCGAAATCTGTTTCGCGATATTGCACGCAATATTCGCGCTGCTGGTAAGTGGCGCGCAGGCTTTTCCTGAAATCCGTGAGCCCGTATTCACCGAAAATCTTTTCGATAATCTGCACGGCGGTCATTTCCTGAAAGATGCGACTGTCAGTGGTCTGCGTCAGCAGCCAGAACCATGGGCGCAATTCGGCCAGAAACTGCACATAGCCATCGCGCAGGGCCAGCCGCTCCACCCTCACGATGGTGCCAGTGAATTTACGCTCGGCTCCGTCAGCGGCCAGATGGATGGTCATCACCTTGCCCAGCAGCTTGTCCAACGCAATCGTCGTTTTTTCCGACAGGAATTCGACCTGAATTTCGGTCAGTTTTCCCAGCTCTTCCGAGACGACGGCCCGCCTGATGACAAGATCATCCTCACCATAGCTATACGACCCCGTTATCCGAAGCGGCCACTCTTTACTTTGCAGACTCTCAGCCATTTACCGTTCCTTCCAATTCTCGTTCACCGCGCCGTCACAAATCGTTCAGCAGTGCAGCAAGTTCGGGGTCCATATCGTCATCATCACTATCGTCACCGTCATCATCGTCGCCAAATGACGCCAGCAGATCATCAAGGTCGCCGCTGTCATCATCTCCGAGGCCCAGATCGAGGTCGAAATCATCGTCGTCGCCTGTATCAAGATCCAGATCCAAGTCCAGATCGTCATCGTCATCAGCCTCAGGTGCAGCAGGCACATCCGGCGACGGAGCAGGCGCGGGCATACCGGACCACGGGCCCAGAATCTCCTGCCCGGCAACCGAGTTCAACGAGCCCAGCCGGATTTCATCGCGGCCTTTGACCGACAGCACCGGCATGTAGCCGCGCTGGACCGAATGTTCATGCTTGGCCAGCGTGATATTGCGTTCGGTGCACGGTAGCGCCACCTGATCGCCGTAGCGGTCATTGACGAAATGGAAAGGAATGCCACCCAGGCTCATGACTGAGCCCAAATTCATCGCCTTGCCATTTTGCTTGAAGGACCGCGCCAACAAGATCGTCACCAGAACCGCCGGATTGGCCCAAAGCATGCCGCGCAGGCCTTCAGACTCAGTGAATTCCTCAAAATCGAACTCATAGATCGGCTCGGACTTGGCGCCGTAAGGCCGCCGCAGCAGGAACCGGGGAGAGGCCAGGCCGACATGCCCGGCTTCAGGCATCGCGCGCAGAGTATCCCACGCTTCGACCACAAGCGGGTGGCGGTCCTCGGGCTTCACATCCAGATAGGCCGGGGTGATCGCACTGATGAACGGCGCATCCACATGGGCAGCGACGCGGCCAATACGGCCCAACAGTTCCGCATGGGGCGGTGTTTCCTCAAAGGTATAAAGCCCGATCAGCGCCGAATACCCGCCGCGCCCGTTTTCTTCGTCTAGGGGCTCTTCGGTCAGCAACCGAACCAGACCGGTTTTCGCCAGATCTTCCTCGGCAGCCAGATCCGCCGCAATTTCTTCGGCCGAGACGTCATACAAAACCACGTCGAGCGTATCGTCATCCTCGACACTACGCGCAATCAGATCGAGGCTGCGCCACTGCGCTTCGACGGATTGGAATTCCGGGTGATGCAGAACCATGCGCATGGCTGCGCTCAGCGCCTCATCCACGGCCTTTTGCATCGCCTGCACATCGGGGCTGGGCAGTTTGCGGATATGCGGGCCGACCACGCGTTTCAGAAGGTCATCGACCGGCGAGGCCTGCGCCAGTTCACCCGATGTATCGCCGATTAGTCTCTGAAAATCGCTGAGTTTAAGGTCAGCACGAACCGTGTTACCGCTCGAGGATTTGCGTGGCGGCACAACCGCCTGCCCGAACTCTTCCCCCCAACCAATCAGCTGTTTGGCGGCGTGATCTGCAGTCCCACCCGCGCTCAGCTGGCTTTTCAGACCCGAGAGGCCATCGAACAGTTCAACCTTTTCATAAAGTTCGTCGGGATGCAGATCGTCCAGCTCTTTCAGCTTCACTTCGATCCCGGCCCCATCCTTGCCAATCGGCAGAACGAGATCGGTTGCGAACCCCTCGATCACCTCTTCGACCGTATCGGGATCCAGAATGATCGGCTTACGTGCGGCTAGGGCGTCGCCGGTCTCGATCTGCCCACGCGCCGCTCGTCCAGAGAAATCGCCAAAGAGCGCGATCCGGAACCGGGTGCGTTTCAGCCGTTCCGGGTCAGGTCGATCTGCGCTCATGCGGCCGAATGCCAATTGCGGCTCGTCGTCCAGACCGGCTGTTTCGCCTGACGCGTCATCCCCATCAAGGTCACCGAGCAGAGCGTCCAGATCATCAGATTCGCCCTCGTCGTCCAGGTCTAGATCGCCCAGCAAGGCATCCAAATCATCTGTCGTTTCGTCAGAGGATGCCTCATTATCCTCATCTGCGCCCAAATCGTTCAACAGATCATCAAGGTCGTCAGAACCAGTTTCATCTTCGCCAAGATCCGCCAGCAGAGCGTCCAGATCATCTTCTGAACCCTCCTCAGCCGGGCTGTCCTCGTCCGACCCTAGGTCGTTCAGCAAGGCGTCCAGATCATCCCGGTCGGCATCTTCATCCTCAACATCGTCGCCAAGGTCTGCCAGAAGCGCATCCAGATCATCAGTATCCACGTCTTCGGTCTCATCACCGCCTTCAAGATCACCCAGCAAGGCGTCAAGATCGTCCGCGCCGGTATCTTCATCCTCTACATCGTCGCCAAGGTCCGCCAGAAGCGCATCGACATCATCTGTATCCGCATCTTCCGTCTCATCGTCGCCTTCATGATCACCCAGCAAGGCATCCAAATCGTCTGAAGCGGCGCCGCTGTCCGGCTCGGACTCCAAATCACCCAGAAGCGCATCCAGATCGTCAGACGCATCATCTGACGTCTCTTCGAGATCACCCAGCAGATCTTCCAGGTCATCGGCCGCTTCATCCGTCGGTGCAGATGTATCCTCATCCGACCCGAGGTCATTCAAAAGATCATTCAGATCGCCGTTAGGCTCTTCTGCCAAATCTGCAAGAACGTTTTCTACGTCGGCTTCGTCGACCTCATCAGCTTCGGGTTCCACCAAATCCCCGAGGATGTCATCCAGAACATCCTCCTCCGGCTGTGCCTCGTCAGCAGAATCTGCCAGATCGGCAAGCAAATCATCCAGGTCGGACGCATCTGCCTCTGGATCTGGCTGATCGTCACCGGCCAGATCACCTAGGGTGTCCTCCAACGGATCGACGTCATCCGTGCTGTCCAGCGCGGGCACCGAGGCGAGAATGTCATCCGCCGCAGGCTCGTCAGTTTCTTCGGGAGCCTTCTCCGCGAGATCATCAAGCAGACCGTCCAGATCTACGTCCTCATCCACCTCCTCAGGGGCAGCGTCGGCGAGGTCGGACAAAATGTCTGAATGATCTTCTTCGGCCTCTTCAGCGGCATCCGGAAGCGATGAAAGCGCCGCGACCAGTGCGCCGTCCTCTTCCGTCTCCTCCAGTTCCAGATCGGCCAGATCCGAGAGGATATCATCGCTCAGATCCGTCTCAGACGCAGCTTCAACCTCGGGTACTGAGGCGAGCACATCGCCGAGCGCATCCTCTTTGACCTCAACGTCCAGCGCGGCATCTGCAAGCTCTGACAGGATGTCATCGGACCCATCAACCTCATCCGCGGCATCAGTTTCTGGCAGAGACGCGAGGGCATCGGACACAGAGCTGTCTTCGACTTCTTCCGTGTCCAAATCGCTGATGTCAGACAGAATATCTGAGGTCACATCCTCAGCCTCAGCCTCAGCCGCCTCGGGCGCGGAATCGGCAAGATCGGCAAGAACATCCGCCGAGTCTTCCGACACGTCGGGCAGCTCGACCTCTGGAACAGAAGACAGAGCATCCGCGACCGACGTATCCTCGGGCTCATCATCAGGTTCAGTGCTGGCCAGATCAGACAGGATATCATCCGATGCGACCTCTTCCGCCGTAAGTTCGACATCTGGCAGGCTGGACAGGATGTCATCTGCGGCGGTGTCTTCAACCTCATCCGCCGGTGCAGCGTCCGCCAATTCCGCCAGAATATCGCCTGACGTGTCATCTTCTTCGGCAATCTCGGTTTCAGGCAGCGAAGTCAAAGCGTCCGAGAGAGAGGTGTCCTGAACCGTTTCCTCGGGCGCGGAAGCGGCCAGACTCGACAAGACATCCGCGCTGTCATCTACAGGCTCTTCGGTTTCAACCGAGCTCGGCAGAGAGGACAGGGCATCAGCAACGGCTGTATCTTCCGGCGCATCCTCCGGAGCGTCAGCCGCCAGATTGGACAAGATGTCAGCCGATTGATCCTGTTTCTCGGCGGTCTCAACCTCAGGCAAAGACGCAAGCGCGTCGTCGACCGAATTGTCGGCGGGAGCATCCTCGGGCATCATATCCCGCAAGGCGTCCAGCGTCGCCTCATTGTCCTGTTCGGGAAGCGAACTGCCCGCAAGCGCGCCCAGAAGGGCCGGATCGGCCAGCACTTTTTCGATCAGCGTCTCGGCCCCGGTTTTCCCATCCATATAGGCCATCAAGGTCGACAATTGCGTACGGGCCTCTAGCAGTTTGCGCAGAGGTTCGATTTTTGACGCGATCTGGGCCGGGGTGAAATCGGCCATCTTCTCAAATGTCAGATCGACGGCCAGATTACCCTCGCCCGTCAGCGTGTTGGGCACGGCAAATTCAACGCGCGGGGCCATGGCCTTCATTCGGTCGTCGAAATTGTCGACATCAATCTCAAGGAATTTGCGATCCGAGACTGCGGGCGTTTCGACCGTGGACTTGCCGGAGAGATCGCTCATCACGCCCATGACAAAGGGCAGTTGAACCTTCTTCTCGGCACCGTAGAGCTCCACATCATATTCAATCTGAACGCGCGGAGCCCGATTGCGGGCGATGAATTTCTGAGAGCTGTCAGCCATCGGCCTGACCTTTCAACTCGGCCACTTCACGCCTGAGGGCGCGCACCTCGACCAACAGTTCCTTGACGTGATCGTCCACGATGTCGGTCTCGCTGCGAACCAATTCGCGCAGGTGCGAGAACTCTTCGACCGACTCGTCCTCCACCGCGGATTGCATGGTGTTGACCAGCAGACCGATGAACAGGTTCAGAACCGAAAAGGCGGTGATGACAATGAAAGGCACGAAGAAGATCCAGGCGGTGGGATGAACCTCCATCACCGGGCGGACGATGCCCATCGACCAGCTTTCCAGGGTCATGATCTGGAACAGGGAATAGAGCGACTTGCCCAAAGAGCCAAACCATTCCGGGAAATCCGGACCGTACATCAGCGTCGCCATGACAGCGAAAACGTAGAACACGATTGAGATCATGATGATCACCGCGCCCATACCCGGCAGCGCGTCGAGCAAGGCCTGAACCACCGCCCGCATCTGCGGGATGACCGATAGCAAACGCATCGCCCGGATGACCCGCAACCCACGCAGCGCAGACAGCCCATCGCGGTTGGGCAGCAAACCGAGCGTCACAACAACAAGGTCAAAGATATTCCAGGCGTTGTTGAAGAAACTCAGCCGGTAGGCATAGAATTTCAACAACAGCTCGGCCACGAAAATGCCCAGCACGATCTTATCGATCAAAACCAGGGCCGGGCCGATACTCGACTGAACCGAAGGAGAGGTTGATAGCCCCAGCGTGATCGCATTGAAGATGATCACACCAAGGATGGTGTTGGTCACAGCCTTACGCTCGACAAACTCGCGCACGGTGTCGCGGAGCGTTTCGCTCTTCTCGATACCGGATTCCACCAACACCTCCTGTTGCTTTGGGTGTCGGGCGCAGAGAACCGCGCCCAGGATTTTGTTTGTTTAACCAACAACGTCGCTGATTTCGTTCACTAGGGTATATACCCCTTTGACCGAGGTCAGCATCGTCTTGGTTTCTTTCAGGACCGTCATCTTATCCAGCTTCTTCAGCTTGTCGACAATGGTCGTATCATCCACTTTCAGGCCGTTGCCTTCCATCAGGGTCTCCATCTCGGCCAGGAACTTCTGACGTTCCTCGAGCTTGGCGGCCATAGCGCTGGCTTCACGCTTGACGGCCATGCATTCGGCCCCCAGCTTGACGCCCTCTTTCAGGGTTTTCTGCGACTTCGCAGCCTTCATCAGCTTGTCGGCGGCCTTGCCCAGATCATCGACCTTGTGGCGCGTTTTGGTCGTATGCTCGCGATAAAGCGCACGCTTCTTGTTCGAGTCCTTTTGGTAGGATTGGTATCCTTTGATCGCAAAATCCGCGATTTCCTTTGCGATCTTTTTGGCGTCGCGACCCTTGGTCACTTCTTCGCCCATGGCCACCGCCTTGGCGGTCAGCTTCTGGATCGCTTCCACCGGTTTCTTTACCGAAATACCCGAAGTATCTGTGATCCCCTGCCGTTCCGCCGCCTGCATGATGGACGTACCCCGCAACGTGATATACTTCTGAATTGCACCATACAGGTCTTTGCGCAGCTTCTCTTCACCCTTCAACTGCTGCTGAACTTCTTTGCCAAGCTCATACACCTGCTTAACGATGGTCTTGTAGGCCATGACATCCGCGCCCGAGGTTGCAACCAGCCGCGTGACAGCCGTGCCGATCTTGATCACACCAGCTGTCACCTTCAGCGTGGTCTTGACCCGCGCTTCTTTCAGCAACTTGTCCTTATTCGCCTCAACCTTGATCTGCTTTTCGATCGCAACCTGAGCCGCGCCTTCGGCGGACCGCAGCGCGTTCTTGATCATCTGGTTGGTGGCCTGGATCATCTTCTCGGCGTCTGCCTGAGATTTCTGACCCGGCGTCTTCATCAGCTCAGCAACTTTCTTGTCGAGCTTTACCGCCTCCTGACTGATAACCGTCTCATACCGCTCCAGCTCTTTCATGCCGGCCGCTTCAAGACGTTTCAGCGTGGTCGACGGTACCGGACCCTTCGCCGTCACGTCGAATTTGACGTCAACGCGGTAGCTGGGGATCTCGATATACTGAAGTTTCGGTTTCGACCGTATCAGATCGACCACGTAAAACTTGTGCGATGTAACTGTCTGTTTTGCCATTTTAAAACCGTGCCCTTTGTTCCGTAGTGTTTTTGCGATGTAGGGTCAGCGCCGCGTGCATCCTAACGGCTGGCGCCGCCCCGCCGCTTAGCCGATCGCTTCTTCCAGCTGATCCTTGCCTTCCGAGGCAATGTCGTTGAACAGCCCAAGCGCCGTGTTGACCGTGTCGAGCGTGCTGGACGCTTCCTTGAAGCCAACCCCGGCATTTGCACCCGCCAGCGTCAGGTTGACGACAACCGGGAATACCTTGTCGAAGATCTGAGCATATTTCGGGTTGGTCGAATTCAGCGCATCCAGCATCTTCTTGAGGTTCGGCGCGTTCTTATCCGCGTCCGAGACCCGCTTCATCATATCCGAACACCCATCCAAACCCTTCTGCAACGAGGCACGGGCTTTCTTGAGCTTGTCCAGATACTTACCGGCCTTCTTCGCGTCAGCCTGTTTCATGGCTTTCTCAAGCTTGTCGCATTCCTGCAGGCCCTTCATGATCGCCTGAGACAGTTTGCGCCCACCAACTTCAAGCCCGGCGACTTTGTTTTGCCACAGACCATAGTTCTTGTCGCATTTCGGCAGAGTGGCCAGGAACGGCGTATCGGTGCCCAAGATGCCCTTGAGGACTGAGGCACCGACCTCGGCACCCCCTTGAACCTGCTTTTTGGCTTCGCCTTCTGCATTGCGGTACCGCGCGAGCAGCGTATCGAGATCGCCTTTAAGGTTCTTTTCGACCTTCTCGGCCTCTTGCGCGGCGTCCTTGATCTTATCAGCCAGTTGCGCAACGCCCCGCACCAGCGAGACGATCCCCAAGGCCAGCGACGCGCCGCCTGTTGCGGCCGCACCGGCCACACCCGCGGCCCCACCGACGACACCCAACACGCCAAGCGTGATGTCAAAGCCGGTTTTAACCTTATAGTCCTTGTACTGCTGCTTGCGCTTCACAAAGGCCTGCCAGCGCTTGGCCGGGATCGACTCATAGTGCTTTTTAGCACCGTTCATGATGGTCGCGAGCTTGTCGTCGAACCCTTTGATCAACGCCGCGCGTTTCTTTGCGTCGCTGGCCTTCTTGATCGCCGCATCCGTCGCCATCAGCTCTTTGGCGATCAAGGCAACCAGCTTGTCGGTCACTGCATTGGCGTCATCCACCATCTGCTGCGGCGTGACATAGTCGCCCTCATCTTCCAGAACATCCAGAAGATCATCGTTCAGCTTCAACTGGAACGCATAGCCCTTCAGCTCTTTCAGCCAGTCGGGCTTGTATTTCTTGGTAATCTCGGTGCCCAGATCCTTCTTCCAGATGACAACCGACTTACCCAGTTTCTGCTTGGGCGCATCGGTCGAGGCCGACTTGGCCCGAGCCGCTGCGTCCTTTTTCTTTTCCTCGAGTTCCTTTTCTTTCTTGTCGATGATCTTGGGGTACTTTTTCAGGACCGTCACAGTATCCGAGTGCTTGCTGCCTGCTAGCTTCACAGCCTCGGCCACCTTGCGCTTGACGTTGGACAAGGCTTTCAAAGTCTTGTCCCAATCCATCTGATCTTCGGCGACCTGGTATGCTTTCAAAGCATCGCCCAGGCCGGTTTTCTTCATCAGCTTCGGTTTGTTCTTGGACCACCATTTCTGATCCAGTTCCGGTGTCATAGTCGCCTTCATAAAGTGTCCCCTTTCTCGGTCAGACGCATCATGCGTTGCGCTCAATCAAACCCGTAAGTGAAGTCCCCGTCTGTGACGTCGATCACGACTTTGGAAACTTCTTCGCCCTCCATCATTCTTTTTAGGAATTCTGCCGATATATCCGGCAGCATTGTATTGGTCACGATCGCGTCGATCATACGACCACCGCTGTCCAGCTCCTGACAACGATTGACGATCTCGTCCACCACGGCGTCGGTGTATTCGAATGGTACACCATGAGCAGATTCGACGCGCTTTTTGATTCGCCCAAGTTGTAGCTTTGTAATCTCGCCTAGCATCTCGGGGCTGAGCGGATAATAGGGAATCGTCACCAAACGACCCAACAGCGCTGGCGGGAATACCTTCAGCAGCGGATCGCGCAGCGCCTTAGCCATACCTTCGGGATCGGGCATCAGATCCGGGTCCGCGCACATATCCATGATCATCTCGGTGCCGACATTCGACGTCAGCAGGATCAGCGTGTTCTTGAAATCGATCACGCGGCCTTCGCCATCCTCCATGACGCCCTTGTCAAAGACCTGAAAGAATATCTCGTGCACGTCCGGATGAGCTTTTTCGACCTCATCCAGCAGCACGACGGAGTACGGCTTGCGCCGCACCGCTTCGGTCAAAACGCCACCTTCGCCATAGCCGACATAGCCCGGAGGCGCACCTTTCAGGCTGCTGACGGTATGCGCCTCCTGGTATTCAGACATGTTGATGGTGATGACGTTCTGTTCACCGCCATAAAGCACCTCGGCCAAGGCCAGAGCGGTCTCGGTTTTGCCGACGCCGCTGGTGCCTGCCAGCATGAAGACACCGATAGGTTTGTTCGGATTATCCAGCCCCGCGCGGCTGGTCTGAACGCGCTTGGCGATCATTTTCATCGCATGATCCTGACCGATCACACGTTGAGCCAGACGGGTTTCGAGGTTCAGGATCGTCTCGATCTCATCCTTGACCATGCGGCCCACGGGGATACCGGTCCAGTCACCAACCACGCTGGCCACCGCCTGATGATCCACGATGGGCAGGATCAGCGGGCTGTCGCCCTGCACTTCTTCCAACTCAGCGTTCTTGGCTTTCAGCTCGGCCAGCAGAGCCTCACGGTCGATGGGCTGTGCGTCTGGAGCCTCTTCGGTCGCGGCTTCGCCTTCGGCTGTGCCGGTGCCTTCGACCTCCTGCCCGCCAGCACGGAGTTTGGCCCGCAGGTCGAGGATTTCTTCGACCACTTTCTTTTCAGCCTCCCAACGCCCGTTGAGTTCGGCCAACCGCGCCTCTTCCGCCTCTTTCGCGGCATTCACGGCCTCGCGCCGGTCGGCGACGTCATAGCCTGCGGTCTCGTCCCGTTCGATGATTTCCAATTCGGTGGTCAGAGCCTCAATCCGGCGCTGGCTGTCATCCACCTCAGCCGGAACCGCGTGCTGAGACACCGCGACCCGCGCACACGCCGTATCCAGCAGGCTGACCGATTTATCCGGCAGTTGCCGCGCCGGGATATAGCGCGCGGACAGCGTCACTGCCGCTTCGATCCCCTCGTCCAGCACTTGCACGCGGTGGTGTTTTTCCAGCATCGAGGCGATGCCCCGCATCATAAGAACCGCTTTTGGGATATCGGGCTCTTCCACATGCACGACTTGGAAACGACGGGTCAGAGCCGGGTCTTTCTCGATGTATTTTTTGTACTCGGCCCATGTGGTCGCGCCGATCGTGCGCAGCGTGCCACGCGCCAGCGCAGGTTTCAGCAGGTTGGCCGCGTCGCCCGTTCCGGCAGCGCCACCTGCCCCAACCAAGGTATGAGTCTCATCGACGAACATCACAATCGGCGTCGGGCTGGCCTGAACCTCATCAATCACCTGACGCAGGCGGTTTTCAAACTCACCCTTCATGGACGCACCGGCCTGCAGCAAGCCCACATCCAGCACCAACAAGCGCACATCTTTCAACGCAGGCGGCACGTCACCGCGCGCAATGCGTAGGGCAAACCCTTCGACCACGGCGGTTTTACCAACACCCGCCTCACCGGTCAGGATCGGGTTGTTCTGGCGGCGGCGCATCAGCACATCGACGATCTGACGGATTTCTTCATCGCGACCCACGATGGGGTCGATCTCGCCATTTCGGGCCTGTTCGGTCAGGTCGGTGCAGAACTGCTCCAACGCCTCACCCTTGCCCATCGCGCCGGGGGCCATCGCGCCGCTGGCCTCACCGGGTTCCGCTCCGCCACCCACGTTCGAACCGTCCTGTGCACCCAGCGTATCCTCGGGTGAGCCATCTGTGGCTTCGCCAAAGCTGTCGGCCAGATCATCGGCGCCGATCTTGGCCAGTTCCGGCGACATGCTGGCCAGAATATTGCGCAGCGCGGGCGTCTTGAGCATGCCCAAAATCAGATACCCGGTGCGCACCTTGCTGTCGGAATACAACAGCGAGCCCCAGACCCAGCCGCGCTCCATCGCGTCCATCAGATGATCGGAAAGGTCCGAGATTGAGGACGCCCCGCGCGGCAGCATGTCCAGGCTGCGCGTCAGTTCCGATGCAATCTTGCCCGGATCCAGATCGTAATGCTGGATGATGCGGTGAATGTCGCTGTCCTGGCCGTTCAGAATCTGATGCAGCCAATGCTGAATTTCAACATACGGATTGCCCCGCATCTTGCAGAACACGGTGGCCCCTTCGATGGCCTGATAGCCCAGCTTGTTCAACTTACCGAACAGCGATACGCGGCTGATTTCCGTCATCTTCAATACCTCTCGTTGTGGGCCAGTTCTTCGGCCCCGAATTCTTGTGATATATATCCGGGATACAGGATCAGATCGTCCGCATCCGGGCGGTTCTGTTCAGGATCATCGCGGGTTCTTATCCAGCTGGTATGACCCAGCTGAGTCGTTCCACCCAGCGAGGCGCGCGGCACCTCATCACCGGCCAGCACCAGATTGACCTCCCAATCCAAGGTGTCACCGACATAGGTGCGGATGATCGCTTCCATCCGGTCCTGAGAAACGCCGCCGGGCAGCAGGCGTTTGTAGTCTTTCAGCGACAGAGGCCCGATGCGAATACGGAACTTGGCCGCGCGCGACCAGACGCGGTTGCCGATGCTGGTCGATTGCCCCAAACGCGCGGGCGAGCCGAGCTGCCATGTGTCGTCCGGCTCCAGCTCTAACCAAGAGCCAACGAATTGCTGCACGTGCGCTTCGACCCCGAAATAGTCCGACAGGATCGCGATCAGGCCTTCGACCGTTTTCGTCCCTGACCCGAGATGCCCCGCAAAGAAACGGCGCAGCATGTCCGGCATCGCATCGCGGTCGCTATAATCCGCACCCTTGAACCCGGCCAAAGCCGCCACGCGCTGTTCAAACGGATCATCGCCTCGGTCAAAACTGGGCGCCGGTTCCGCTGCGGCCCAGGCACGATAGAGCAGACTCATCATCCGGTGAGTCAGCATATCGGCAAAGGCCACAAAGGTCGGGTCACGGTGGTTGCGCTGCCGGTCGCGGGCGAACTCCGTCAGGTGCAGGGGCAGAGGGCCTTGCGGGCCAAAAAAGCCAAAGAACAGATTGTTAAGCTTGCCCGGTGCGCCGTCTGTCGCCGGTTCAAACCGCGTCAGCGTGTTGGGCGGAAAGGCCAGTGAGACGTCCTGCCCCAAACGCACGCGATCCTCGCGCGGGCGGCGCGATTCACCAAGACGCGGTGCATCCGCATAGTGCGCTTCGATCACCCGTAACGCCTGAAAGACATGATGCCTTTCAGGATCAGCCGCCAGCGCGGCAAGCAGGCTCAGATGATCCTGCCCAGTCCGGCCGCTGGTCGCCATCTGGCAATCTCTCCTCGTCGTTCGGTTTTCAGCACGGTTTCCGTAAAGCTGTTGATCGTGGTGTATTTGCGGAAGAACCGCTCGAGAACCGCGCCCAGCACATAGACGCTGGTGCCTTCGTAGAAGCTTTCGTCAAAGCCCAGCGTGATCTCTAACCCGCGCACCGCCGTGCTGAGGACTTCGTCGCTCATCCGCCGCACGATGGGGCGGCTGGAGACTGAGACCACACCCTCAAGCTGTTTCTCGGTCACGCGGTTGCCGAGCGGTGCATAGATGCCGAGCAACTCGCGCAAAGCGCCCGCCCCGCCTTCTTTCCCGTCGCCCGCAATGGACAGATAATTGAGGCTGAGATGGCTGATCAGCTTCCACGCAGCATCACCCTGCGCCAAGGTCGCATGCGGGCGCGTCGGTGTCACCGGCGTCCGGATTGTCTTTACCGGACCACCATCCGGCAGGTGAAAGACGTCATCTCCGCCTGCGGCCAGCAAGAGGGGCAAATCGCGGTTGGAACACAGCGCCTCGACCGCCAATTGCTCCAACGATCCGGGATAGGGCGCCTGCGCCCGGTCAACCAATGTCAGGTAGACCTCGGACCCCAGATACGAGGTCCGCACGCCCCGCAACCGTTCCTTTTCATTGCGCTGCCGCATCCGGCGTTTGATTGTGTAATAAGCCGAGTGATTGTCGCCCGCAGCCGTCAGGTCAGTGTCGCTATAGAAAGGGCGGAAAGGAATATCCCCCTCTTCATCCGATTGAATCCCGATGACACGTTCAATCCCAAAAATCTCATAGTCGAGACCCGCTGTACGGTTGGGCACCACGTGATGCTGCGTGTCCATCTGGGTGATATGCACCCGGTCGCAGCGTCGGTGGAACAGGTTTACCGCAGGCACCGCGTTCAGGGCAAAGGCCGCAGGGGTCACGGCGGGGGCGACATCGCGCATCCCGTCCTGCAACAGAATGTAGATATCCACATCCGTGCCCGCCGATTTCTCAAGCGCGGGTCTCAGGCCGGTCAGTTCCACAAACAGAAACCGCTCCGGCATCGCAAAGTATTCCTGCAGCAAGCGATAGCCGTCGAAGGACTGGCGCGGGGTTGGCAACAGGGCCTCATCTGCCTCAAACCCTTTGGGTACGACATCGGCAGTCGTCAGCCGGGTGGTCCAATCCGCGCGGCGGTCCGTCGAACGCCCCGTCAGCCCAACACATTGGGTGGCCAGCAACTCATGCAGCGCCCAGGCCTTGCCACTTTGGGTATCCAGGTGCAGCACAAGGCTGTCCATTCCCAGCTCGGCCATCGGCTCATCGTCGGTGCGGTTCAAACGCAGGCGAATACCGGCGCGCGCGTCGGTGTCGCGCGCCACCCCGGCAGCCACCAGCTCTCCCCGGCCGTCAATGTACTCGGCTTCGGTGATTTCAATCGGCCAGAGGGTCAGGTCAGAAGAGGTGGTGAACTCACACGCAGTTTGTTCGCCCTCGGCCAGGCGCGCGCGCAAAGTGGTGCCGCGCGGGATTGGGTAGCCTTCTTTCAGCGCCGCGTTGCCGATGTCGGGCTCCATCTGCGCCACCATCATCGACGGTGTCGGGGCCAGGTAATGGGGATAGACAATCTCGAGCAGGTTCGAGGTGAAGGTCGGGAACTGCATGTCCAGTTCCAGCTGAACCCGAGCCGCCAGAAATGCGCTGCCTTCCAGCAGACGTTCGACATAAGGGTCGACAACCTCGATCCCTTCCATTCCCAGGCGCGAGGCGATCTTGGGGTAGGCATTGGCAAACTCGGCCCCCATTTCGCGTAGGAAAGCCAGTTCGGTTTCGTAGTGTTTCAGAAGCCGTGTATCCATCGCGCCTAGCTCCGCTCGATCGAGACTTCGCCGGTGGTCACATCGACCCGGCTGCGCAGATACAATTCCAGAGGCATGGGTTGTGCCCACATCACCGCGCGGATGTCATAGTCCACATGCATCTCGCCCGATTGCTTTTCCGAGCGCAATTCGACCGCGACCGAGCCTTTCACGATCCGAGGCTCAAACACTTCGATAGAATCGGCAATGGACTTCTGAATTCGCTGGGCCTGACGCAAGGTTGAGAACGAGCCTGAGGTCTGGCGGATGCCGTAGTTCAGGACCGACTTGGAGGCATAAGGATAGACATCCTCATCAATCAGATCGGATTGATCGGTAGTGTTCAGCAGCATGGACAGATCGCGCTGGATAATCTCGCGCAGACGCCCAACGTCGATCACACGGGAATCCCGTCCCTCTTTCAACTGATCCGGCGCGTCATCCGTCAACCGATCCAGAAGCGAGGGTTGTAGGCGTTCGGCAAGGGTCTTCTCAGCCATCTCCCGCCGTTTCCCCGGCACCGGCCGCCACGTCCAGAACCAGTTCGCGAATATCCAGAAGCGCGATGTCGGACTTGTCTGTTGTCAGCAAACGTTGGCCCAGCCCGACAAAGGTTTCACCGCCGGCATCGACCCAAGTGGTCGCCCGTGCCAGACGGGCAGCATCATCGCCCTGCTCGGTCGAACCGGCATAGCGTGTTGGGATCAGGGCAGCGAGTTCCCCTCCGCTGGCAACCGTCAGCGTGCAGGCCGTCCAGACTGCGTCCCGCAGGTCGCTGGGCAGTTCGATGTCGATCCGCACGATCTGAGAAAACGGCAGCCAGAAATAGCGGCCGTTCACGATCACTTCGAGGACCGGCCCCAGCCGCATATCGGCGTCGGCGATCCATCCGAACGCTTCGCCATTCACCGTACCGGATGTCGCGGGCGCAGCGTCAAATGCTTTTGCGCGCAGTTCGGCGGCCTGGTCGAAATGTCCGCCAGCTGTCAGTTTCTGTGCCTCGATCAGATGTGCCAGCCACTCTTCTGGCTCACCAAAAATCATCGGGGTCTTTTCCCCGGCAAAGACTTTTTCGCGATAGACTTCGCAAATGATGGCCTCGCGGTAGGTTTTGGCCATCATCGTGGCCGCTTCATCCATCTCCGCGCTCAGTTTCAACTGGGTGATCGCGCGTTTCCAGTCGCCCATTACACAGAGCAGCTGAAACAGAAAAATCCGCAGCTTGGCGTCTGCGGGATTGGCACGGACTTTATCTTGCAGAGTGGCCAATGTGGCCGCCAGATCGCCTGATTTAAGATGCTCTTCCGGCGTCATGTAACCCTCGCGCAGTCAGGATGGAAAAAGTGCAAAAGCCCCGGTGGCATATGCCACCGGGACCCGTAGTCGTTTGAAACCTTAGCTGACGTCGCCAGTTTCCAGATTCCACAGGAACTCGTTGCAGTCGCTGAGCTTGCCGGTTTTGAAGTCGGCAATCTTGTACTTAACCGAGATGCCACGATACGCGACGGTCCAGGTTTCCGACGGGATCGAGTCTTCGCCACCATCGACCGAGTAGCTGTCCACGATTGCGTCACGCAGCTTGATGATCAGATAAGGCTCCATGCCTTTCTTTTCGTCATCGCCAGACCGGCACATATGGATGAGCATTTCCGAGTTCGACTTGCCCGACGCAACATAAGTCATGATCTTGGCAGACGCTTTGCTGAGCTCGGTGTTCAGGGTCACTTTGCCGAAATTCGCGTTGGCATAACCGCGCTGTGTGGTGCCCATGTCGGACATGTCCAGCGTCCGCTCAACCTCCCACGAAATCGACTTAACCGCGATCCAATCTTTGTGCTGTTTTTCCCGTGCTTCGCCCGGGAAGTCCATCTGTACAAATACGTTTTCCATTTTAGCCTTCCTCTTTTCTAGTTTCTAAACCCGGTTTACCGGAGGGTCGTAGCGGCGGCAGTGAAACACATCACATGCCGCCAATTTTTTTGACCTTTATCCAGCTTTTTCGGACGGAAGTTTCGATACGAGACGCAGAGAGACCGACAGGCCTTCCAGCTGATAGTGCGGGCGCAGGAAGAATTTGGACGTGTAATAGCCCGGATTGCCTTCGACATCTTCCACAACCACCTCGGCCGAGGCCAAAGGCTTACGTGCTTTTTCCGCTTCGGCCGAGATATCGGCGTTGAAGTCCACGTATTGGTTGATCCAGCCCTGCAACCAGGATTCCATATCCTGACGGCTTTTGAACGAGCCAACTTTGTCACGCACCATGCATTTCAGGTAATGCGCGAATCGGCAGGTCGCGAACAGATAGGGCAAGCGCGCAGCCAGGTTGGCGTTCGCGGTTGCATCCGCATCATCATATTCCGCCGGCTTGTGCAGCGATTGCGCGCCGATGAAGGTCGCCGAATCGCTATTCTTGCGGTGGATCAGAGGCATCATGCCGTTCTTGGCCAGTTCCGCCTCGCGACGGTCCGAAATCGCGATCTCGGTCGGGCACTTCATGTCCACGCCGCCATCGTCGGTTGGGAAGGTATGCGCGGGCAGGCCCTCGACCGTGCCGCCGCTTTCCACGCCGCGAATGCGCGAACACCAGCCATATTCCTTGAAGGAGCGGTTGATGTTCACGGCCATACCATAGGCCGCGTTGACCCAGCTGTAGCTGTCGCTGTTGGCACCGGTGGTGTCTTCTTCGAACGCGAATTCTTCGACCGGTTCGGTTTTCGAGCCATAGGGCAAACGACCCAAGAAGCGCGGCATTGCCAGACCGACATATTTGGAATCTTCGCTTTCGCGAAGGCTACGCCATGCGGCATATTCCGGCGTCTGGAAGATTTTGGTCAGATCACGCGGGTTTGCCAATTCAGACCAGCTGTCCATCTGGAACAGGCTGGGCTTGGCCCCGGTGATCAGAGGCGCATGCGCGGCAGCGGCGATCTTGGACATCTCGCCGAGCAGCTCGATATCCTGCGGGCTGTGGTCGAAGTGATAGTCCGCCACCAGCGAGCCATAGGGCTCACCACCAAACTGACCGAACTCTTCTTCATAGAGCTTCTTGAAGATCGGCGACTGATCCCATGCAGTTCCTTTGAACTTGCGCAGGGTCTTGTGCATGTCCTTCTTCGAGATGTTCATCACGCGGATTTTCAACATCTCGTCGGTTTCGGTGTTGTTCACCAGATAATGCAGACCACGCCACGCGCTTTCCATTTGTTGGAAATCTTCGTGGTGCAGGATCAGGTTGACCTGTTCGGTCAGTTTCTTGTCGATCTCAGCAATGATCCCTTCGATCGAGCGCAACGCGTCGTCCGAGATCAGGCCGGTATTGGCCAGCGCCTGTTCGGCCAGCGTCTTGACCGCGCTTTCAACGGCGGTTTTCGCCTGATCCGACTTGGGGCGGAACTCTTTCGTCAGCAGAGCCTCGAATTCCGAGGACCCAAACGCGGTTGCGCCTTCGGCGGCTTCTACCTTGGCTTCTTCTTCGGCCATCTTTTACTCCTCCTCGGCAGCGTCAGCGCCGGGTTTGGGCTGGGCTGCCAGTGTCTTAAGCAGCGACGGGTCCTGCATGATCTTCGAAATCAGATCCTCGGCCCCGGTTTTACCATCCATATATGTCATCAAGTTGGACAGCTGGGTGCGCGCATCCAGCAGCTCCTTGAGCGGCTCAACCTTTGCTGCAATCGCGGCGGGGCTGAAATCATCCATGCTTTCGAACGTGATATCGACGGCCAGATTGCCCTCACCCGTCAAGGTGTTCGGCACGGTGAAGGCCGCACGCGGCGCCATCGACTTCATCCGGTCGTCGAAATTGTCGACGTCAATTTCCAGGAACTTGCGGTCGGCCACGGCGGGCTGCTCGACCTCGGATTTCCCGGCAAGGTCGCTCATGACGCCCATGACAAAGGGCAGCTGGACCTTCTTTTCGGCACCATAGAGTTCAACATCATATTCGATCTGAACCCTCGGAGCCCTGTTCCGGGCTATAAATTTTTGTGAACTGTCAGCCATCTGATGCTCCTCGATTCATCCATCAGTATTTCTTTTCAATCCGGTGTTCAGCTTGCGCCCAAACGGATCAATAATCGTCATCGTCGTCTTCTTTTATGCCGCCGATCTGGCGCACCTCGTCCAGACCCTCTTTTGCCATGTCTTCGATAATCGTCAGAAAATCGGCATTAACAAGGCGTTTGGCGCGTTCCAGCAGAATGGGCAGTGGGCTGGAAGGTTCGCATCGCTCGTAGTAGTCCATGATGCGTTCGAGCATCCGGGTGACATCCTCGGGCGAGTTGATCGCCCCACCGCCGCCACCACCCGACGCCATCGGCGCGGCCGGGGCACCCGATGGGCCGCTTGGGCTGTCATCGTCGCCGGAATCGTCTTCATCGGCCTCACCCACATCGGCATAGCTGGCCAACGCCTGCTTGATGCTTTTCAACGCATCAGACAGAGGCGTCAGATCTGGACCTTCGCCGGGAGTTTTGTCGCTGAAAACAGCGTCGATTGCTTCGACATCGTCCAGAGCCGTGGACGCCGCATCGGCATTGGCCTCCAACACCTCGTCATCGGTATCCTTGAACGCGGCCGCAACACCGGTTGCATCCGGTGCGTCGTCCAAATCTGCGGGCATGTTGATGCGACCCTCGGCGACGTCCAGATGGCGCAGGGTCATCCGACCGAACATACGGCTGTCCGTCAAAGCGGTCCGACGCAAGGCGCGTACCATCCGATCAGACGAGGCCAGACCGCGCACCGCATTGATGCGCATCGTGGCATCGCCGTCATCTTCATCCAGCTCTGGGTGGCAGGTCTCCCAATTGTCTTCCAGCAGAGATTTCACATAGCCCACGGCCGAGGCAAAGGCGGGCAGACCCTTGGTGTGCAAAACCGCCTCGGCCAAATAGATCGCGGCGCGAATGTCATGGCTTTTATCCATGACGGCCAACGCCTTTTCCTCGACATCGCGCCAGTCCTGTTCTTCGGCCGCGACGACCTCATCGCCCATCTGACGCTCTTCGCCCGGCTGAGCCGCGATCTCAAGGTCCGTAAAGGCCGGATCATATTCCAGATTTTCTCCGCTGGGGGGTTCGTCGTCTCTGGGCTCCAGATAAGATGAAAGGTCCATTTTATTCCCAATACCGTCCTGTTCGATCGCAGCTTGTTGTTCTTGTTGAATCGCTTACATCAGCGCCTGCAATCTTGTGTATGAATTAGTTCACATGATGGCGAAACTCGCAAACACTTCCAGTTTCCTCTGCGGCTTGTGTGGTTAATCGGTCGCAATGCGCAGACCAGGTTGAGATCAATATACACATTTTCCCGACCCGCCGTACCGTTTGTTTACGCTAGGGCAAGTTCATCATTCCATCGCGAACGTGACCCATTGCAAAAATATCTTCCCGCATGCGCCCTGTTTCTGCAATGTTCAGTGCTAAGACCCGCGACGCAAGACATCGGATGTGGGTTCAACGACCGGCAGCAGAGGTAGGAAGATGAGAAAATCGCTTTTCGGCGCAATTGCATTGACACTGATGACCGCAACCGCGCAGGCTGATGAGGGCCGCCTTGGAATCGAGTTAAACAAATTCGAACCCGCCGATAACGGCGGATGCCGAGCGTTCTTCCTGTTTCGCAACCAGACCGACAATAGTTTCGAAGAATTCGAGATGTCGCTGGCCATACTCGACGGCAATGGCGTGATCGACCGGCTGCTGTCTATCGACGCGGCACCCCTACCCGTTCAACGCACCGTGCTGAAACTGTTCGAAATCCCTGAGATTGAATGCTCCAATATCTCAGAGGTGCTGCTGCATGACCTGCCGGCCTGCAAGCCTCAGAACGCCGAACCTCTGGATTGCTTCCCACTGCTCGCGCTGGGCAGCAAAACCTCAGCCAATCTGGCGCAATAGATCATGTTCGGGCTTGAGACACTGGGCGCAGGAGGCCCAATCATCGCAATTCTTGGCGCGTTGTCGCTGCTTTCGGTCACTTTGATCGTCATCAAGGGGATGCAATTGGCCCCTGTTCGGTCCGGCGGAGACGCAAGGGACACAGCACTGGTGCAGTGGTCCAAGGGCGACAGGCAGGCGGCGCAGGCAGCCGTCGCTGCAGGGAAATCTCCAGCCGATCGCGTCTGCGCCTATGCCATGCAGGCGCTGAACGATGGGTTCAAGGGGCCCGCCTTGATGGCCGAACTCACACGTCGCGGCAATCAGGAATTCGCAGCCATGAACACATGGATTCGCGTGCTGGAGCTGATCGCGATGATCTCGCCCCTGCTCGGCCTGTTGGGGACTGTGACCGGTATGATCCAGTCGTTTCAGGAGTTGGAACTGGCGCAAGGCGCGGCAAATGCCTCGGTCCTAGCGGGCGGGATCTGGCAGGCCTTGCTGACCACAGCCGCCGGTCTGTTGGTCGCCATCCCCGCCGCTGTCGGGGCATCGCTGCTATCGGGCCGCGCAGAAGCGGGCGCTCAGGCGATTGAGAACGCGGTTGGGCAGTTGATGGTGATCGAGGAACGCGGCACGCACTAAGGGATCACACATGTCCTCTGAGCTTAGCCTGAACAGACGCAGACCGATGCGGCCCCTGATCTCGCTGGTGCCGATGATCGACGTTATGCTTATCTTGCTGGTGTTCTTCATGGTGACCTCGACCTATCTGAACCTCGACATGATCCCGGCCTTCGCTCAATCGGACCGCCCAGCATCCTCCGGCATCTCGGGTGAACCCGCCAGCGCCGTGGTGATCCGTATTGGAGGCGACGGAGCGCCCTATTTCCGAGGGCAGACGCTGACCTCAGCAGACCTTGAGGCACTGTTGTCCGATAGAATAGCCCAGGCACCGGCAACTCCGGTGATCGTTCTACCAACCGGCAGCGCTCGCATGCAGGCGCTGGTCACCGTCATGGACGTCGTCACCCGCGCAGGCGTGACCAACATGCGCGTCGTCCGGCTGGAGGCGCGCCCATGAGGATCACCCGCCCTGCCCCACGCCACCACCCCGAAACCATCATCGCCCTGATAGATGTCGTCTTTTTCCTACTGGTCTTCTTCATGCTTATCGGACGCATGGACGCCACTGCGCCATTCGACGTGACACCGCCGGTTTCGCAATCCGGAGCGGATATGCCAGCTGGTGGATTGACCCTGTCGGTCAGCGCTGATGGCCAATTGGCCCTCGACGGAACAGAACTTCCAGCGGATCAAATCGCGCTATCGGTGGAGGCCGCGCTGTCCGAACAGCCGGACCTGCTGCTGCGGATAAACGCCCATCAAGATACCGCCCTGCGCGAGGTCTTGCCCTTGATCGCCACGTTTGAGGCGATGGGCGCGCGGGATGTGGTGCTGGTCGTTACACCTCCGGGTCCGGTCCGGTGACGCGCACTCCGTTGATATGGGGCGTTGCGCTGTTCTGTTCGCTCGCCATTCACGCAGTGGCTACGGTTGTTCTGCTTTGGTCTACGGAGCCTGAACCCGTGATCGAGCAGCCCGTACCGGAAACACGGATGCAGCTTTCGGCCCATCAGGTCAAACAAAGCACCGCGGCGCAAGCGCAGCCGGATGCTGAGGCAACCTCAGCCGAAGAAACAAGCGGCGCTCGATTAGCGCAGGGCGCTATTCCGCAATCCTCGGCCCCAGAGATTGCCGCGAACGCCCTAAGCCTCGCGGCCAGCGATCAGGTGGCCAGCCAAACGCAGGCTCTGGCGGCCGTTCCAGACAAGCCGCAGTCTGTCGTTGCCGAACAGGCGGTTGCGGTGACTCTGGCCTCGGCCGAGTTGCCGACGACCACAGTGTCATCCAACCAGACGCAGTTGGATTCAGTGGCGTTGACACAGCCGTACTTCGATGCCGCTCAGGCCGTGCAGACGCAGCCTGTCGCTTTGACCCAAACCCAACCGGATGTCCCAAGGGCCAAGGCGGCTGATGTGTTTTCGGCAACCGGCGATTCCCCGATTGATCCCGTAAGCCTCGCCGCCTTTCAAAGTTTCACGCGCCCCGAAGATTCGGGTCAGGCGGCTGAAGACCTGCGTGATGGCATAGACGGCCTACTGGCCAAGGTACCCTGCTCACGCCTTCAGGTGCAGTTCCGCCCAGAAACAAACACCCTCGAACTGATCGGTCATATCCCAGAAAACGGCCTTCGCGGGCCTGTCCTGTCGGCGCTTCAGGCGCAGATGGGGGCCAATATTCAGGTCACTGACAATCTGCTGATCCTTCCCCGACCCCAATGCGGCGCGCTCAGCGGGATTGTCGATGTGGGATTGCCGCAATCCACCGACCAGATCACCAACCCCCTGCTGGTGGGCGATGATATTCACACGCGTGAGTTTCGCTACGCCTCGGGTCAGCAACTGGTCCTTGATCTGACCGGAGCCGACTACGACGCCTATATCTATGTCGACTATTTCGACGCCGACGGTCAGGTCATACACCTCAGTCCAAACTCATCGGTCCCGCTTGCCAGAACACTCGCCAAATCTGCATTCAAAATTGGCGCTGAGGAAAAAGGCGACCCCGGCCTTTTCATCACCATCGGCCCTCCGTACGGACAAGAAATCGCGGTGGCCTTTGCGGCGTCGACCCCCCTATTTGAAGATGAAAGACCCCTGATCGAACCAGCGGGACCTTACCTTGAATTCCTCAAAGATCGAGTCGCCGACGCCCGCGCCAAGGACCCGGAATTCAAAGGCGAATGGGTCTATTTTTTCATAACCACGTCCGAATAGGTCAGCCGCGGGCTACCAATCGACCCTTTCAAAGGCCTCCGTCTCGATACTCGTAATCTCGGCGTGCGATGGCGAGATCACGTCTTCATTTAGAACATCGTCAGAGTCATCCTGCGCGGCATCGGGTGAATCAGCATCCCAAGATGCTACATCCCCGTTGTGCGAGGCACTCGCGAAGAACGCGAATTCATCCGGCGCATCGAGTTTCGTAAGCGCATCAACATCACCAACATCCATCGAAAACGCGGTTGTCGATGTCACCGGCGCGCCGTTAAAGCCGGTATCCGAGATCACGATCTGGCCATCAATTGCGCCCTCAAACCCCGGGGGCGGCGAGATTTCAAGATAACCGATATCCCAGCCGCTCACATCAACCGGCCCTCCATCCGACATCACCGCCGCCTCAGCACCGACGATTAGGCTGTTGGCTGGCAACCCCGCAATTGCCACATCCGCCTGATCGCTGGCACCCATCAGGTCAATTCCAACCGCCAACGTCCCGTTTTCTTCAATCGCCAGTTCCGGGTCCGCCTGCACCAAGGCGCGACCCTTGGTATCAGGGCCTTCCCATTCCAGTTTTAGCCCTGCATGCCCGTAGTTCTCGAAATACCTGACCTCAATTTCGTGGGTGCCGGGGTCGAGTTCGATCTGACCGGCTCGGGTCTTGTAGGCGTGCAGCCCATCATTCTCGATCACCTCGATACCATTGACCAACAATACGACTCCATCATCCCCTCCGGCAAAGAAGGTGTATGTGCCGCCTTCTTCGACCGAAATACGCCCCTCCAAGCGGGCACCGAAGGTGTCTTTTGACCCCCCTTCCCAGAACGAGTCAGCGCTGTTTTTGTAGTGAATTTCAGACACGATTTCCTGATGTGTCGGGTCGGCGTTCCAATCAATGTCGTCCAATTTCGAAAGCCTATGTTCCAAATCGAAAAAGCTGGCCTGAAATCCACCACTCACTTGCGCAGTCGGGGCAAAAACCTGCGCCGGATGAACCTCGAACGACACTGTCTG
Source organism: Ruegeria sp. BG3 (assembly GCF_056538485.1). NCBI lineage: Bacteria > Pseudomonadati > Pseudomonadota > Alphaproteobacteria > Rhodobacterales > Roseobacteraceae > Ruegeria > Ruegeria sp. BG3. The sequence continues at coordinate 139,327 of NZ_JBQFTE010000003.1, read as the reverse complement.
GACAGCGTCTTGGCTACCACCGAATTCGGTTGGTGTAGAGGAACGTACCGCCACATCAATAGGGCCCGAGAAATCGAATGGAGGCTGTATGATCAGCAAGTCCCCCTGCCAACCTTCCATTTCCAGCGTGCCGTCTGGACCGGCAGCATAGGTCTGACCGTCCACTTCAACCCGCGTTCCCGGTGGCAATCCGTCCAGGGAAAACAAGGTATCGTCGCCAATTTCCAAAGCTGTCGTGTCAATATCGAAAGCGAGCGGAGTCCCCGCCACGACCTGCGCCTGAGCGACATCCGGGGCCGAAACAAGCTGTCGACCGTCAAGGCCGGGGCCATCCCATTCCAGTTTCAAGCCTGCTTGGCCCGAACCTTCAAAATAACGAACTTCTATAGCGTGCGCTCCGGGCTCCAGATCAATCTGGCCCGACCGTGTTTGATATCCATGTGAATCGTCCTCGTTGATGACCTGCACACCATCAACCAAAAGCACCGCACCTTCGTCCGCACCGAGATGGAAGGTGAATGTCCCGCCCTCAGACACCCGTACCGTCCCGGTGATCTCGACGCCGAAAGTATTTCGCGACCCATCTTCCCAAAAAGACCCACGACTGACTTCGTAGTTGATCTCTGTCGTGACCTCCTGATGTGTAGCGGGGGAATCCCAGTTCACATCTTCAAGTCGCTGAAGTCGGTGATCGACATCGAAATACTTAGCGTGAAACCCAAGGCTGATCGACATATCGGGCCTGTCTGCAACAGAGATCGAAAATGTCTCGGTCGTGCTTAGCCCACCTTCGTCGACGACCGTCACATCAACCGTCAAGGCCTCAGCCGCACTGCGATCAAGCGCCACATCCGGTTTCAGACGTAGCTGCCCCCCAATCACTTCGAACCTGTCATCCGAGACCTCGACCCGGTGCGTATCACCATGATCGGGATCATCGAACCGGACCTGACCAATCACGGCGCCCGCGACATGTTCAGCCACGGTCAGCTGTACTTCGGTCAGAGTGATATTGTCGACCAACGCGCCATAGGAATCGTTTTGGCCTTCGGTCTCACGCAGTTCCAGCTTGTCTTGCCCTGTACCGACAACCTGCAGTTGGAACGTCTCCCAATCCGACGATTTGGGATCCAGTTCTGCAACCAGTGTGTCGTTCCAAAACACCTCAACCGTATCGGTGCCATTCGCAAGGCGTTCGCGCAGGTCGAGGCCCAGATCATAGAGCTGCCCCTCCTGCGTCTGCACGACCTGAGAGATGCTATCCATGTCCCAACCATGGTCCATCTCCATCACCTGATCCCCGTCCGAGGCCTGAAGCCCTCCCAGGCGGTCCCAGATCTCGATCCCGTTGGCATCGGTCCAGGCACCGGTTTGATCATCGTCAAACCCCCTCCACCGGCCCTGCGCAAGCTCGAATTCCTCAAAACTGCCGTTCCGGATCAGGTTTTCTGTTCCGTTTTGAACAGTCAGATCAATCGGCGCTTCGTTGATATCCTGAACCGATATCGAGAATGTTTCGGTGACGCTCAAGCCTCCGGCGTCGGTCGCCTTGATACTGATTTCAATGTGATCTTCGCCCTCGTGGTCCAACGAGATACCCGGTCGCAAGCGCAATTGCCCGCCCGAGGCTTCAAAGCGTTCATCCGAGATCTCATACCTATGGGCGTCATTCCGATCAGGGTCCACGACGGAAATATTTCCCACCGCTGCCCCTATCGCGTTTTCAGCCACTGTCGTACCGTCCAACGACACTGTTTCCGGGCCTTCGTTCACATCCGCAACGTCGATTGTGAAACGTTCAGTCAAGCTTAAACCGCCCTCATCCGTGACGGTGACATCCACCTCAACACTGCCTGCGTCTTCATGGTCGAGCGCAACACCGGGTTTCAACCGCAACTGACCGTCGAGGATTTCGAACCGAGGGTCAGACACCTCAAACTGATGCGGCCCATCCGAATCCGGATCAAACACCGTAATGGTCCCGACCACCGCACCTTCATCGTCCTCTGATAGGCTTGAGCCGTCGAGCATGACATCCTTGGGGGCTTGGTTTTGTTCTTGCTGTGGCTGAGGGGGCGAGACCGCAGGAATTGTCGGAAGGGTGGGCTCGTTCGGCTCGACCTCAGGCGTAGCGTCCGGAAATTCAGCCGATATATCGGCAGTAGGAAGCGGTCCGACAGTTGTTTCAGCAGAGGAGACACTCTCTTGGTGATCCGATTGCCCACTTTCGCCAGATGGGCTTGTATTTAAGGGCGACCCAGCCCGTGCGACAACGCTTTGCGGTACGCTTGCTATGCCTGTTTCAACACCTTCTTCAACCACCGTTCTCTCACCGAAATTGACGCCCGCCGAAGGTGCTCCGCCACTGGTCTGAGCTTCATCCAGCACCCCTTGCGCCTGTTCGCCGGTATGCAGAGTACTTCTGGTCGGGTCCTCAGCCGAAATTGCAGGTGCCCGTGAAAGATTTTCTGCAATATCCTGCATTTCGCTTTGCTCAGACTTCGCTGAATTCGCTTGAAAATTCAGATTGATGTCCGGCTTTTTCATCGCAAAACCCCGATTTACCTACTGACGATTCCCAAAAACCAGTAGCACGTGGAGATTTCTCAAAAGTTACTGAAATACATGCAATTTTTTCTAAACTCAGCGCATCCTGTGACCTGATGTTTACTCGTTCTTAAACGCCGCGACCCCAGACCTAGGGGGCAAATGAACGGGCGTTAACACATGAAAGCGAACAGGTCGGTCAAGCGCAGAACAAGGCTGCGGATGGGTATTCCTCTGCTGGCGGCGTCGCTTTCGCTGAACATCTTGTCCCTTCTCATGCCAATCACCATTCTGCTGATCTTCGACCGCATCATCCCCTTTCAGTCGACCGAGACGTTGCGCATCCTGACCTGGGCACTGGTGATCGGGGCTGGGCTTGAGTTTTTGTTGCGTTGGGCGCGTTCTGTTCTGTTGACAACCGGGGCCGAAGAGAGTGCTGTCACCCGCCAGCGCCGATTCCTTGAACAGGTTTTGAACGCAAACCCGATCCACTTCTCCCAAGACACCGCCGGCACCTATTTTGACCGCTACATGGCGATCAGCCAACTGCGAGAACACCAATCAGGTCAGAGCCAAACGCGCGCCATTGATCTGCCATTTACCATCCTGTTCGCCCTCATGATCGGCTTGATCGGAGGGTGGTTGGTTCTGGTCCCGGTTGCCGCGTTCTGTATCGTTTTACTGTTTGCGGGATTAATGAAACACCTGCAATGGTCCCTGTTCGAGCGTCGCAAGGCTCTGGATTCGCGTCGCTATGCGTTCCTCACGGCCCTTCTGTCCAACCTGTCCACGGTCAAAGCCAACCGGATGGAGCCTCAGATGGCCCGAAGGTTTGAGTTGTTGGAGGACCAGACCGTAGAGGTCAGCCGCAAACTGATCCTGTTTTCGGGTTTTGCGCAGAGTTTTGGCGCTGTTTTCGGGCAGATCATGGTTGCCGCAATGGGGTTACTGGGGGCTTATCTCGTCATTCAGAACATGATCGGGATTGCCGAATTGGCGGCCTGTATGCTTCTGAATGGTCGTATCATTCAGCCTTTAACCAAGATCATGGCGATATGGGTTCAGTCAGAAAGCGTCGCGTTGTCCCGGCGGAAACTGCGCGAAATGGACAGTATCTCTCAGCAACCGCCAAGCTGGATCGGCCATAAAAAAATGAAAGGTGATCTACGGGTTGAAACGCTATGCCTGTCGCACCCACAAAACAAAGAGGCCGTTAATCGCCCAGTGAGTTTTCACGTGCCGCCCGGCACTGGGATACTGATAGAAGCCGAAGAAAGTTGGATAGTCGATGCCCTATTTGCGACCATTCTGGGCAACCAAGAGCCCAATGCCGGCTCGTGCCTGATAGATGAGGCTGCAACAACTGAACTATCCGCCCCTGTCGGTCGGGGCGGGATAGTAGCGCTGGAGCGCGACCCTGCGATCTTATCAGCAACCTTGCTGGACAATCTAGCCGCGTTTGGCGGCACCGAAACGGTTGAACGTGCCAAACAGATTGCCTCCGAGCTTGGTTTGGAGCGGCGTATTCACCGGCTGCCAGAAGGCTACAATACCCAGCTGGGCAAGGGGTCGAGTTTTGAAAGCGATCCGGTCAACCGACAACTGATCGCGCTGACCCGAGCCCTTGCTTTACGCCCTCGGATGTTACTGATGAATGAACCCTCGTCTGTTCTGGACGCACCTGAGCGTCAGGCCTTGGCAACCTGTTTGAAAACGCTTTCGCCGCCCCCCACTCTGGTGATCGCAAGCCCCGACCCACGGTTGCACCAGCTGACGGATCAATCCGCCCAGCTGGGCAACATCCGGACCTCCGATCTGCTTCAATGGCAAGAGGATGCTCATCGAGACACTGATGAAGTGTGCCGCATGAAAAGAGGTGCCGCATGACCACTTTGTCGATTGAAAACACCACTCAGCTTTTCCAGTCGCTCCTGCAGGCAAGTGGTTGGAAACATGACCGAGACAGCCTGATCGAAGCGTTTCCGCACTTTTCTCAACGCTTGCAGCCGAGGGACATTGCACAAACCCTGGATAATCTCGGAATACCATTCGCGCAGATCAGGTGTCGGATGCACGAGATCGCGGCCTCGGACTGTCCTGCCTTGGTCGTACCCGATCATGGGCCAGCCTTCCTCGCGCTTAACAGCAAAGGCGCGCATGTACTGGTTGATGACGTAAAGGCGGAAAATTCACGGTTTCAAAAGCTTCCACGTCACCGGTGCAGCCTGTTTCGGATCGATCGTTTTGCCTATGACCACTCCGCGAAAACGCAGATCACCGTATCACAGGCCTTTCGCGACCTCCGCCCGATTCTGCCGGGTCTTTTGTTTGTCTCCATGCTCAGCAACATCCTGGGCCTTTTTGCTCCGCTGCTGATAATGGCTGTTTACGACCGGATCATCCCCTCGGGATCTGTTGATATGCTGCTGTCACTGGCCGTTGGGGTCGCCGTCATCGCGGCAACAGACATGGGTTTTCGCCACATACGCACGCGCGCGCTGACATTTATTGGCTGGCGCGGCGAACAAGCGCTGATGACCGCCTTGTTCCGAAAACTGATGTCCCTGCCACTGGGCCAAATCCAAAGCTCGGACGTCAACCAGCACCTGTCCCGGTTCCGCCAGTTCGAGGCCCTGCGAGAGATGTTTACCGGGCAGATGATCACCATGCTTCTGGACCTGCCCTTTGCCTTATTGTTCCTCGCCGTTCTACTCTATCTTGCGCCAAGCGTCGGGCTTTGGACACTTGGCTTGGCAGTGGCTTTGGCAATAGTGGGATTGATCACGATCCCACGTCAAAAACAGCTCGACAAGAAAGCCACACAGGACGCCGCACTCAGCCAGCTGGCAGTACAAGACGCAATCGGCCATCAAGGCACCTTCGCAAATCTCGGCATGCAAACGCCTTGGCTCCAACGTTGCATGCCCTTGATCGAAACCAGTGAGGAAAGCAAAAAGCGCGCTCGGCAGCTCCGAGCACTTGCGCAGTCATTGGGGCAAACGCTTGCGGCCTTGGCCACAACCGGTGCAATTATTTTGTGCGCCCATGCCGCCATTTCCGGGGAATTGAGTTTTGGAGCTCTGATCGCCTCAATCGCGTTGGTGTCAAAGATCTTTGGACCACTTCAGGCGCTGTATTCCGGATTTCCGCAGCTTATGTCTTTCCAGGCCAGCCGCGAGCAAGCGGACCGGGTGCTGTCCCTGCCGCAAGAGATGGAACTTGGCCTCGGCTGGTCCCACCAGAAAGCGCTGAACGGTTCCATCTCGTTTTCCTCGGTGACACATCGCCCCGATCCACTTCGCCCTCCGATCCTGTCGCAAGTCAGCCTGACATTTAGTCAGGGCGAAGTCGTAATTGTCCTGAGCAGTGACACCGCCGCGCGGACGGCTGTCCTGGATCTGATCGACGGTTTGGCGGCTCCGATTGGCGGAACGATCGAACATGACGGGATCGACATCCGCCAAATCGCGCGGGATGAGCTGCGTAAATCGGTCACCTACGCCACCTACGAGAAATCACTTTTCTATGGCACTGTTGCGCAGAATTTCCGGCTGGCTGCGCCGTCCATTTCCAACATGGAAATTCAAGCCTCGCTGGATAAGATGGGCTTACGACAAGGGCACAACACTCTGGCAAACGGTGTAAAGACGCGCCTTTCTGATGAGGCCCTTTCGCAAATGCCAGATGAGATTTTGAAATCTCTCACCCTTGCACGCAGCATGGCACGACCAGCCTCGGTCTACCTGTTCTCTGAGCCGACAAACGGGTTAAACGACACCCGCCGTCAAGCATTCAAAACCTGGGTCAAGGATCAGGCTGGGGTCCACACGGTGATCATTGCGACAGCAGATCGTTCCTTTTTGAAAATTGCCGATCGCTTCATCTATCTCAACGCAGGTCAGGTAGCTGTGAACGACACCGGAGATGTCGGGCGCAAGAAGATGTTGGCCGCTCTGAAAACGCTTGGAGCTTGACGATGGTTTTCCGAAAAAAGTCTACATACCGAGAAGGGCCGCTGGATCGCAGCGCTCGACTAAAGCGTGCCCGCGCGCCTCGGTTCGCAGCATTCCTCGCGCTTGCTATCACCGGCTTTCTTGCCAGCCTGATCGCTTTGTCATGGCGCACCGAGGTGCCACAGATTACACGCGCGCCGGGCACCATCGTTCCCCTGGGCCACTATGTTCAGATCGAAACCATGGAAGGCGGGATTGTCCGTTCAGTCCATGTTCAGGACGGTCAAACTGTAGAAATTGGTGATGTTCTGGTTGAATTGCACCACCCAGAGCTAACACAAGAGATGGAGGTCTTGTCCGCGCAAGCCTTTTCGGTCGCGCGGGATTTAGGAAATGCAAGGGCCGTGCTTGCCATGCTTGAAGGCGATACGCCGCACAGGTCCGCACAGGTACAAACGCTTAGGAATTCTGGTCTTACGACGGCTGCGGCCCGTATTGAGCTATTCCTAGAAAGCCAGAAGGTTCAGCGTGTTTCGATTGAGCAGCAAACCAAGACCTTGCAGATTCTTGAAGACGCCGCAGCGTTCGCGCGCCAAAGGGTCACAAAAAAAGAGCAGGTTCTGGATCGCTACGCGAAGCTGCAGTCGCAGGGTCTTAAGTCTCTAAGCGATTTTCTGGAAGAAGAAGACGAAGTCGACGCCATGCGCGCCGCTGCCGAAGACGCCCGTGTGCGCGTTGCCGAGGCGCGCAACGCTTTGACCCTTGCAAAAGCGGCCCTCGCGGAAGGGGGCCTAACCCTGAGAGAGGACGTGCTGACCCGCATCAACGCGCTGGAACATGAACATCATCAGTTGCAGACCGCGCAGAAACTCTTAGAGGCCAGGCTTGCCGACCTGCGCCTGATCGCTCCGGTGCGTGGCGTGATCCAGTCGGTTGCCTCACCCAATCCCGGTGAGGTTATTGCCCCCGGCGAAACGCTCTATGAACTGCTTCCGACCCGGCAGACCTTGATGGTCGAGGCGCGCATTCACAATTCCGAGGTGGGGCATGTGGCTCTGGAACACCCGGTGGCGATCAGCGTCGATACATTCGATGCACGCCGCTTTGGCAAGGTCGAGGCGCGGTTGCAATCGGTACACCCCCTGCCCATGACAGACGAACAAACGGGCGAGACCTATTTCCGGGCCTCCTTCATCCTAGCCGGCTCGACAATCGGCATAGGTGCGCTCAACCGTCCGCTGCAAGCGGGTATGACCGTTGTGGCCGAGATGACAACGGGTGAGCAGACACTTCTCAGCTATCTATTGAAACCGGTCCAACTGACGCTGGAGCGGGCCTTCAATGAAAGGTAAGGCGCTCTAGCGCTTGTGACCTTTCCATCCCAACAGGCTGAAACAGGCAAACAGTATCGCCGCGACGCATACAATTGACGGCCCTGCAGGCGTGTCGAACACGTAAGCCGCCCGCAAACCGGCTACGGCGGAAACCGCTCCGATGGCCGCTGCGATCAAGGCCATGGATTCGGGCGACCGGGCGAGGCTGCGCGCAGCAGCGGCCGGAATGATCAGCAAGGCTGCGATCAGAAGAACGCCCACGACCTTGATTGCCACCGCGACGGTCACCGCCAGAGACAGGGTCAGGATCAACTGCTCGCGCTTGGGATCGTAGCCGCTGGCATAGGCCAGCTCTTCGTTCAGGGTCGCGGTCAATAGCTGCGACCAACGCCAGCCGATGAGGGCAACGACCAATGCCGCACCGCCCCAGATCACGGCGAGGTCCGTGCGCGAAACGGCCAGAATATCGCCGAAAAGATAGGCCATCAGGTCAATGCGAACACCTGAAAGGAATGACACTGCGACGAGGCCAAAGGCCAGTGCAGAATGGGCCAGAACGCCCAATAGTGTGTCCATCGCGTATCCCCGCCCGGACAGCAAAGTAACCGTCAACGCCATCAGCAGAGCTACGGCCAATGCGCCCGCGAAAATAGACATCTGGAAGGTCAGCGACAGCGCAACGCCCAGAATGGCCGCATGCGCGGTTGCATCGCCGAAATAGGCCATTCGGCGCCAGACCACGAAACATCCCAGCGGAGCCGCCGCAAAAGCCACACCAATCCCGGCCAATGTCGCGCGGGTCATAAAGTCATCCAGCATTATTCTGCAGCGTCCTGAGAGCTATGATCGTGGTCGTGATGATGATCGTGGTCATGTCGGTACAGCGCCAGCGCTCCTCCGGTCCCTGTCCCAAACAAGGCGCGATATTCAGGGGCTGAAGCCACAACAGCCGGCGAGCCTTCGCAGCAGACATGACCGTTTAGGCAGATCACCCTGTCCGAGGCACTCATGACCACATGCAACTCGTGGCTGATCATCAAAATGGCGCAGCCGGTCTCGCGGCGCACGGTTTCAATCTGCCGGTAAAAGGCCGCTGAACCCGGTTGATCCAAACCCTGTGTCGCTTCGTCCAGCAAAAGGATGTCCGGGTGGTTGATCAAGGCACGCGCCAACAGCACGCGCTGAAACTGCCCACCGGACAATTGTGTCATCTGCCGCTTCAACAGATCTGGAACGCCGGCTTCTTCAAGCGCCTCGGCACAGCGGGCGCGGCTGACGTGATTGGTCAGGCGCATGAAGCGCTCGACTGAAATGGGCAGCGTCGGATCGATATGCAACTTCTGCGGCACGTATCCGATCCGCAGGCCCTTTTTGCGCGTAATGTGCCCTTTGGCAGGTTTGGTCGCCCCGATAATGGCGCGCAACAGGCTTGTTTTGCCGGACCCGTTCGGCCCGACAATTGTCACGATCTCACCGGGTTCGATGATCATATGGACATGGCGCAGCACGGTATTGGCCCCGTAGCTCACGCTCAGGTCTTCAACGGTGACAAGGGACATTGCTAGGCCTTTTCGGTGCAGTCAGAGCAGAGACCTTCGGCTTCTACTACAGTACGTTCGATTTCAAAACCCACGGCGCGGGCGGCATCGCCAAGGGCCCCGCTATCGACGGCCGAGGATGCCTCAGCCACCGCGTCACAGCCACGGCAGATCATGAAGACAGGTGAATGCGTCGCCCCCGGATGGGCGCAGGCTACAAAAGCGTTCAGGCGTTCGATCTTATGGACAAACCCGTTTTCGACCAGAAAATCCAAAGCGCGATAGGCCACGGGCGGCTGTGAGCCAAAGCCCTCGTCCCTCAGGCGATCAAGGATGGCATAGGCGCCAAGTGCCCGGTGTTCCTGCAACAGCATTTCCAGCACCTTGTGGCGCACAGGCGTCAGGCGCAGCCCCTCGGCGCTGCACTTTGCCTCGGCTATGGCAAGGCCGGTTTCCACGCAGGACACGTGGTCATGATCGTGAAAACCCACCGGCGCAGCTTCGCTGGTCGAGTTCTGTTGCCTCTGACTTGTCATGTTATCTTATATCTTATATGCCACGTCTAAATGTTATAAAATCACACAGAGGGTCCGATGTCCAGAAACCTCCTTTCCATTTCGATCACCGCAACATTGCTGGGCGGAACAGCCATGGCCGACGTCCCGAATGTTGCCGTTGACATTGCCCCAGTGCATTCGCTTGTGGCCCGTGTGATGGACGGCGTGGGCGAACCCAGCCTGATCGTTCAGCCGGGCGCCTCGCCGCATGAATACAACCTGCGCCCGTCCGAGGCGGCAGCTCTGCAAGAGGCGGATTTGGTCTTCTGGATTGGCGAAGATCTGACGCCGTGGATGGAAAACGCTGTCGAAACGCTCGCTGGCGGCGCGACTGTTACATCGTTGCTGGAGGCGGACGGAACCACTCTGCTGGACTTCCGTGAGGACGCGCTGTTCGAAGCGCATGATCACGGCGATGACGAGGATCATGACGATCACGGTCATGAAGATCATGGCGATGATCACAAAGACGAACATGCGCATGATGATCATGACGATCACAAAGACGAACACGCGCATGACGATCACGACGACCACAAAGACGAACACGCCCATGATGATCACGACGATCACAAGGATGAACATGGTCACGATGATCACGACCATGACAAAGAAGATGAGCACGCGCATGACGACCATGGCCATGAAGAGCACGCAGACCATGATGATCATGACGACCACGAAGGTCACGCGCATGGCGACCACGACCCGCATGCCTGGTTGTCGCCTGCAAATGCCAGCACATGGCTGAATGTGATTGCTGCTCAACTCTCGGCTGCTGACCCTGAAAATGCGGGCAAGTACTTTGAAAACGCAGCCGCTGCGCGCGCCGAAATGGAAGCCCTGTCAGCCGAGATCGCAGAAACGCTGGCACCTGTCAAAGAAGGCAACTTCATTGTGTTCCACGACGCCTATCAGTATTTTGAAAATGACTTCGACTTCCCGGCGTCGGGTGCAATCTCGATCGGCGATGCATCCGATCCAAGCCCTGCACGCATTGCGGAAATTCAGGGACGCATCAAAGAGGAAGGGATTGATTGCGTTCTGTCCGAGCCGCAGTTCAACCCCGGCCTGATCGCAACCGTGATGGAAGGGTCCGAGGCCAAAACCGCCGTGATCGACCCGCTTGGCGCCGAACTTGAGCCCGGCGCGGCGCTCTATCCTCAGCTTCTGCGCAATATGGCGAACACATTGGCAGAGTGCCTCTAGGGCAAGTCAACGCCCGGCCGGATCAACGGCCGGGCATCGAACTCAAGCAAAGGGGCAGACAGTTTCAGGAAATCTTGCCCCAATGCGCTGACCCTCTTCCCCTCTTCCGAAACGCTGTCTAAGAAGTCCTTCCGACCCAGTATCAGGAGGCCCCCTTGGACCGTATCGCCCGCACAATCGCCACCGAAATCAACGCGCGCACGGATCAGGTTTCAGCCGCCGTTCGGTTACTGGACGAAGGCGCGACCGTGCCCTTCGTGGCCCGCTATCGCAAAGAGGCGACAGGCGGGCTGGACGATACACAGCTACGAACCCTCTCGGACCGGCTGACCTATCTGCGAGAGCTGGAGGCGCGGCGGCAGACGATCCTGACGTCGATCAAGGATCAGGGCAAATTGTCGGACGATCTGGCAAAATCCATCGCCGGGGCCGAGACCAAGGCGCAGCTGGAAGATATCTACCTGCCCTACAAACCCAAGCGACGCACCAAGGCGATGATCGCCCGCGAAAACGGGCTGGAGCCACTGGCTGACGCTATTCTGGCCGACCGCAATGCCGACCCCGAAGTCCTTGCTCAGGGCTATCTGTCCGAGGCTGTCGAAACGACCAAGGACGCCTTGAACGGCGCCCGTGACATCGTGACCGAGCGGCTGACGGAAAACGCCCTTCTGCTGGGTGAGCTTCGCAATTTCATGCAGCAAGAGGCGCTTTTGTCTTCGAAACTCGTTGAGGGCAAAGAAAAGGAAGGCGCGAAGTTCAGCGACTACTTTGACCATTCCGAGCTTTGGGCGACTGCCCCCTCACACCGGGCGCTGGCCATGCTGCGGGCTTCGAAAGAGGGGATCGTCACGCTGGATATCGCCCCTGAGCCCGAGGCGGGCGCGGCGCGGGCTGAGGCGATTGTTGCCTCGCATCTACAAACTCGCGGCGATGGCCTTGGCGACAATTGGTTGCGCAAGGTTGCGGGCTGGACCTGGAGGGTCAAGCTGTCCCTGTCGATGATGGTTGAGCTGATGGCCGACCTGCGCAGCCGGGCGCAGGATGAGGCGATTCAGGTGTTCTCGCGCAACCTCAAGGATGTTCTGTTTGCGGCCCCGGCGGGCGCACGTCCCACGTTGGGTCTGGATCCCGGCATTCGAACCGGCGTCAAGGCCGCCGTGGTGGATGCAACCGGGAAAGTCGTTGCGACAGACACGCTCTATCCGTTTCAGCCGAAAAACGATCTGGGTGGGGCGCAGGCGGCGATCTTGAACCTGATCTCGGCCCATCAGATCGAGCTGATCGCCATCGGCAACGGAACTGCTAGCCGTGAAACCGAACGAATGGTCGCCGACACACTCAGCCTGCTGCCCAAGTCGGTCAAAACCCCCACCAAAACAGTCGTATCTGAGGCCGGGGCCTCGGTCTATTCCGCGTCGGAACTGGCGGCGCGAGAGTTCCCGGATCTGGACGTATCCCTGCGCGGCGCGGTCTCAATCGCGCGCCGTTTGCAAGACCCATTGGCCGAGTTGGTGAAGATCGAACCGAAATCCATCGGCGTTGGGCAATACCAGCATGACGTGGACCAGCATCGCTTGTCGCAATCGCTGGCTTCGGTGATCGAGGATGTGGTGAACGCCGTCGGTGTCGACCTGAACACCGCCTCGGCCCCGCTGCTGTCGCATGTGTCGGGCCTTGGCCCCGGTTTGGCCGAGGCCATCGTGCAGCACCGCGATCACAATGGCGCGTTCCAGTCTCGCAAAGACTTGCTGAAGGTCGACCGCCTTGGCCCACGCGCCTTTGAACAATGCGCAGGATTTCTACGCATCCGGGAAGGAGAGGAGCCGCTGGATGCCTCATCGGTTCACCCCGAAGCTTATGACGTCGCCCGCCGCGTGGTCGCTGCCTGCGGCCGGGATATCCGGCAGATCATGGGACATGACGGGGCGCTGAAGGGCTTGCGGGCTGAACAATTCGCCAATGAGACCTTTGGCCTGCCCACCGTGCGCGATATCTTTGCCGAGCTTGAAAAACCGGGTCGTGACCCGCGACCCAGTTTTGTCACAGCGTCGTTCCGGGACGGCATTGAGGAGATCACCGACCTCAAACCCGGCATGCTGCTGGAGGGGACGGTGACCAATGTGGCCGCCTTCGGGGCCTTCGTGGATATCGGCGTTCACCAGGACGGGTTGGTCCATGTCAGTCAATTGGCGGATCGGTTTGTCAAAGACCCGCATGAGGTGGTCAAAACCGGCCAGGTTGTGAAGGTGCGCGTTGTCGAGGTTGACGTCCCCCGCAAACGGATTGGCCTGACCATGCGCAAAGATGGCGGGACGCAGCAACGGCGCGGACAGCGCTAGGCTCAGCCATTCTGGTAGTAAAAGGATAGTTTGCGACTGACACCACCGGGCGGCGGCGGGAACGGTGCGGCCCCCCTGACCTGCTCCTTCGCAGCCCGATCCACCTGGTCTGAGCCCGAGCTGGTGATGACCTCGACCCAGGCCAATGAGCCATCCGGGTCGATCTGAAAGAACACCTGCGCATAGCCGCGAACCGGTGCGTAGACCTGAGGCGCGCGGTTAAGATGCACCAGAACTTGTCCGGCATAGTTGGTCGTGGTGGAATTGCCCGGCCCTCGCCCGCCGGACTGGTTGCCACGGTCATTGCGGGTGAATGCGTCAATCCCTTCGCGCTGATAAGCCGCCAGTGGGGATTCAATGGTTTGTTCTGGGAATTTCAGGTTGTCGAAATTGCGCGCACCAGGCAGCGCAGGTTGAACCTCGTCCGAGGGCGTCCGATTGGGCAAACGCGGTCGAAGAGAAGTTGCCACCGCCTGCTCGGTGCCTTCGCTGTCCTCCACAGGTTCGGCTTCTTCCGGTAAAGGCTCCACCGCGATTTCTGGCTCAACAGCCTCTTGTTCCAGCGGCACAGGCGCAACCTCGACGGGCGGCAACGCGGCCAGTTGCTCGGCCTCTGGCGTTTCGACCGGCTCAACCGGCTCTGCGGCACTGGCTTGCGGGATTTCGACGACATCAGATGGCTCGGCCAAGGGCGTTGCGTCGACCTCATCACTTGCTGCCGTTTGCGTCTCGGACTGGTCAACGGATTCGGTCACCTCCGGCTCTGGCACCTCGGCCTGACCGCCATTGGAGGCGCCGGTGTCGGGCGCGAAAGTCTGCTCTTGCGGATCGGGCGAAGCAACCAGAGCTTCGCTTGTGGGAATCTCCGCCTCTTCAGGCTCGGGCGAGGTTTCGACCGGCGGTTCGGGCACCTCCGCTTCTTCTGGCTCAATCGGTTCGGGCACCTGCTCGGCCAAATCCTCAAAGGCCGTGCCGAGGGTAACCGCATCTTCCTCATCGCCCACAACACTTGGCGAATGGGTCAGGCTGGCTGTCGTCATGCTCAGCCCCAGAATATGCACCAAGAGCGAAACCAGAACGGCCACAGCGGCGATGATGGCCGAGGTTCGGATCATTCGATCGCCTGCTGGGTGACCAGAAAGACCGATTTCGCCCCTGCTCGCCGCAACGCGCCTGTCACCTCGATCAGACGCGGGCCCGAGGCCGCGCGGTCTGGCACGATGCGGACCTCTTCGCCTTCATGATCCGCCATGTAGGTTTCCGCATCCGTGGCCTGCCCGCGAAAGCTGAGCGATCCGTCTGCATGCAGGACCAGCGCGTCCGGCGGCTCACGCCCCTCCAGTTCTGCGGTGTCGACCAGCTCAAGATCAGGGTCCAAAGGGGGGGCCACGGTGCCGGCGATCAGGAAGAAGACCAGCATCAGGAACACCACATTGATCAGCGGGATCGTGGAGTCGCGTCTGCGGCGCTGGGATGTCTGGCGGATCATCGGCCTACTCCAACACCGTGACGGTCAACCCGTCCCGACCTCGCAGAGGGACCAATACATCGACAAGACGTTGGGCCGAGGTATCAGCGTCGAGGCTGATCAGAACCTGCCCGGTTTCAACTTGCGTCAGCAGATCAGCCAACGTGATCGAGGCCCCGTTCAGAACCAACCGGTCCGGACCAAGCTGCAAGAACACTCTGTCCGTCGGTGCCGTGCCCCCGCCACTGCCGGCAGCGGCTTGGGTCAACTCAATCTCGGCAAATCGCGAGAAGGTGGAAGAGAGCATGAAAAACAGCAGCAACAGGAATATGACGTCGATCAACGGCGTCATCGACAAGGGGCGTCTGACGAAGGGCGCCGTGTTACGCATGTTCTGGGGCGGCGCGCGGGGTCTGTGCCCCGGCCGTTGTCTGCAGCGCGTGACCGGGCACCAGAATGGTCCGCAGCGCTTTGTCTGCAAACACCCGCTCACGCGATGTGCGGCTTTCCAACCAGGACAGAACCATCGAGGTCGGCATCGCCACCGCCAGGCCCACAGCGGTTGTCACAAGGGCCACCCAGATCCCACCGGCCAGCAAGGACGGGTCGACCGACGATCCGGCGGTTTGCAGGCTTTGAAACGCGTTGATCATGCCGAGCACTGTTCCGAACAAGCCAAGCAGCGGGGCAAGCTGCGCCACCGTATCCAACAGGCGAAAGCCGCGCTCCAACCCGGCAAGGGCCAGACCCGCCTCGGCATCTAGACGGTCATCCACGCCGGGGACGTCCACCCCATCCATCGCGGCCCCGACGATCGGCGCCAGATAGCTGCTGCTGTCGTTCAGCCGCGCGCGCGCCGCTGCGCGATCTCCTGCATCCCAGGCAGCCAGAGCTTCGGACAGGACCTTGTGGCGACCAACACCACAAGCCGCGAACTGCCACAATTTATACAGCGTGACCGAGAGAGTCAGAACCGACATCACGATCAAGATGCCAACAACCGGCCCGCCAAGCGCCAGAATTTCACGCAAAGTGCCCAAGAAGTTCATCCCAAAAGCTCCACTTTGACCCGGCTGTTGAGGCTGAGCGTATCGCGACAGATAGTGCTATCCGCACCGTCGACCACGCAGGTATTTGCACCGTTGATCAAGGCGCGGCCCACCTGCGCGCAATCCCTTCCCGGCAGATCAAACTGCCGCACGCGCGGGCGATCCGCCGGAAGATCTCGGAAATCGAACAGGGACAGGCTGACAACGCCGCCTTCAGTGTCAAAAATCACTGTCTCGAACACTGCCTTGTCGATTGACACTCCAGTTCCGTTCTGCACCAAAAACGTCAGACGGCAGGCATTACCCACATTCTGCGCTGTGTTCAATTCGACGGACAGCGCCTCAGACGGTGCGCTTTCTGATTGCGCCCAACTGACGGCTGGCAACACGGCCGCGAACAATGCCGCAAAAGCGGTGCGATGAAACGACATGGATGGGCTCCTGCTGTTTTCTTGCCATTTGAGACCTCATACCCGAGGCTGCTAACAGGTAAAAGGGCCGCTCGGGCTGTCGTCAATCAACGGGTGGTCCCAAGTTGGTGAGGATCATGTCGTCTGCCAAGGGGTTGGTGAGGTTTGAGAGGCAGTGACAAGGCATACATCCTTGAAAATCAGCGATAGTGACGCTATATACTGTCAAATTGACAGAATTGGAGGGTAGCATGCAGATCGCTCAATTCGCCGAAGGCGGGCTGTTTGAGCCTCGGAAAATCGCGGCGGCTCTGCGTACATCCGCCGAAGAGGTCGCCTTGACCGTGGGGTTGGGCAAGGATGCCCTGCAACGCCGCACGCGCATTCAATCCGACAAGACCCAACGTCGCCTGCGCGAACTGGTCGAAGTTCTCAACAAAGTGCAACCGCGCTTTGGCTCGAATCTGATCGCCTATGCCTGGTATCGCTCGGAACCCCTGCCCGGCTTTGACGGACGAACAGCCATGCAGCTGGTCCAGGAGGGCAAGGCCCAGCAGGTGTTGGAATACATTGATGCCGTCGATGCCGGCGTCTATGCCTGATGCCGCTTGACGGGGGCCGGTATTGCGGGCCGCTTTTTCGCGCATTAAACCCGGTCTACGCGCGCGAGCCCCTGTCGGGTCGCGGGGCCGAGAAATATGGTGGTCGGTTTAACGCTAAGGGAGCACCTGCGCTCTACACGGCGCTGGATCCGGCCACGGCCCTGCGTGAGGCCAATCAGGTCGGGGATTTGCAGCCGACGATACTGGTTTCTTACCACGCGGATCTGGGCCCAATCTTCGACGCAAGAGACGCAGCCGCCTTGGCCCAATACGGAATGACCGCGCCCGTACTGGCCGATCCCGGTTGGCGATCGGCCATGCTGGATCGTCGCGCCGTCCCGACGCAAGATCTGGCCGCGCAATTGATCAAGGACAGTTTTGTCGGTTTGCTGGTGCGCAGCTTCGCACCAGGGACAACTCCGACAAACCTCAACCTCGTCCTCTGGCGGTGGAGCGGGCCGGATACGCGGCTGACCGTTGTGGACGATGAGGATCGACTGGGTAGGCTATAGAGCTCCAATCTGTCTGTGCAGTCCAAAACCCATGCGCTAAGGTGACGGTATGAGTCGGTTCCGATTTTTGCTGGTTTGCATAATGTCCTGTCTGGTTCTGGCGACAGGCTCGGCCCGGGCGGCTGATCGTGTGGCCTTGTTGATCGGCAATTCCGACTACCGCGCCCCGGATATGGCCTTGCGCAACCCAGTCAACGATGTTGAGGCCTTAGGCGCAGCGCTGCGAGAGCTTGGCTTTGCCGTGACCGAGGCTACCGACCAGAACGCAGCCTCGATGGATCGGGCCGTCCATGCCTTTGGGCAAGCGGCGCAAGGCGCTGAAATGGCTGTCTTCTTTTACGCCGGTCACGGGGTTCAGATCGGCGGTCAGAACCACCTGATCGGCACCGAGTTTTCAGGGAATGACCTAACCGCCCTCAGCCGAAGTTCGATCACCATCGACCGCGTGCGCGATGTGCTTGCCAAGGCGGGGCCGGATGTCGGCATCCTTCTGCTGGACGCCTGCCGCAACAACCCGTTCTCGGAGAGAGGGATGGTCGAACAGGGCCTCGTCCGCATCCGAGGCGGTGCAGGTTTGCTGATCGCTTATGCCACTGACCCGGGTAACGTGGCGTATGACGGGCTGGGCGACAACAGTGTCTTCACCTCGAGCCTGCTGGATCATATTGCAACGCCTGATCTGGATGTGCGGCTAATGCTCGGTCGGGTGCGTCAACAAGTGGTTCTGGACACTGAAGGTCGTCAGATCCCATGGGTCGAAGAATCCGTGCTGGATGAACATAGTTTTGCGCCGGGTTTGCCCTCGGCCAGTCCCACGGACGCTTTTGAGGCCGATATGACCCATTGGCGGAGCATTTCGGCAAGCAGCGATCAAGCCGACTTCAAGGACTATCTGCAGACCTATCCCGATGGCCTGTTCGCCGCTTTCGCGCGCGACCGGATTGAGCTGTTGAGGAACACCGCAACCGCCCCAGCCGCGCCGATCAGTGCAACGCTGGCTGCCGCGGAACCCGATAAGCTGGCCGCGGCCCTTTCCACCCTTGGGCTGATGCCAGATGGGCCAAGCCGCAACCTGGAACCGGCCCTCGATCAGTATCGCCGTCGCTTGCCGCTGCAGGAAACCGCAACACCAGAGCGTCTGTTTGAAGACGCCGCCGAAGTCTCGGTCTTTCTGGCCGCCACGACATTGCAGAGCTTGCGTACCGATATTGTTGCACTGCGCAGTGTCGAACGCACTCTGGCCGTTGCTGAAAATGCCTTGGGTCAGATCGAAGAGATCGCCCGCTCGGACCCTGCCGCGCTGCCGGTACTGCAACAGGCCCGCAATGATATCTACGACATCTATCGCTCACGCGGTGTCATTCTAAGGCGGCTGGATCAAAGCCGCAGTTATTATGATGAACTTTTGACCCGCGCCGTGGTGTTCTTTCCATCCGAGCCAGGCGCAGATTTCTTTGACGCTGCGGTGACTTCGCGTAACCTCGGGCAAGCACATGCGCGCTTGAGCGAGGATGCCGCATTGTTTCTGCGCCATGTGGCGCAGGCAGAAGATAGTAAAAAAGGGAGTTATCAATGGCTGGCAGATCTAATTCCACCCGGCTGATCGCCGCCGTGTTAGTGGCATCGTTGGCTCTGTCCGCCTGCGGCGGCAGCAGCGAGCCTGAAACGCTGAGATCCGTAGGTGCTGGATCGAGCCAGGCCGAGGCCGATCTGGCAAAGCAGGCGGCAGCCCTGCAAAAGACGATCCTGCAAGGGGCGATTGCAGGTGGTGTAGCGGGGGGCGCGATCGGCTTTGGGCTGGGCGGTTCTGACGACGTAGGCACAGGTGTCGCCCTCGGACTGGGTGCTGGCGCTCTGGCAGGCACCTATGTGGCCTATGTGCAGCGCAGCTATGCCGGGCGCGAAAGACGGCTGCGTCAGATCAAATCCGATCTGGACCGGAACGCCGCCGAAATGCAGACCACGTTGAACGTGATGAACGAAGTTCTGGTGGCTCAAAAGGCTGAGTTGGACGCACTGAACGCTCGCGCCGCAGCGGGAACCGTTGATCAGGCCGAGTTGCAACGAGAACTGACCGAGGCCAATGGCAATCTTAAACAGATGGAACTGGCCATTGACGGGGCAACCAAACGGCAGGCGGAATTTGCTGAGGCGCGCAGCCTGACGATCAAGCGCCGCCAAACCACCTCGCCCATTGACGGTGATCTGCAAGCGCTGTCCAACCAGATTTCGCAGATGCGCGGGATCGCTAGCGATCTGGCGTCGTCACTGTGACAGGGCAGACCATGATCACACGTATCGCTCTGCCTTGCCTTCTGTTGGCCGCTTGCCAGACCACGACTGACCCGGCGGACGGAGGGTTCTTCGCCGGTGTATCCGGCATTGCGACCGGAGCCTATGATGATCGGATCGAAGCCGCCGAGGGCGATGTGGCAACCGCTCAGGCCCGCAACGACGCATTGGCGGCGCAGATCAGGTCCTCGGAATCGGAATTGGCACAGCTGAAGCTGAAAATCCTGCAACAGCGCGATGCCATCGGCGGCGGAGATCCCGCCACAGCGGCCAGAATCGACAGGGTGCTGAACGCAAAGCCCCAGGGCACAACAGCCGAAGCGCAATTGCAGGCCTTGCAGCGCAGTATCTCCGAGGCCCGCGTGCTAAGTGCAGATTTGGCGCGGCTGTCGGGATAAGCCCTGCAGCTAAGTTCAGGTTTTTAAGTCGTTGGAATGCCGGGATGTCGCAAATGCGCTAGCAGTGACGTAAAAACCGCCCGACACTTCCTCATGACTTGTCAGTGCATCCCAACTCGTATGGATCGCCGGGCCACCGGCTGCAACTTGGTGACACCGCGTCGGTAACAAGCCGAACGGGCACCATGCCCTAACTGTTACAGACGACAACGGACCCCTCCATGACAACTGCTCTGCGCCTCGCCATAGATATTGGCGGCACGTTTACCGATACCGTCCTCGTTTCAGGCGATGAGACGATATTAGCCTCGACCAAAACCCTGACCACGCACCAAAATCCGGCCGAAGGCGCGATGGAAGGGGCGCTGCGCGTCATGGAAAGCGCGGGGCGGTCACTGGCCGAAGTGACCGGCTTCATCCACGGCACCACACTGGCCACCAACGCTCTGATCGAGCGGCGCGGGGCCACCGTGGCAACCGTCGCGACTGAAGGCTTCCGCGATATCCTCGAAATCGCCTACGAACGGCGCTATGCGCAATACGATATCAACCTAGAAAAGCCCGATCTTCTTGTCCCGCGTGAACGCTCTCTGACCGTTCGCGAGCGAATGTCCGCGACCGGTGAGGTTCTGATCGAACTGGAAGAAGGCGCTATTGACGCGCTTGTGGCTGAAATCGACGCCAGCGGGGCGGATGCGGTTGCGATCTGCCTCATGCATTCCTACGCGAACTCCATGAATGAATGTCGGCTGCGCGATGCTCTTGCCGAACGACGCCCCGATCTGACCGTATCGATCTCATCCGAAGTCAGCCCCGAGGCGCGCGAGTTTGACCGGCTCTGCACCACGGTTGCCAACGCCTATATCCAACCGCTGATGGAGACCTATCTGACCCGCTTCGTCGAAAAGTTCGAAACAGAAGGGGTCACCTGCCCGATCCTTATGATGACCGCAGGTGGGGGCATGTGTACTGTCCAAACGGCCATGCGTTTCCCGATCCGGCTGGTCGAAAGTGGCCCTGCCGGAGGGGCTGTTCTAGCCGCGCGTATCGCTGCTCGGGCCGGGTTGGATCAGGTTTTGTCCTTCGACATGGGTGGCACGACCGCCAAGCTCTGCCTCATCGACCATGCCCGACCCCAAACCTCGCGCCAGTTCGAGATCGCGCGGGCCGCGCGCTTCATCAAAGGCTCTGGTATGCCGGTACGTATCCCCGTGATCGAGATGATCGAAATCGGCGCCGGCGGAGGTTCCATCGCCGGGGTGGACCGGCTGGGCCGTCTGACGGTGGGGCCAAAATCGGCAGGCTCGGAGCCCGGCCCGGTGGCTTTTGGGCGCGGCGGAACCGAGCCGACTGTGACCGACAGTGACATCACTCTGGGCTACATCGTGCCCGACACATTTGCCGAAGGGTTCATCAAGATTGACCCTGAGGCGTCAAACGGCGCGTTGCAAAGCGTAATCGGCACGGCGCTTGAAACCGACGCGACAGGGGCCGCTGACGGGGTTAGTCGCATCGTGGATGAAAGCATGGCGAGCGCTGGGCGGATGCATGCGGTGGAATCAGGCAAAGACCTCGGACCACGCGCCATGATCGCTTTTGGCGGCAACGGCCCTCTCCATGCCAGCCGTGTGGCCCGATCTGCGGGTGTAAGCCGGATCGTGGTGCCTCCAAATCCCGGTGTTGGCTCGGCGGTGGGTTTCCTGTTTGCACCCGTGTCGTTTGAGATCGTACGCTCGTACTATTCTCTACTGGGTACGTTGGATTTTACGGCGATCAACGGCCTTTTTGACGATATGATCGCCGAGGCCAGCGCCGTCGTCGCCCAAGGTGCGGGAGATTCACCAACCGAAATCCGACGATCGGCCTTCATGCGCTATAACGGTCAAGGGCACGAGATTGAGATTTCGCTGCCCAATCGAACACTTACTATCGAAGACCTCGCCCCGCTGACCGAGGCGTTTGAAACGGAATACCGCAAGCAATTCTCGCGCCCCGTGCCGGGCATGCAGATCGAGATTTTGAACTGGGCTGTGCAGGTTGCGACACCGGACGCTGCCGTTCCCGAACTGCTTTCCACCCCGGCGCTGACCACGATGACACCTTCAGAAAACCGACCAATCATTTGTGATGTAGACGGGCAGATGAAACAGGCTGGTTTTGTGGCCCGCGCTAGTCTCAAGCCCGGCGACCACATCTGCGGCCCCGCGCTGATCCATGAACCACAGACGACGACGCTCGTCTCAGCCGATTTTTCGGCCCATGTGGATGCCATCGGAAACCTCGTCCTGATCCGGAACCAGAAAGGAGGCACGCAATGACCCCTGCCCGACTACAAGTGATGTGGAACCGGCTGCTGGCGGTTGTCGAGGAACAGGGCCAAACCCTGATCCGCGCCGCCTTTAGCCCGATCGTGCGCGAATGCGGCGACATTTCTGCCGGGATTTTCGACGCAAACGGCCGGATGCTGGCGCAGGCCGTGACCGGGACGCCGGGCCATATCAACACCATGGCCGAAGCCGTTCAGCATCTGCGCGCCGCCTTCCCGGTTCAAACGATGAAACCCGGCGACATCTATATGACGAACGATCCATGGCTCGCCTCGGGTCACTTGAACGACTTCCTGCTGATGATGCCTGCGTTCAAGGATGGCAAGGTCGTCGGCTTCACCTCCTGCACCTCGCATCTGGTTGACCTGGGCGGGCTTGGAATGGGGCCTGAGGGCTCGGACATATACGACGAGGGCCTGCTGATCCCGCCCTGCAAACTGGTCGAGGAAGGCACGCCGAACGCCCTGCTGCTGGACATCATCCGCGCCAACAGTCGTGAACCGGTGGCGAATGAGGGCGATATCTACGCCCTGATCGCCTGCTGCGAGGCTGGGGTGAACCGGTTGGTGTCGATGATGGAGGAATTCGACATAGACGATCTGGACGCACTGGGGGCCTACATCATCGAGACCTCGCGCCGGGGCACTCTGTCCGCCATCGCCGCTGTGCCTGCTGGCATCTATAAGAACGTCCTGCAGATGGATGGCTATGAGAATGAACTGGAACTGCACGCCACCCTGACCGTCAGCGCCGATGGGATGCATGTGGATTTCACCGGCACATCCGGATGTTCGCGCAAGGGCATCAACGTGCCCCTGAACTATGCCACCGCCTATACCGTTTTTGCCCTGCGCTGCATTGTCGGGTCGGACATTCCCAACAATGCAGGCTCACTGGAGCCGTTTACCGTCGATGGTCCCAAGGGCTGCATCCTGAATGCGCAGCGCCCCGTGCCCGTCGCGATGCGGCACACATTGGGTCAGGTGACCCCTGATTTGGTTCTGGGCTGCCTGCATCAAGCCCTGCCTGATCAGGTCCCGGCCGAGGGCGCATCCTGCATGTTCGACCTGCCCATGCGCCACGCTCCTGAGGTGGCCCGTGACGGAGGACGCGAATTCGCGGTGGAGCCTGTGCATAACGGCGGCACGGGCGCGCGGCCTCATGCGGACGGGTTGTCGGCAACGGCCTACCCTTCGGGCGTGTTTGGCAGTCAGGTGGAGATCACCGAAAGCGTCGCCCCCGTCACGATCTGGCGGCGCGAGCTTCGGCCTGACTCGGGCGGTGCGGGAAAATTCCGTGGCGGGTTGGGGCAACGGATCGAGATGACCTCTGCCAACGGCGCGCCCTTCATCGTTTTCCTCTCGGTCGAGCGGCTAAAATTCCCCGCGCTTGGCCGGATGGGCGGCCAACCCGGAGCGCTCGGGCGCATCCGGTTCAGCGACAACGACACTGACATCCCCGGCAAGGGCGAGCTGAGGGTGGAAGACGGCGATTACCTTATCTTTGAAACCCCTGGAGGCGGTGGCTTCGGCGATCCGACAGACAGAGAACCGGATGCGCTGGCACTGGATCTCAAGCGCGGCTTGGTCAGCGCCGAAGGGGCCAAAGCATACGGAGGTGGCTCATGATCCGGCCCGTCCCTCATGTTGGTGCCCTGGCCGCCTATGCGCTGGCCGATCTTGGCGGTCCTCAGACGATTTCACTGGCCCAGAACGAAAGCGCCTTTCCCGCCAGCCCTGCCGCCATTGCCGCCGGACAGGTCGCGATGGCAGATATGCCGCTCTATCCTGATCCGGAATGGCCGGACCTCCGCGCAGCGATAGCCGAAGTCCACAAGTTGGACCCCGTCAATATCCTATGCGGGGCAGGGTCAATGGAGCTGATCGGTTGCCTGATCCGCGCCTATGCCGAGCAAGGGGACCGCGTGCTGGGTACAGACTACGGTTACGCGTTTGTCGCCTCGGCAGCCGCGCAGGTGCAGGCGGATTATGTCAAAGCGCGCGAGGTCGACCTAACTGTTTCGGTGGATGACATTCTGAGCGCAGTCACTCCAGAAACGCGCATCGTCTTCGTCTGCAATCCCGGCAATCCGACCGGGACGGTGATCCCGAACACGGAAATTCTGCGCCTGCGGATCAACCTTCCCAAGAACGTTCTGCTGGTCGTCGATCAAGCCTACGCCGAGTTCTCGGATGCCGAACATGATCCGGCAGAGATATTCGCTATGATTCAGCGCGGCGATACGGTCGTCACCCGGACGTTTTCCAAAGCCTATGGGCTGGCGGGCGCTCGGGTCGGCTGGGCCTATGCTCCGCCCGAGATTGGAGCAGAACTGCGCAAGCTTTTGAACCCAAACAATGTCTCGATCCCCTCGCAGACAGCCGCCGCTGCGGCGATGCGAGATCAGGCGCATATGCGAAAGGTTGTGGCAAAAACTGCCGAAATCCGTGATGCGTTCATCGAAGATTGTCGTGCTATGGGGTTAACCGTCCCGCAAAGCCACACAAATTTCGCCTTGCTGCGTTTTGCGTCAGTCAACCAAGCGCAACGGGTCGATGCTGCCTTGCGCGCCGAAAACCTTTTGATGCGCGGGATGGGCGGCTATGGCCTAGGCGATTGCCTCCGCGCCACGATTTGCAAACCAGACGTGATGAACCGCGCCCGCGACGTGCTAAAAGGAGTGCTAACATGACCGAGACCCGAACCGCCGCCAAGATCGGCGTTCTGGTGCCGTTCACCAACACAAACCTAGAGCCGGATCTGGCGTTGATGCGCCCGCCCAATACCACGCTGCATTTCCAGCGCATGGGTGGATATGACGTGGACGAAATCCCCGGCTCAGATCAGATGGCCGGTTTAGGCGCATCGGATATCAGCCATGATTTGCGGATGATCTCCGGCGTGCGGCCCGACATCGTTCTCTACGGCTGCACTTCGGCCACGCTGACTCATGGCCCATCCTTCGACGCCGAGTTGGCCGAACAGATCAAATCCGGTGCCAATGCCAAATCAGTCACAGCGGCCAGTGCTCTGATCGCAGGCATTCAGGCGTTGGGGGCCCGCAAAGTCGGCTTTTCGTCGCCCTATCTGGGCGAGATCAATACGCAGGCCATCGCGTTCATGGCCCAAAATGAGATCGAAACGGTCAAATGCGCCGATGTGGGCCGGGAACTGGGTAATTACGGTCAGGGAGAATTGACCCCGAACGAAGTTTTCGACCTCGCCTGCCAGGCCGACGATCCGCAGGCCGAGGCGATCGTTCTAAGTTGCACCGATATGCGGTCCGTCGAGGCCATCGAGCGGGTTGAATCCGCGCTGGGCAAACCCGTTATCACATCCAATCAGGCGATGATGTTCTGCTTGCTGCGCGAGCTCGGGCTACCACAGCATAAGGGGCTCCCGGGGCGATTGTTCAACTGTATTTGAGGGACTAGGCCCCGGACGGGGCGTCATAGATCACCGCGCCAAGATCCGAGAAAGCCGATACCGAATCTCTCAATCCCAGGACGGCGTCACGTATGGCGGAGGCCCTTGTTTCGCCGAGCGACGGCATCGCGAACTCCATGAATTTTGCGACCACTTCGGCTTGATCCATAGGGGCTTCGGGGCCGCCGCGCGCATGGACGTCGCCAGTTTCCAGCACCCGCCCGTCGTGCAAGCGGATCGTAACATCGGCGATGCGACACTCTGGGAACCGAGCCGAATGGCGCTCGTCTTCATCAACGGAAATACGTTCCAACAAAGACGCCACCAAAGGATCAGACAGACCCGCACCCAAGATATGCTCGACCCCGATCCGCCCATAGGCCATCATCACTGCCACCGCGAATGGCAGCGAATACTGCGCCTTTGAGGTGTCGTCGGGCATGCCCTGAAACAAACAAGCGCTCTCGCGGAACGTATTAACCTGGACCGAGGCGATGTCTTCATGGCTCAGGCCGTGGTCGCGCACTAGCTGCCGGACAGCGTCGATCGCGGCGTGCGCCCAACGGCAGATTGGGTAGGGTTTCACATATTGATGCTGCATCTGCCAAAACTGGCCAAGGTCCTGCCAGTGGCTCGTGACCTCTTCGGCTTCGATTGTTATTGCGGGCGCGCCGGTAAAGCCTTTCTCGGCCAAAACGGCCGAAGACACACCAACCAAAGCCCCCCAGCCCGATCCATCATGCAGCATAGTGGGGTTGGCGATCTCGCGCATCATTTGGCTGCGAGGGCCGTGATATTCGGCGATGCCCATAGCCTGCCGCAATTGGTCCACTCCCAACCCACGCATCCGAGCAGCGACAGCGACGACACCCAAGGCGTTCCACGCCCCCGAAGTGTGATAGTCGCTGACCGTATCATGCAGAGAAATCCCCGCGCGCCCGGCGACCTCATATCCGATGGTGACAGCGGTCAGAGCTTCGGGGCCCGAGAAATCCGGAACCGTTTCCGCCAGCGCGCATAGCGTCGGCACGACAGCGACACCGATATGCCCTTTGGTCGGGTTGTAGCCGTCATGCCCATCCAGATTGTCGGTCTGTGTTGCGGCGGCATAGGCGCAACCGGCGGCACTGACCCGGCGGCCATCAAACAACATCCGCGCGCTGAGCGCCGGATCACCTGCGCCGTAGAGCGCAAAAGCGGTTTCTCGGGCGATTGACCCTGCCGCCATAGGACCCGACGCTATCGTAATGCCCAGCGTGTCGAGCAGCATCAATGCTGCGGCGTTCAGCGTCGCATCGGGGATATCCTCGGGTGTTATACCAAGGGTGAAATCAGCAACTCTTTGGAGGGTATCTGTCACGGCCTACTCCTAGCTCAACACCTCTCGAGGCAGGTTAGGAGGTTTCGATTGGGATGGCACGAAAACAATTGAGAACGGGCGGTCCGGCGCCGCAGTGCCGGACCGCCCCATGTTGAAGGTCAGAGGGCTACTGCCCCATCGGATCAACCAGCTTGTTCAACACGCGGTCTTTTGTGACCTGACCGATGATCGCCCCGTTCTCGGTCACGCCAACCGGTGCGTTGTTCTGGTCGAAGCCCTGAATGACATCGCGAATATCCGTATCCGCGTCGATAGAACGGTCCGGCGTACCGGTTGCAGGCTCCATCACGTCCCGCGCGCGCAGAACGCCCAGTGGGTTCATATGCGCAACGAAATCGGCCACATACTCGTCCTCCGGTTTTGAGTAGATCTCGGACGGGGTGCCGCATTGTACGATGCGACCGCCCTCCATGATGGCGATACGGTTGCCGATCTTGAAGGCCTCATCAAGGTCATGGGACACGAAGATGATCGTGCGTTTCAGCTTTTCCTGAAGCCGCAGCAGTTCATCCTGCAGCTTGGTCCGGATCAGCGGATCGAGGGCCGAGAACGGCTCATCCATCAACAGGATCGGCGCCTGGGTGGAAAAGGCGCGGGCCAGACCGACGCGTTGTTGCATACCGCCCGACAGCTCTCCGACCTTACGATCCGCCCAGTCGGACAGACCAACCAGAGCAAGCTGCTCATCGGTGCGCTGCAACCTCTCAGTACGGGACATGCCCGACAGCTCCAGCCCCAGCCAGACGTTTTCGCGCACTGTGCGCCACGGCAGCAGTCCGAACTGCTGGAACACCATCGCAATGTGGTTCTGCCGCATCCGGCGCAGGGTACGGGCGTCGGCGTTGGTGACATCCACCATCTCCGACCCGTCCGAGACCCGAACCGCACCGCGGATCACCGGGTTCAACCCGTTCACCGCCCGCAGCAACGTGGATTTGCCGGAACCGGAAAGCCCCATCAGCACCAGCGTTTCACCCTCATGCACGGTCAGCGAGCAATTGTGGACGCCCAGCACCTGACCACAGGCTTCTTTGACCGTCGCACGGTCTTTGCCTTCGTCCATGAAGGGCAACGCGCTCTTGGGGTCGTTGCCGAACGCGATTGAAACATTGTCAAATTCAACTGCGGTCATGGATCAATGCTCCACTCTAAGGACGCGATCGAGGATGATCGCCACAACAACGATGACAAAGCCAGACTCGAAACCAAGGGCCGTGTTCACCTGATTGAGCGCCCGTACGACTGGAACACCCAAGCCATCAGCACCGACCAGAGCGGCGATAACAACCATCGACAGCGACAGCATGATGGTCTGGTTTAGGCCGGTCATAATCTGCGGCAGCGCGTAAGGCAGTTCGACCTTCCACAGGGTCTGGGATTTGGTCGCGCCAAAGGCCTCGGCCGCTTCAAGTAGCGGGGTCGGAGTCGAGGACACACCCAGATGGGTCAGGCGGATCGGAGCGGGCAACACGAAGATCACGGTTGCGATCAGGCCCGGCACCATGCCAATACCAAAGAATACGATCGCGGGGATCAGGTAGACGAAGGTCGGCAGGGTTTGCATCAGGTCCAGCACCGGCCGCATCGCCACGTAAAGCTTGGGCCTATGCGCCGCCGCGATGCCAATAGGCACGCCAATCGCCATACAGACCAGACAGGAGGATAGAACCAGAGTCAGGCTTTCCGTCGTTTCTTCCCAATATCCCTGATTGAGAATGAACAGAAACCCCAGCGCCACAAACAGGCAAACCTTCCAATTGCGCTGCAACAGCCACGTGATGCCCACGAAGACGCCCACAACGATCAAAGGATGCGGCGTTTGCAACACCCACAATATGCCATCAATCAGCGCCTCTAGAACCCAGGACAACCAATCGAAAAATGGCTCCCCTATCTCTTGGAGCCATTCAAAAACCGCTCGGGCCGTCTTGCCGACGGGTATCTTGTTGTCGGTCAGCCAATCCATCTGTCTGCCTTTCAGAGTATTCCGGGCCTGAGATCAGGCCACAAAAAAGCCCTCCGCCACAGACACGCGGCGAAGGGCGTTTAAGGTTATTGACCCAGTGCTGCGCTTACTGCGGCGACTGCGTCACCACCGTCACGGGTCGTGACACCGTCCAGCCATGGGGTATAGGCATCCGGGTTGGCTTTCAGCCATGCGCTGGCTGCATCTGCCGGGTCTTCGCCACCATCCAGAATCGCGGCCATGATCTCGTTTTCCATCGCCAGCGAGAATTCCAGGTTGTTCAGCAGCGCGCCAACATTCGGGCATTCTTCTGCATAGCCTTTGCGGGTGTTGGTGAACACGGTCGCGCCGCCGAAGTTGGGGCCAAAGAACTCATCGCCACCCGTCAGGTAGGACATCTCGAAATTGGCGTTCATTGGATGGGGTTCCCAACCCAGGAACACGATCGGATCGCCCTTGCGCGAGGCGCGGTCCACCTGCGCCAGCATGCCTTGCTCGGAGCTTTCAGCGACTTCGAAACCAGAGAGGCCAAACGAATCGCCATCGATCATGGATTGAATCAGACGGTTGCCGTCATTGCCCGGCTCGATTCCGAAGATTTTGCCGTCCAGAGCATCGGAGTGTGTTGAAATATCAGCGAAATCCTTGATGCCCAGCTCGGCGGCTGCAGCGTTGACGGCCAGCGTGTACTTGGCGCCTTCCAGGTTCGCGCGCACTGTTTCAACCGTTCCCGCCTCGCGATACGGCGCGATATCGCCTTCCATGGTCGGCATCCAGTTGCCCAGGAACACGTCGATATCGCCTTCAGCCATCGAAGTGTAAGTCACTGGAACGGAAAGGATCTTGATCTCGGTATCATAGCCCAGAGCGTCAAGAATCGTTTTCGTTGCGGCAGTGGTCGCCGTGATATCGGTCCAGCCGACATCCGAGAATACGACCTCGTCGCAATTGGCCAATGCCGCCCCGGCAGATGCCAGAATGGCAAGGGTTGAAATGGTTGTTAGGGCTTTCACTGGAGCCTCCCTGTTTTTTTGATTGACTGGTTAGTTAGGAAAAATAAATGACACATAGTCAAGTCTAATTGTTCACATGCAGCCAGATTCAGGCAACAGTTTCTGTCGCGCGCTGAACAATTCACGGATTGCGTGGCATGGATTTCGGTTTGGCTGCGTTCGGGTTGTGGCGCAGGTTTGAAGTGCTGTTGCCCCGTTGGGCTGGCATGTCCTAGTTTAATATGACACGCGAATGCAATCCGTTAGCAGGCGGCCCAAGGAACCCTTGGGCGCAGCTGATAAAGTGTTACGGCCCCATCGAAAGAAGGAGCCGCCGAGAGGGTTCAGACCCCAAATTTGCTTACTTGCCTTTCCACACAGGATCACGCTTTTCCGCAAACGCGCGCGCGCCTTCCAGCTGGTCCTCACTGGCATAGAGAGTATCGACGGTACGCAGCTGCCGTTTGGTAATACGGTTCATGGCGTCCTGGAACTTGCTGTCTTCGGCATCACGCACGACCTCTTTGATCGCGGCATAGACCAGCGGCGGGCCAGAAGCCAACAAGCGGGCGAGTTCCCACGCGCGGTCCATTAGCTGATCCGCGGCCACGATCTCATTCACCAATCCCCAACGATTGGCCTCTTCAGCGTCGAACCAACGGCCCGTGAGCAGCAGCTCCATCGCGATGTGATACGGGATGCGCTTGGGCAGTTTGACGCTG
The DNA here is from genome assembly GCF_056538485.1 of Ruegeria sp. BG3. Lineage (NCBI taxonomy): Bacteria > Pseudomonadati > Pseudomonadota > Alphaproteobacteria > Rhodobacterales > Roseobacteraceae > Ruegeria > Ruegeria sp. BG3. Next base: position 108,305 of record NZ_JBQFTE010000003.1, on the reverse strand, counting down.
GCCGCATCCGCCACGGTGCCCGAGCGGATTTCCGGCAGGGCAAAACTCGCATGGTCTGCGGCGAGGATCATGTCGGCGGACAGCGCAAGCTCCAGCCCTCCCCCGCAGGCAATGCCGTTTACAGCTGCGATGACGGGTTTGTTCATGTCGCGCAATTCCTGCAAGCCACCAAAGCCGCCAACGCCATAGTCCCCGTCGACCGCATCGCCATCAGCTGCGGCTTTCAAGTCCCATCCGGGGCAAAAGAACTTCTCTCCCGCACCTGTCAGGATCGCAACGCGCAGGTCCGGGTCGTCGCGGAACTCGGCAAAGACGTCGCCCATGATGCGGCTGGTCGCCAGATCAATGGCATTGGCTTTGGGCCGGTCCAATGTGACCTCAAGAATCGCGCCATCACGGCGGGTTTTGATCGGGTCCATATCTCAGGCCTTTCTGATGAGGGCATCCACGGCCACCGCCTTGTCGGGCGCGCAGAGGAGCGGGTTAATTTCGACCTCGCCAAGCGTGTCGGCGTTTTGCATGACATAGGCCTGAACGGCCTCAACAGCGGCCACGATGGCATCCATATCAGCCGCTGGTTGACCGCGATAGCCCGTCAGAAGCGGTGCAATCTTCAATTTACCCAAGGCGTTGCGGATGTCATCAGCAGAACTGGGCACCAGCAGGGATGCGGTATCGCGCAGCACTTCGGTCAGCACACCGCCCGCGCCCAGAGTCAGGACAAACCCATGCGCTGGATCGCGCACCACGCCCACAAGTAGCTCGGCCACTGTTCCGGTGATCATCTCTTCGATCAGGATTTCAGGGGTGCCGATATCTGCGGCGACATCGGCCACGTCTTCGGCAAGAACACCCAATCGCACGGCCGCGTGTTCCGACTTATGTGCCAGCCCCACGCCCTTGACCGCAAAGGGCGCGTCCATGTCCTGACTGGCAGCGCGCGCCTGGTCGGCACCTGTGACTGTGCGGTTCTGCGGGATACGCAATCCAAACTCGGCCAGAACGCGTTTGGACTCGCCTTCGGTGAGTGTCCTTTTGGCCTCAGCCGTTCCGGGCAATGTGACCGGTTTGTCCGAAGGGGCTGTGATCTGGCCTGCCGCTTCGGTTGCGGCAAGAGCTTCGCGCAGCCCCATGAAGGGCACCACGCCGCCGTCCATAAGCTCTTGCGCTACATCTTCGGGTATCAACTCGGGCAATGTCGCGGCAACGGCAAATCGCGCGCCAGTTTCCGCGCGCACTTTCATCGCCGCACGAGAGGCGTAGACCCAGTCGCTCGCATCCGTGGTCGGATAGTCGAGGATCGAGAACGTCAGATCGATGTCGTCGCCCGTCATCCCAGCCCAAGCCTGTGCCATCGCCGCTTCATCGCGCCAGATATAAGTGTGGTAGTCCAGCGGGTTATTCAGCGCCACCATCGGTCCGAGTGCTTCGCGCAGGTGGGCTTCCTGACCGCCGCTTAGGCGCGGGAAGGTCAACCCGGTCCCAACGGCCATGTCTGCGATCAGGCTCGCCTCACCCCCGGAACAGCTGATCGAGGCTATGTTGCTGCCCGAAAGCGGGCCATAGCAATGCAGCAGCTTCAATGTTTCCAGAAAATCGGGCAAGGCCGACAAGCGTGGAATGCCGAGACGCTCCAACAGGGCCTGCGCACCCGCGTCGCTTCCGGCCAGAGAGGCGGTATGCGACACCGTTGCGGCCTGAGCCTGCTCGGACGCGCCGACCTTGAGCGCCACAAGAGGGATACCTTTGGAGTGGGCCTTCTGGGCCAACGCTTCCCATTCGCGGATGTCTTTGAAACCTTCGATATGCAAGCCAACGGCAGTCACACGCGGATCGTCCAGCAAGGCCGAGGCGATCTGCGCCTGGCTGGTCTGCGCCATGTTCCCACAGGTCACCATATAGGCGATGGGCAACGCACGTTTCTGCATGGTCAGGTTGATCGAGATATTCGAACTTTGCGTCAGGATCGCAACGCCAGAGTCGACCGGCTTGGCCCCGTGCTGGTCGGGCCACAGCAAAGCCCCGTCCAACGCGTTGATGAAACCATAGCAATTGGGTCCCAAAATGGGCATGTCGCCTGCAGCTGAGACCAGTTGTGCCTGCAGATCGCCCCCTGTGTCATCCTCGGCCACGGCCTCGGAAAAGCCTGACGCAAAACACACTGCACCGCCTGCACCAGTGGCGGAAAGGGTGCGAACCGCCTCAATCGTGGCATGGCGGTTGATGCCGATGAAAACGGCATCAGGCGATGCCGGCAGATCTTCGAGACTGGCATAGGCCCTATGGCCAGCGATCTCGGTCGCTTTGGGATGAACAGGCCAGATCTGACCCGCATAGCCCATTCGTTCAGATTGCAGAATGACCTGCTGACACCAAGCACCACCGCCGATCACGGCGATGGAGTTCGGGCGCAAAAGCCGGGTGAGGTCTTTCGTCATCTTCAGGCGCCCAACGGACGCAGAAGATCGCGGCTGATGATGTGGCGCTGGATTTCGCTGGTGCCATCCCAGATCCGCTCAACCCGCGCGTCGCGCCAGAAACGCTCGATCGGGAAGTCATCCATCAGACCCATACCGCCATAGATTTGCAAAGTCGCGTCGGTGACCCGCGCCAGCATTTCCGAAGCATATAGCTTGGCCGAGGCGATTTCGCGGTTCGAAGGCAGGTTTTCGTCCAAGCGCCACGCAGCCGACAAGGTCAGCCAGTCTGCGGCATCAATCTCGGTGATCATGTCGGCGATCTGGAACCCAATGCCCTGGAATTTGCCGATGGGCTGACCGAACTGTTTGCGCTCGGCGGCGTAGTTCAGTGCATAGTTGAAACATCGCCGCGCCCGACCAACCGAGAAGGCCGCAACCGTCAGACGGGTCGCATAGAGCCACTCGTTCATGACTGCGAAACCACCATCGACCTCGCCCAGAACCTGCGCGTCCGGCAGGCGGCAATTGTCGAAGTAGAGGATGTAGTTCTTGTAGCCCTTGTGACTGACCGAGTTATACCCCTCGCGCACCTCAAACCCGGGCGTTCCGCGATCCACCAGGAAGGTTGTGATCCGCTTCTTGGGCCCTTTTGGTGTTTCATCCAAACCGGTCGCAATGAAGACGATGAAGAAATCCGCGTGTTCCGCGCCCGAAATAAAGTGTTTGGAGCCGTTGATGAACCAATCGCCGCCATCCTTCACAGCCTGACACTTCATCCCGCGCACGTCCGACCCCGCATCGGGTTCGGTCATCGCAAGCGCATCCATCCTTTCGCCGCGCACAGCAGGCAGCAAATAACGTTCACGTTGTTCGTCATTGCAGGCCATCAGAATGTTCTGCGGACGACCGAAGAAATGGGTCAGAGCCATCGATCCACGACCCAGCTCGCGCTCGACCAGCGTAAAGTCGAGATGCGAAAGGCCTGCGCCGCCGACCTCTTCTGGGAAGTTGCATGCATAAAATCCCAGATCGATGCATTTCTGTTTGATCTCTTCGCCCAGCTCATGCGGCACCTGACCAGTGCGTTCGACCTCGGCCTCATGCGGGTAGATTTCGTTTTCGACAAAGCTACGGACTGTCGAGACGATCATGTCCTGTTCTTCGGTCAGACCAAACTGCATGGCGCGATATCCTTGGATAGGTGATTGACGCAGGAAACGAGATTCCTCATGGTCACGGCATGCAATTTTCGCCGCATATCATGCAAAGTTGGTAGTATTTTGAGTCACAGATTTAACATTCTGCTGTTCGATGGGTTCTCGAACCACTGCCTCGCCAACATGGTCGAGCCTCTGCGGGCGGCCAACACTCTGTCCCGGCAGTCATTGTACGAGTGGCGGTTCTGTTCCGTTGACGGAGACCCCGTCCACAGCTCCAGCGGGCTCGCGGTGACGCCGGATGCCGCCCTGACCGACCAGCGAGGGGATGTTCTCGTCGTGATGCCCTCCTACGGGTTCTTGCAATTAGGCACGCCCAAAACCCTGCGCGCCCTGTTGGCGGCTGCAAAAAGGCACGCACAGGTGGCCGGGCTGGATACCGGCAGCTGGTTGATGGCGCAGGCCGGGTTACTGGATGGGCACCGCGCGACGATTCACTGGGATGAGCTTTCCCGATTTGAAGAAGCCTTTCCCGCCGTGGACGTCGTGCAAGAGCGCTACGTCGTTGACGGCCCTCGTCTGACCTGTTCCGGAGCAATGGCGGCGTTTGATCTTGCCCTGGCACTTATCCGCAAGGATCACGGCCCACTGTTGTCGATGGAGGTCGCCCATCTGTTTATGAGCCGCGGTCGAAGCGACCACTATGCCTTACCGATGCAAACCGAAGACACGTTGGTCAACCGTGCGTTGGCCATCATGCAGGCAAACCTGGAAACACCGCTTTCGATCACACAGGTTGCACGCAAAACGGGGTGCACTCAGAAACGGCTGGAAATGCGCGTTCAAGCGGACCTGAAAACCACACCGCAAGCGCTCTATCGTCGGTTGCGTCTGAACCTTGCGCGCAGGCTAACCGAAGAGACCGAGCAATCCATCGCCGAAATCGCCAGCCGGTCGGGCTACGAGAACGCCAGCGCGATGACCCGTGCTTTCAAGGCCGAGTTCGGGCAGACCCCCTCGGCTTTCCGCAACAGGGTGTAGAGGGACAGCGCCGCCCCAAGACGGCGCTGCTCTTATGTCAGTCGCTTAACGCGACAGAACGCGCAGACGACTTTCGAATTCACCACGGTCCACGTAGCAGCCGTGCAGGTGACGGTGGCCTGTATTGGGATCGAAGGCCGAACGCCCATGCAGCACGCGGCGGTTATCAAAGACCACCATTTCGCCCCCCTTCAGCTTGAGCTGAAGCAGGTATTTGGGGTCGCGCGTCATCGCCATGAACTTCTGATAGGCGCGGTAGTAGCGCGCCATGAGAGCGGGCTCGATATCAAGGAAATCCGCCAGATGCGCGTTGAAGCAGATCTCGATCACGTCGCCGTTTTCATCGCAGGTGATGACCCGTTTACGCGAGCGGATGTCCGTTTCACCATCATGGAACCGGAACGGGATCGAGATGTCGCACAGGGCGTCAAAGGCATCGGGATCTTCCAGTTTCAGATCCTCTGCCACCGCATAGCCATCGCAGAACAGCGACTCACCGCCCTCGGCCTCATTGGCGAGACAGTGCAGGAATTGGAATCCCGGGGGCAGTTCCTGATTGGTGAGATCGGTGTGCAGCGGCAGCGCAACCGGCGTGTAGGCTAGGTTATTCGGGTTGGGTTTGGATTTGACCTCGAAGGTCAGTCCAAAATTGGTCTCGCGCAAAAAGCCGATCCGGCGCGCGACGTCCATGCCAGCTTCGGTGGTATCGGCCAGATGGTCCACGATGCTCAGCCCGTATTGACGCGCGGCGATCAGCCAGTCCTTCAAAGCGCTGTCCTGTGTCAGCACTCCATCGACGTTCGCACGCGGGATACCGGCGGGCGAAAGTTCGGCCCGCCATGTGACAAAACCGGTATCGGCCGGATCAAAAGCCGGCTGGCCCGGACGACGATCGCGCAGCCAGTCCAGATCAAAGATTGTGGGCGCCTGATCCTCGGCCCAGACAACATGCAGATTGTTGTCGGACCGGAAGGCCTGCTCGGGTTTGATATCCAGCGCGATGGCGGTGAGGTCGGTCAGGCGCTCCTGCGTCTGTGGGTGGAACCCAGCGGGGTCATTTTCGCGTAGCCAGATGAATGGAAAATCCCCGGTCATATGGTCGGGCCAAGTGATACGCACATGTGTTTCGGCCAGTTCAACCTGAACCGGTTTCGAGAGAGTTTGAGTTGTCATGTTAGTCTTTCGCGTTGAGTTGAAATTCGGGTTCAATCTCAGCGCTGGGATGGGGGCGGCCACCAATCATAGGCCTTCCTGTAGGGATGCCCGGGTCGGCGGCCCAACGTCGCTGGTATTTCTAAGCTGGATGGCATGCGAAGGTCTGCTTTGGGGGGCTATCTCTTTGCGAAGGCTTAAATTGTTTTGCGTCGCAGTCAAACGGAAAACGCGCCGGAAAATGTAGAACCTACGGCAATCTTCAACCCTGCTGTTTTGCTGAGCAAACCCTGCGGCACAAAGGTGTGAAAAGATTGACGCGCCGCCCGAAATACAGAACGGTGTGACAAAATTCGACGCCCGGACGCTTGTGACGTGCCGGCGCGACAAACCAGACTCAGCAGAGAGACAAGACCATGCCCCAAACCGCAGACACAAACCGCCGCATCGTTCTGAACGAACGCCCCAAGGGGGAACCCGATGACAATACGCTGCGGCTTGAGACAACGGATATCCCTACTGCTGGTGCAGGAGAGATGCTGATCCGTACCTGCTACCTGTCGCTGGACCCGTATATGCGCGGGCGGATGAATGACGCAAAGTCCTACGCCGAGCCAGTGGCGATTGGCGGGGTCATGACCGGACAGGTTGTGGGACAGGTTGTGACCTCGAACCTCGACGGGTTCGAAGCGGGTGACTACGTGCTGTCGGGCAGTGGCTGGCAGGACTACGCGATCTCGGACGGGACCGAAGTCATAAACATGGGCAAAGCGCCACAAAACCCGTCCTGGGCGTTGGGTATTCTGGGTATGCCCGGCTACACCGCTTATGCCGGGTTGCTACAGATCGGCGAGCCCAAGCCCGGAGAAACTGTGGTCGTTGCCGCCGCATCCGGCCCGGTCGGAGCAACCGTGGGGCAGATCGCCAAGATCAAAGGGTGCCGGGTCGTGGGCGTTGCGGGCGGGGCCGAGAAATGCGCGCATGTCGTCGAAAATCTGGGCTTCGACGCCTGTATCGACCACAAAGCCGCCGACTTTGCTGATCAGCTACGGGCCGCCTGCCCGGATGGGATTGATGTCTACTTCGAAAATGTTGGCGGCAAGGTGCTTTACGGCGTCCTGCCCCTGTTGAACGCTTTTGCGCGCATCCCGATCTGCGGCGTCGTCTCGTGGTACAACCTGCCTGGCTTGCCGGACGGCCCGGATATGGGGCCTGCGATCATGGGCACGCTGCTACGGATGAAGGTGAAGGCTCAGGGGTTCATCATCTTCGACAGCTTCCCGGCCTCGCTCTACAAGGAGTTCGTCCGGGATATGACCGGTTGGATTCAGGACGGATCGGTCAAATATCGCGAGCACATGGTCGAGGGGCTAGAGGCCGCGCCCGAAGCACTCAACCAGCTGCTGCGCGGTGAGAATTTCGGCAAGATGGTGGTGAATGTCGGGGCGTGATGGCCCTGGTCAACCTCTAGTTGGCACCCCATTCCGAATTAGAAACGACAGTCGCCGCACCGAGCAGCGGCGACTGTTCTCCTTCAAGGCGTCTCAAGCCCACCAATTGCAGCCAATGCGCTGACGATTTCGGGCACGCCCTGCCGTTGACGCAGTGAGGCGAACAAGAACGGCCGACCTTTGCGCATACGCGTGGCGTCTGCCTGCATCACCTCTAGCGACGCGCCCACATGCGGGGCGAGGTCGGTTTTATTGATGATCAACAGATCCGATTTCGTGATCGCGGGCCCCCCCTTGCGCGGGATTTCCTCACCCGCAGCCACATCAATCACATAGAGCGTCACATCCGCCAATTCCGGGCTGAACGTCGCCGACAGGTTGTCGCCACCGCTTTCGATCAGCACGATGTCAATCTCGGGGTGGCGCGACTGCATCTCGGCCACGGCCGCAAGGTTGATCGAGGCGTCCTCTCGGATCGCGGTATGCGGGCAACCGCCGGTTTCAACGCCGATGATCCGGTCCTGAGGCAGGATCTGCATCCGCATCAGCGCCTCGGCGTCCTCCTGCGTGTAGATGTCGTTGGTGATCACGCCCACCGAGCAGAAATCACGTAGCGCTTCAGAAAGCGCGGCGGTCAGGGTGGTTTTGCCCGCGCCGACGGGGCCTCCGATGCCGACACGGAGGGGGCCGTTCGTACTGCTCATGTTCGGAAAATCCTTGAATACTGTGTTTCATGCTTCATTGCCGCGATATCCGCGAGGAACGCCGTCGAACTCAGATCCTCCAGACCTGCGTCCTGCGCTTTTGCGGCAATCGTTGTGCAGAGGGGCGTCAGGTCCCGTATCAGCCGCTGCGCATCGGTCTGCCCCAAGGGCACAAGGCGCGTTGCGCAGGCGACCAGATTGCTCAGGAATGCCTGCAGGAACATCTCAGAAACCAATGGCAACGGCAAATTCTGCAATCGTGCCGCACGCCCTACAGCCACCGGATAGGTCAGGCGCTGCAAGTCCAAGCCCCAGACATCCCCGGTCACGGCTCCAAACGCCTGCCCGAGCAAACTGGTTTCCATTAGCCGCTCGGTTGAGGCGCTGAACGCGCGGGCTGTGGCGTCGATGTCGGTCACGTCGACCGGGGTTTCGGCGGCGTAAGCCGCCCCCAGAAAAAGCGCGTCGTTCCAGCCAGAGCCATGCTCTAATACGTCCGACACCCAGGCGCCCGCATCCTGAGGGCAGGTAACCGAACCAAGTTCAATCGCGGCCTCCAACCCATGAGAATATGCGAAGCCGCCAACCGGATAGGCCGGAGACAACCACTGCACCAAGGTCAGGATATCGGAATTAGTGGGCGTGGCCATGTGTCCTGCCATGACCATATGCGCCACCTTCGGGGGTGAAGGGTTCAACGACCTCTTGGATTTCTGCGCCCAGTTTCAAAAGCATATCGCGAATGACATGATCGCGTTGTATCAGGAGCCGGTCGGCTTCGATCTGACAGGGCGTGTGGCGATTGCCGATATGCCACGCAAGGTGCAGCAGATTGTCCCCGCTGATTTCCAGCAACTCTTCCGGTGCGGCGATGATTTCAATCTCGCGCCCATCCTCCAGCACCAGAACCCCACCATGGTCGAGGGATTTCGTGTGCGCCAGATCGACCAAAAAGGACTCACCATCATCGGTGGCTAGCATTTTGCGGCGCAGGAAACGCCCGTCATAGTCCAGCGAGACCTGAGCATGCGCCGGATCGTGGTGGTGATCGTGATAGATACGGGCGGTTTTGATCGCAGTGGTCATCGTGGCCTCCTTTTCAAATCAGAACATGAAATAGCGCTGCGCCATCGGCAACACTTCGGCGGGTTGACAGGTGAGCAGCTCCCCATCCGCTCGGACCTCATAGGTTTCCGGGTCAACCTCGATCTGGGGCGTTGCATCATTCAGCAGCAAATCCTGCTTGCCGATATCGCGCGTGTTGCGCACGGCGACGGTTTGTTTCGCCAGTCCCAGTGTATCACCGATCCCGCTCGCTTGCGCGGCCTCCGAGACAAATGTGATCGCCGAGTTTTCAACCGACCGGCCGTAAGCTCCGAACATGGGGCGGCTATAGACCGGTTGCGGCGTAGGGATCGAGGCATTCGGGTCGCCCATCTGCGCACAGGCGATGGTGCCACCCAACAAGACCATCTCGGGCTTCACCCCGAAGAAAGCCGGGTTCCACAGGACCAGATCGGCGCGTTTGCCTTCCTCAATACTGCCGATCTGATGGCTCAGGCCATGCGCAATCGCCGGGTTGATGGTGTATTTCGCGATGTAGCGACGTACGCGCAAGTTGTCATTGTCACCTGTTTCCTCGGGCAGGCGGCCGCGTTGCTTCTTCATCTTGTCGGCGGTCTGCCATGTACGGATCAGAACTTCTCCGACCCGGCCCATGGCCTGACTGTCCGAGGCAATGATGCTGAACGCGCCCATGTCGTGGAGGATGTCCTCGGCCGCGATCGTCTCACGCCGGATGCGGCTTTCGGCAAAGGCCACGTCCTCGGGGATGGATTTGTCGAGGTGGTGGCACACCATCAGCATATCCAGATGCTCTTCGACCGTGTTCACGGTGAAGGGGCGCGTGGGGTTGGTCGAAGACGGCAAAACGTGGTTTTCGCCGCAGATCTTGATGATATCGGGGGCGTGGCCACCGCCTGCGCCTTCGGTGTGAAAGGCGTGGATCGTGCGGCCTTTCATTGCGCCCACGGTGTTCTCGACAAAACCGGATTCGTTCAGCGTGTCGGTATGGATCATGACTTGCACATCCATCGCGTCGGCCACCGAGAGGCAGCAATCGATGGCGGCGGGGGTCGTGCCCCAATCCTCATGCAATTTCAGAGCGCAGGCACCTGCGTTGACCTGCTCCTCCAGCGCCGCAGGCAGAGAGGCATTGCCTTTACCCGCAAAGGCCAAGTTCATTGGAAACGCGTCGGCGGCTTGCAACATCCGTCCTATGTGCCATGGGCCCGGTGTGCAGGTGGTGGCCAGAGTGCCATGCGCAGGGCCCGTCCCGCCTCCCAACATAGTGGTCAGGCCGGAATGCAGCGCATCTTCGATCTGCTGAGGGCAGATAAAGTGGATATGGCTGTCGAAGCCCCCTGCAGTCAGGATTCGCCCCTCGCCCGCAATGGCCTCGGTGCCGGGACCGATGATGATGTCTACGCCAGGTTGGGTATCGGGGTTCCCGGCCTTGCCGATCTTGGCGATACGCCCGTCTTTCAGACCCACATCCGCCTTGTAGATGCCCGAGTGGTCTACGATCAGCGCATTGGTGATGACCGTGTCCACGGCCCCCTCGGCCCGCGTGGCCTGAGACTGCCCCATCCCATCGCGGATCACCTTGCCGCCGCCGAACTTGACCTCTTCGCCGTAGAGCAGCGCATTGTCGCCGGTTCCCCCAGTCGCGGCAGCGCCTGCACGTTCGGCAGTTAGGTCGCGTTCGACCTCGACTACCAGATCGGTATCGGCCAACCGCAGCTTGTCGCCGGTGGTGGGGCCGAACATGGCGGCATAGGCAGAACGTTTGATTGTTACTGGCATCAGAGCGACCCCATGACCTTTTGATTGAACCCATAGACTTTGCGCGCGCCTCCGATCGGGATCAGCGAAACCTCTCGCGCTTGACCGGGCTCGAACCGAACAGCGGTGCCCGGCGCAATATCCAGCCGCAACCCGTGTGCCGCAGCGCGGTCGAAGTCGAGCGCCGGGTTGGTTTCGGCGAAATGATAGTGCGAGCCGACCTGAACCGGGCGGTCACCAGTATTGGCGACCATCAGGGTGATCGCCTCTGCGCTTGCGTTCAGGGTGATTTCACCCTCGGCCGGGAACAGCTCTCCGGGGATCATTTGTTCAACTTTACCATCAGTGCAATCGCGGCCAGTGCGACTACCGCCAGACCAAGGCCAAGGGTCGCATAGTCAGTGCCGTGCGCATGGATATGCGTATCGGTGTGGGCGGCGGCAGGGCCAGCAACGATCAGGGCGGGGAAAAGCATACGGGTCATGTCTTGGTTCCTTTGTTAGCGAATGGGGTTGTGGACGGTCACAAGCTTGGTGCCGTCGGGAAAGGTAGCTTCGACCTGAACCTCGTGGATCATCTCGGGCACGCCCTCCATGCATTGATCCCGGGTGATCACTTCGGCTCCGGCCTGCATCATGTCGGCCACCGAGCGACCGTCGCGCGCACCTTCGACCACAGCGTCGGTGATCAGAGCGATGGCCTCGGGATGGTTCAGCCTGACCCCTCGGGCAAGGCGTTTGCGGGCAACTTCGGCGGCCATGGCGACCATCAGTTTGTCTTTTTCGCGGGGGGTCAGGTTCATCTCAGATCATCCAGCATCGGGGAAGAGTGTTGTTGTTGAGCTGCCGCAGAACCGGCATCAGCGCACGGCGCATGGCAAAGCTGTTTTCGGCCAGCATCCGGATCACCAGCAGATCACCATGTATCAGCGTTGCACCTGCCGTTTCGGGCAACATCTGGCGCACCGTGTCCAACTGCCCTTCGGCCGAACTGCAGGCAAAGACGACCAGCGCCATTGCACCCGCCCCGTCTGCGATATGGGGCTTCGCGAGATGGGCGTGCAGGTCGCCGGAAAATCGCATTGTATCCAAGAACAGAGGAGCTCCACCGCGCCGAATTTCGATCCGGTCCCGCAAACGGATATCCGTCAGGGTTTCGCCCATCGCCGCGCGCCCAAAGACTAAAGGCTCGACCATCAGCAAAGTCGCGTCCGGCTCCATTTCGACCAATAGTCGACGATCCAGAGCACTGCCGTTGAACAGGATTGTCTCTTGCGGCAGCCAGTTCATGCGAGCACCGGGCGCGACGGTTAGGTGATTGACGACCTGTCCATAGGGGCCAGGCTGCGCTTTGTAGGCACGCTCACACGCCTGCGTCGTCATCGTCAGCGTGGTGCCTTCATCCGCTGTTCCGGTGAACCGAAACGCATCCCCACCGGTGACGCCACCGGCTGTGTTCAGCAGAACCGCATCCAACGCGTGCGATTCTGCGCGCGGAAACAAGCATTTAAAAGAACCGGATTGACGGAATACGTCCAGAACCGACCGCATGCCCAACGGTTTGGTGCTGATCGACACGGCCCCCTTGGCGCGAGGCGGGGTTTTGTCCGCAATGGGTGTTATTTGGGCAAGTTTCGTAATTGGGCACCCCCGAGGCGTCAGTTCATGCCCCGTGTTTCGGGTCTCGGATGGCGGAAAACCATTCTTGGGCGTCGCAATCGAACACAAAACCGATGCAGGTGACCAAATTTTGTGCACACAGTCGGGCAATGGATTAAAAATTAATCAGATGCGGCTGATTTTTGCATTTACCTGACCGACAGGTTGCCAAGATTGCCGCGATGCAGAAACCGTATGGGTGCTCGTCGGGGGAAACGCCTCGAAGGGTGTGTGACGGCTGCGCGAATTGGACCTCGGACACAACCGCCACACGATAACGCAACAACAGTTGCGGGGATCAGGTAGAAGAGAAACGCGCCTTTGTGCAAGCCCTCTCTCCCGGCCCCGCCCAGGAGGATTACATGAAATCGCTCAAATCCACGCTCGCCGGATCACTGGTATTTGCTGCCATGGCCACCGCTGCATTGTCGGCTGAAGACACGATCAAGGTTGGCGTGCTGCATTCGCTGTCCGGCACGATGGCAATCTCGGAAACCACGCTGAAAGACACGATGCTGATGCTGATCGACCAGCAAAACGCCAAGGGCGGCCTGCTGGGCAAGCAGCTTGAGGCGGTTGTAGTCGACCCGGCCTCGGACTGGCCGCTATTTGCTGAAAAAGCGCGCGAGCTTCTGACCGTGCATGAGGTGGACGTGATCTTCGGCAACTGGACCTCGGTCAGCCGGAAATCGGTTCTGCCGGTCATCGAAGAACTGAACGGCCTGCTGTTCTATCCGGTTCAGTATGAGGGCGAAGAATCCTCGAAAAACGTATTCTACACCGGTGCCGCACCAAACCAGCAGGCAATCCCTGCGACCGACTATTTTCTGGAGGAACTGGGGGTCGAGAAATTCGCTCTGCTCGGCACAGACTATGTCTACCCCAGGACCACCAACAATATTCTGGAAAGCTACCTGAAGGGTAAAGGCATCGCAGACGAAGATATCTTCGTCAACTACACCCCCTTTGGTCATTCTGACTGGTCCAAGATCGTGGCGGACGTTGTCGCGCTGGGTGCAGATGGTAAGAAAGTCGGCGTGATCTCGACCATCAATGGAGACGCAAATATTGGCTTCTACAAAGAGCTGGCGGCTGCGGGCGTTTCGGCGGATGACATCCCGGTCGTAGCCTTCTCGGTCGGTGAGGAAGAACTCTCGGGTCTGGATACCACCAACCTGGTCGGTCACCTGGCCGCGTGGAACTATTTCCAGTCGGCAGATACCGACGTGAACGCCGAATTCGTTGATACGTGGAAAGCAACCATGGGTGAAGACCGCGTGACCAATGACCCGATGGAGGCGCATTACATTGGCTTCAACATGTGGGTAAACGCCGCGACCGAGGCGGGCTCGACCGAGGTCGACGCCGTGCGCGCCGCGATGTACGGGCAGGAGTTCCCGAACCTGACCGGTGGCACTGCCGTGATGCTGCCCAACCACCACCTGGCTAAGCCGGTTCTGATCGGTGAGATTCAGGAAGACGGTCAGTTCGATATCATCAGCGAAACAGACGTCGTTCCAGGTGATGCATGGACTGACTTCCTGCCAGAATCGGCAGTTCTGATCTCGGATTGGAAAGAGCTGGGTTGCGGTATGTACAACACCGAGACCAAGACCTGCGTTCAGACCCTGTCGAACTACTAAACTTCTCGCAAGGCGGGTTTCATCGCCCGCCTTGCCCTAACGACGCCTCGGGTTTCACCACATGTTAAGACTATTCCTTGCGGGCCTCGCAATTCTGTGCGCCTGCCTGACGGCCAATGCGCAAGAGACCGGTTTGCAACCGATCCTGCAAGAACATCAGGAGATCATCGCCAAAAGCTCACGCAAAACGATTGGGCCTGCAATTGATGCGATTGCTAGCAGCGGCCTACCGCAAGCGCAGGTGATGCTTGAGACATGGGCCGCCAAAGACGTGTGGATGCGCAAGTCGGACGGTCTGTTCTTTGCCGGGAAAAAGGCTGAGGGGCGGACGTATGAGCTGACCGATTTCGACACCGGAGAAGTCGTTGGCACGTATCAAAAATCCGATCTGAAACAGTTGAAACCCAACAGCGGCATCCGCGCGATGATTGGAACGGCTCTGGTCCAGTTCCAACTGACCGACCCGGATCGTGCGAAACGTCTGGCCGCTTTGACGTCGATCCAACGCGATCCCGAAGGCGCTCTGCTGGAGCCGCTGCGCGCCTCGATTGAGGACGAGCCCGATGCCGATCTGAAAGCGCAGAAGAAACGCCTCGAGCGATTGCTGACCATCGGCTACGATGAGGATACCGCAGCGCGTGTTGCTGCGATTGAAGAGATGTCCGACGATCTGGGTGTGGACGTCCGCGCGGCCCTGAATCCTTTGGTCGTGACGAAGCGACATGCGGGCACTGATCTGCCTTCTGATGCGAATATCGCCACTATTCTAGACCCTGGATCAGAAACCCTGTCGCGGGATGAGGCATATGATCTGTTGGTCGCCAATGACCTTGCCGCACCGCGCACGTCGCCCGATGACATACGCGCAGCACTGGCCGCCAATATCGACGGTGGACGTGTGGGGGACATACCTGTTGCGCAATTGAACTCGGACACCTCGCGCGCTCAGGCTTACACTGCTCTGGCAGAAGCCGGCCTCGTTCCGGCTTTGATCACCGAGGCCGACATCGATTCTGCGTTGGAAACGCATGTCTTCTTTGAGACCTATGCCGAACCCTCACCCGAAATCACATCCGCAGCCGAAAAGGCGCTGGAACAGATCGAGCTGAAGGTCGGTTTGAACCAGACCCTCGACCTGACGCTGGATGCGATCTCACTGGCGTCGATCTATTTCCTCGCCGCCATCGGACTGGCCATCACCTTCGGCGTGATGGGTGTGATCAACATGGCCCATGGTGAGTTCATCATGATGGGCGCCTATACCGGCTACGTGGTGCAGCAGTTCATCCCCGACCATACGCTCTCAATCATCGTCGCCATCCCGATGGCCTTTGCCGTCACCTTCGCCATGGGCGTCGCGATGGAGCGGCTGGTGATCCGCTGGCTCTACGCCCGCCCGCTGGAAACGCTGCTGGCGACTTTCGGCATCTCGATTGCGCTGCAACAGCTGGCCAAGAACATCTTCGGCACGCAGGCCCGACCGCTAACCGCGCCCGGCTGGCTGGACGGGGCGTGGGTGCTGAACGATGTGGTCTCGATCAGCTATATCCGCATCGCGATCTTCGTGCTGGCGATGATCTTTCTGGGACTGTTTCTCTACATCATGAAGCGCACTCGACTGGGGCTTGAGATGCGCGCGGTGACACAGAACCCACGCATGGCGGGGTCGATGGGAATCAATCCGGGGCGCGTGAATATGCTGACTTTCGGTCTTGGTTCCGGCATCGCAGGAATCGCCGGGGTTGCGATTGGTCTGTTCGCCAAGGTGACCTCGGATCTGGGCAGCGACTATATCGTACAGAGCTTCATGACCGTGGTTGTCGGCGGTGTTGGCAACATTTGGGGCGCGCTCGCGGGCGCGGGCATGATCGGCTTTTTGCAGAAGGGGATCGAGTGGATGAACCCGTCGAACACCCTCGCGGCACAAACCTACATGATCATCTTCATCATCATTTTCATCCAGTTCCGGCCCAGGGGCATCATCGCCCTCAAAGGCCGCGCGGCGGGGGATTGAGCCATGGAACACAGCTTTGTCGCCAAGAACCCCTCCGTACTGGTCTTTCTGGCCATCCTGTCCCTGTTCACATTGGGCGTGACCGTCCTGTCCGAAGGATTCGGGATCGGCGCGATCTCAACCAGTTTCGTCAAGACGCTGGGCAAGACCCTTTGCCTGTGCCTGATCGCCGTGGCAATGGATCTGGTCTGGGGCTTTACCGGCATCCTCTCGCTGGGGCATTTCGCCTTCTTCGGACTAGGAGGCTACATGATCGGCATGTGGCTGATGTACGAACGCACCCGCCTGATCGTGGTCGAGTCCCTGTCGCAAGCCGAAATCCCCCCTACCCCGTCCGAGGTCGTGGACGCTATCGGAACGCAGATTTTTGGCGTGGTCGGATCTTCGGACTTCCCGCTAATTTGGGCCTTTTCACATAGCCTGACCTTGCAACTGATACTGGTCGTTTTGGTGCCCGGACTTCTGGCGCTGATCTTCGGCTGGCTGGCCTTCCGCAGCCGGGTGACGGGTGTTTACCTGTCGATCCTGACCCAAGCCATGACGCTGGCGTTGGCCCTCTACCTGTTCCAGAACGACAGCGGATTGCGCGGCAATAACGGCCTGTCCGGCTTGCAGAACCTGCCCGGTGTCACAGCCTCGCAGGACGTGGTGTCGATCTGGTTCCTTTGGGCCTCGGCGCTGGCACTTGGCTTGGGCTATATTCTCGCGGCGTGGGTCGTGTCGGGCAAGTTCGGCTCCGTCATCCGTGGCATTCGCGACAACGAGGCGCGAGTGCGGTTCCTTGGCTATTCTGTCGAGGTCTACAAACTGGCCGTCTTCACCCTGACCGCCTGTATCGCCGCCATCGCGGGCGCGCTCTACTACCCTCAAGCTGGGATCATCAACCCCGAAGAGATGGCCCCGATCGCTTCGATCTATCTGGCCGTTTGGGTCGCCATTGGTGGGCGGGGTCGTCTGTATGGCGCAGTCATCGGGGCGGCTTTCGTCAGCCTGCTCAGCACATGGTTCACCGGCGGACAGGCCCCGGATATCCCGCTGGGGTTCTACACTATCAAATGGGTTGACTGGTGGCAGGTGCTGCTGGGCGTCTCCTTCGTGCTGGTAACCCTGTTGGCACCAAAGGGTATCGGAGGGCTGTTCGACCTCTGGACCAACCGCCGTGCACCGCAGCGCCATGGTGCGCCGCTTGGACCCGACGACAGCGCCCTGCGCGAAAAGGAGGCAACGGAATGAGCACTCTGCTAGAGGTCAGCGGCGTTTCGGTTACCTTCGACGGGTTCCGCGCCATCAACAATCTCTCTTTCCAGATCGGCGAGGCCGAACTGCGTGCCGTGATCGGCCCGAACGGGGCTGGAAAGACGACCTTCATGGACATCGTCACTGGCAAGACACGACCAGACGAAGGTCGCGTGATCTGGGGCGAGAAATCCGTCTCACTACTGCGGATGAGCGAGGCGAAAATCGCGCAAGCCGGGGTTGGCCGGAAATTCCAGAAACCCACCGTGTTCGAGGACCAAAGCGTCAGAGAAAACCTGCTGATGGCCCTCAAAAACAAGCGCGGTTGGCTGGGTGTCCTATTTTATCGGCCCTCATCAGACGATCTGGAAAAAGTCATAGAACTGGCCGATGAGATCGGCCTGAAGGACGAGCTTGACCGCAAATCCGGTGAGCTGAGCCACGGGCAGAAGCAATGGCTCGAGATAGGGATGTTGCTGGCGCAGGAACCGCGCCTTCTGCTGGTTGACGAGCCTGCCGCCGGGATGACCCCGCAGGAGCGCGAGCACACGACCGACCTTCTAGTTCAAGCCGCCAAGACCCGCGCCGTGGTGGTCGTCGAACATGATATGGAGTTCGTCCGCCGCCTGAACTGCAAGGTCACCGTCCTGCATGAAGGATCGGTTCTGGCCGAAGGGTCTCTGGACCATGTGACATCAAATCAGGACGTCATCGACGTCTATCTGGGGCGTTGAGCGATGCTGAAACTGAACGATCTGACCCTGCATTACGGCCATTCACAAATCCTTAACGGTATCTCGATGGAGGCCGAGAGGGGTGAGGTGACCTGCGTGATGGGCACCAATGGGGTCGGCAAGACAAGCCTGATCAAGGCGATCTCGGGCACCCATCCCCGCTCTGGCGGGTCGCTGACACTGGATGGCGAAGATCTTGGCCCGCTGCCCGCGCATCAGATGGCCTGGAAAGGTGTCGCCTATGTCCCGCAAGGGCGCGAGATTTTTCCGCTTCTGACCGTGCGCGAGAATCTTGAAACCGGGTTCGCCTGCCTTCCCGCGGCTGAACATTTCGTGCCGGATGAGATCTTTGATCTGTTCCCGGTTCTGGCCCAGATGCAGCATCGGCGCGGAGGAGATCTGTCCGGCGGCCAGCAACAACAGCTAGCCATTGCCCGAGCGTTGATCACGAAACCCCGGCTCTTGCTGCTGGACGAACCTACCGAGGGCATTCAGCCCAACATCATCCAGCAGATCGGCGAAGTGATCCGCCACCTGCGCGATCAGGGCCAGATGGCGATCCTGCTGGTCGAGCAGTATTTCGACTTTGCCTACGACCTCGCCGACCGGTTTGTCGTCCTGCGTCGGGGTGAAATCCTGCTGGAAGGCCACAAGCAGGATGTGTCACGGGATCAAGTTCTTCAAGGCGTCTCGGTCTGACCGAGACGTCGCTTGTCAGTTACCGCTGTTGCGACGTTCCAGCCGCTCAAGGTTGACCACGGTCGAAAGCATAAGCCGGTCTTGGCTCCAACCGTCGGTCTCGCGCAAACTGGCCGAGCCCCAAGCCAGGACGATCGCAAAGATCAGGCTGAAAGACAGGACCATGGCATGCAGCGGATGCCCCCCTTTGGGTCCATCCGCCAAAGCGATCACGCGCTGTCTCAGCACCCGCTTGGCCTTGTTCCCATTGACCAGCGCAACATTCAGGACCTGCGGACGCTCGTGCGAGACTGTGCGGGCGCAATAGTCCAGCAGGCATTTTGCATAGTCCACCGTATCCAGTCTACGTCTGGCAACAATGGCCTGATCGCAGCCAAGCTCGCGCAGCCGCTCAAACTGATAGCGCAGGATGTGATAGGCCGGATTCCAGAAGAACAGCGGGCGCAGAAACTCCAGCACCAGTTCCCATTCAACGTCGCCGCTGCGGACATGCTGGAACTCATGGGCAATCGCGAACCGCAATTCGTGGCGATCGTTCAGCAGATTGCTGGGCAGGATTACGTGACGACGGCGCAGGCCCCGCACGGCAAAGGGAACTTTGATGTGATCCGACAGACGGACATCCACTTTGGCTGAACGTTTCCACAGGAAACTGTCCAAGACCGTCTGACGAATTTGCAACGCAGCCCAGATCACGCGGATAACCAGCGTGGCCGAGACCAATGCCAAAGCCGCAAGTGCGGCAATGGCCCAGACTGAGCTACCATCCAATGCCGCCTCGACCCAGCGTTGGCGCGTGTTCAGCAGCGTCTCAAACTGGGTTGCAGGCAGCGCGATCTCACCCCTCAGATAGGCCGCAACAGCCACGTCGCCGATGGCCATCGGTTGACCTGGCCAGACAAGTTCGAACAGATGCGTCACCCCAAAGGCCAACACCGGGCTGAGCATCAGGCAAAGCACCAGCGCCCTGAGCAGGCGAAACTGATCGGAAAAGGACAGTCGCATCGAGGTTCGCGACAGGACAAATCGGGCTACGAACCACAACACGACCGATAGGATCAGAACAAAATTCAGTTCGAGATAGGCATCGAGAACCGGCTTAACCGCTGTCATTTTGCAGTCTCCTTTCTACCAATGCCCGAATATCCTCAAGATCCGCCTCGCTCAGACCCGCATCATCCACCAAGCGCGCAACCAGCGAGGCTGGTGTGTTGTCAAACAACGTCCGCGAGAGGTTCTGAAGCGAGCGGGCCTGGTACCGATCCTTGTCCAGAAGCGGGCTGTAGATCAGGGTTTTTCCGTCCTTGCGGCTTTCGACAAAACCTTTTTCGTCGAGAATACGCAGGATCGTTGCACCTGAAGTATAGGCCAGATTCCGTTCCGGTGGCAGGCGGTCCAATACATCACGCACCGAGCCTTCCCCTAGGGCCCAAAGCTCGTTCATGAACTCCAGTTCAACCTCGGTCAGCAGATTTGTCGTCTTTTTCTTTCGCATCGCTCTTGGTGTCGTCATGTTTGGTGTGCCTGTCAGACAAGCATCCTTTCGTGTTTTGTCAAAGCCTAAACTTTCCAGAAAACGAAGAAACCCCAACCGATGGACAGAAACAGCGGTGTCCAGACCGGTTGGCCCACGAAACCGAGCCAGGCCAGAAATATATAGGCCGAGCCAAGCAGCGTGATGAACAAGCGGTCACCCAGCGTTGTGGTCAGACCCAGCACGCCCTTGCGTTCAATGCCATCGCGGAATTTGAATCCTTCCAGCACACCGATCAGTGCAATGGCCGAGAAGATGCCGATGAACAAAGCCAGCGTAGCCGGCGTCCATGCCATCCAGAAATCCGGCCAAAGCGGATCGGTCCATGAAAAGCCTTTTTCCTCTTGCTGGCCAACGCTGCCCCAACCCGCCTGCTGGGCAAATACCGAAGTGGGCCAGAAGGGAAGGATGATAAGAAGTTTGCGCATATCGAACCTCATACACGTCCCATCGCGAAACCACGCGCGATGTAGTTGCGGACAAACCAGATGACGATGGCGCCGGGAATGATGGTCAGGGTTCCGGCGGCGGCCAGCAGGCCCAACTCATACCCCGCGCTGGATGCAGTGCGGGTCATCACGGCGGCGATGGGCTTGGCCTCAACCGCCGTAAGCGTCTTGGCCAGCAGCATCTCGACCCACGAGAACATGAAGCAGAAGAACGCCGCCACGCCCACGCCTGCTTTGATGTTGGGCAGGAAGATCGTCACGAAGAAACGCGGGAAGGAATAGC
The DNA here is from genome assembly GCF_056538485.1 of Ruegeria sp. BG3. Lineage (NCBI taxonomy): Bacteria > Pseudomonadati > Pseudomonadota > Alphaproteobacteria > Rhodobacterales > Roseobacteraceae > Ruegeria > Ruegeria sp. BG3. The sequence goes on along the minus strand of NZ_JBQFTE010000003.1, from coordinate 87,286 downwards.
CGTCGACATAGGCTGTCTCGTCCAGCTCTTTCGGGATACCCCGCATGAACCCTTCCAAAATCCATACCGCCAGCGGCACGTTGAACAGCGTATGCGCCAAAGCCACGGCCAAATGGGTGTCAAACAGCCCGATCGAGGAATAGAGCTGGAAGAACGGCAGCGCGAACACCGCCGCCGGAGCCATCCGGTTGGTCAGCAACCAGAAGAACAGCTGCTTATCGCCCAGAAAGCGGTAACGCGAGAACGCATAGGCCGCCGGCAAGGCCACACAGACCGACAGCACCGTGTTGATCGTCACATAGATGATCGAGTTTATGTAACCCCAGTACCACGTCGGATCGGTGAGGATGGTGGTGTAGTTCTCCAGCGTGAAGGTCTGAGGGAACAGAGAAAAGCCCGACAGGATCTCGTTCGTGGTCTTGAAGGACATCGCCACCAGCCAATAGATCGGCAGCATCAGAAACGCGATATAGAGGATCGGGATAAGAGACCGCTTCTTCATTGCGCGTCATCCTTTGTCATCAGAGTGTAGAAGACCCAGCTGACCAGCAACGTGATGGCGAAGTAGATCAGGCTCATCGCAGCTGCAGGGCCAAGGTCGAACTGTCCCAGCGCGATCTTCACAAGGTCGATCGATAGCAAGGTTGTTGAGTTGCCCGGGCCACCCCCGGTCAGAACGAAGGGCTCGGTATAGATGTTGAAACTGTCCATGAAGCGCAGCAGAACGGCGATGGTCAGAACGGTTTTCATCTTGGGCAGTTGGATATAGCGGAACACCGACCAAGGGCTGGCACCGTCGATCTTCGCGGCCTGATAGTACGCGTCCGGGATCGACACGAGGCCCGCATAGCACAGCAGCACAACCAGCGATGTCCAGTGCCAGACATCCATGACAACGACGGTGATCCAAGCCGAAAGGGGCTGTTGCGTCATATCATAGTTGATGCCCAGAACATCATTCAGGAAGTAGCCCAGCAGGCCGATCTTGGGCAGCGTGAAGATGTTCCACATCGAACCAACCACGTTCCACGGAATCAGCATCGGCAGGGCCATCAGGACCAGACAAACCGGCACCCAGAACCCTTTGCGCGGCATCGACAGGGCGACGATGATGCCCAAAGGCACTTCGATAAGAAGGATCAGGAAGGTAAACAGGAACTGCCGTCCCAGCGCGGCCTGGAAGCGATCTGAGCGCAGGATTTGCTCGAACCAGCCAAGCCCCTCCCAGAAGAACTGGTTGTTGCCGAAGGTTTCCTGCACCGAGTAGTTGACCACCGTCATCATCGGCACCAGCGCGTTGAACGCGACCAGTGCCAACACCGGCAGGACAAAGAACCAGGCTTTTTGGTTTTCTGTTCTCATCAGCTGCGCTCCTCGGTTGCGATCCAGCCGTCGCGGTAAACGCGGGATTGTTCTGGTTTGAATTGAAGGAAGACCTGTGAGCCCGGTTCAGGCACAGAGTGTTCGGTCACGGCCTTGAGGGCCGTGTTGCCGACCATCGCACTGACCACATAGTGGCGGCCGATATCGGACACTTTGGTGACATGCGCCGGAATGCCGGTATCGCCGAAGCCCACATATTCCGGGCGGATACCCAGATCGGTGCGTCCTCCGTCGCCATGAGTAGGGCCTTCTAGCACCACTTCATGTCCCTCGAATACGGCCCGGTCGCCTTTGGCCTCGCAGGGCAGAACATTCATGCCGGGGGAGCCGATGAAGTGGCCAACGAAGGTGTGCTGCGGGCGCTCGAACAGCTCAACAGGGGTACCGATCTGAACGACCTCGCCGTCTTGCATCACGACCACCTCATCCGCGAAGGTCAGCGCCTCGGTCTGGTCGTGGGTCACGTAGATCATTGTTGCCTGCACTTTCTGGTGCAGCTCTTTCAGCTTCGAGCGCAGCTTCCATTTCAGATGCGGGTCAATCACAGTGAGCGGTTCGTCAAACATCACTGCGTTCACATCATCGCGCACCAGCCCGCGCCCCATCGAGATCTTCTGCTTGTTGTCCGGGCTGAGGCCGCTGGCGCGGGTGTTCAGCATGTCCGTGACGTCCAGCATCTCGGCGATCTCATCGACGCGCCGCTTGATTTTGGCGGGGTCGACGCCTCGGTTTTTCAGGGGAAAGGCCAGGTTTTCGCCCACGGTCATCGTGTCGTAGATCACCGGAAACTGGAACACCTGCGCAATGTTGCGCTGATCGGGTGGCAGGGCCGTAACATCTTGACCGTCAAACAGAATCTGACCCTCAGACGGTGTCAGCAGTCCCGAGATGATATTCAGCAGAGTGGACTTGCCGCAGCCAGACGGCCCCAGCAGCGCATAAGCTCCGCCGTCGCGCCACGTGACATCGACTTCTTTCAGCGCATAGTCCTCGGGGCCTTTCGGCGTGGGCATGTAGCTGTGTCGCAGATTGGAAAGCTTGATCTGTGCCATGTCAGGCCACCCTTTGGCCGTCTTGGCCGAAATACCGGCAATGCGCCGGGTTCATGTAGAAACTGTGATCCTCACCGACCTGATAGGGGTGAACCCCTGCCGCCAAAGACACCCAGTCGTCCGCGCCATGCCGGAAATGCGCGCTGGAGTCCGATCCCGACAGTTCGGTCACGATCACGCGGCCTGTCAGTTCAACGTCAGCCTCAGATGTCCGGATCGGTGTGACGCGATGAGGGCGCACAGCCACCATGTATTCGCCATCGGCCATGTTCTGTACCGCCCAGCCACCTCCTCCGGCAAGCTGCGCTTGTGCGCCGGAAACCGTGATGCGGGCGACGTTGATCGGCGGGTCCGAGAATACGCGTGCTGCAGCCAGATTTTCGGGATTTCGGTAGATATCAGCCGTTGGGCCGAACTGCGTCACATACCCGTCTTCCATCAGCGCGGTATGACCACCTAGCAACAGCGCCTCTTCGGGTTCTGAGGTGGCATAAACCACCACCGCGCCGCGCCCGGCGAACAAATCCGGCAACTGCTCACGCAGTTCTTCGCGCAGCTTGTAGTCGAGGTTGGCCAGCGGCTCATCCAGGAACACGGCGCGGCTTTCTTTCGCAATCGCGCGGGCCAAGGCGGTGCGTTGTTGCTGACCACCAGACAGTTCGTGCGGGCGGCGATGTAGCATCGGGCGCAGTTGAAGCAGATCGGCAGCCTCTTCCACGCGGCCTTGGATTTCGGATTTCGCCATGCCTGCCACGCGCAGGGGCGAGGCGATGTTGTCGAAAACGGTCATATGCGGGTAGTTCACGAAGAACTGGTGGACCAGGCTGATCTGCCGCTTCTGCGTGTTCAGCTTTGTCACATCCTGCCCATCCATGAAGACCTTGCCCGATGCGATCGGGTCCAGCCCGGCCATCATCTTGATCAGAGAGGTCTTGCCCGATCCCGTCGCGCCCAGCAACACATTGAAATGGCCGGTCTGCAGCGTCAGGGATGTGGGTTTGATATGGATGACGTTCCCGACCCGTTTGGTCGCGTCTTTAAGTTCGATCATGTCCGTGAATTCCGATCCCGCAGCGCGATGCGCTGTCTTGGTCTTGGGATGGGGATGCCGCAATCGGCACCCCCGGTTTCAATCGCTTACTGAGACTGCCAGCGCTGAACCAGTTCGTCATAGTTGACGGTCTGGCCTTGCGGCTTTTCGTTCTCAAGCTTGGCCTTGGGCGAGCCCTCTTTCTCCAGCCAGAAGGCAGGATCCTGCGGCTCGTTCAGACGTGGGCCGCAGCCACCGTAGACACCGGCACTTTCATCCGCGGCCTGCATACGGGCCATGGTGATGTCCATTTCCTCAGCCAGGCGATCCATCGCCTCTTGCGGGGTGAAGGCGCCCGAGTTCACGTCACCGATCTGCTGCCACCAGATCTGGGCCAGCTTCGGATAGTCCGGCACGTTGATGCCAGTTGGCGACCATGCCACGCGGTCAGGCGAGCGGTAGAACTCGACCAGACCACCCAGCTTGGGTGCGCGTTCGGTGAACGACTCGTGGTTGACCGAGCTGTCGCGGATGAAGGTCAGACCCACATGGGACTTCTTCACGTCAACAGTCTTCGACGTCACGAACTGAGCATAGAGCCAAGCCGCCTGGGCACGATCCTCGGGGGTCGATTTAAGGAACGTCCAGGAGCCCACGTCTTGGTAGCCGACCTTCTGGCCTTCTTCCCAATAGGGGCCGTGCGGGCTGGGCGCCATCCGCCACAGCGGCGTGCCTTCGTCGTCCACGGTGTTGTTGCCTTCGGACTTCGGCTTCACCATGTCAGCGGTAAAGGCGGTGTACCAGAAGATCTGCTGGGCTACATTGCCTTGGCTAAGCGCTGGCAGCGACTGGTAGAAGTCATAGGACGCCGCACCCGGAGGAGCGTATGCCCGCAGCCACTCATCCCACTTGCGGATCGCGTAGACCGCAGCCGGACCGTTGGCCGCACCACCGCGCGAGACGGAGGCCCCGACAGGGTTACAGGTGCCCGCTTCCATGCGGATGCCCCATTCGTCAACGGGGATACCGTTCGGCTCACCTACGTCACCGGCACCGGCCATCGACAGCCACGCGTCGGTCATACGCCAGCCAAGGTCAGGCGCGCGTTTGCCGTAGTCCATGTGACCGTAGATTGTCACACCGTCGATCTCTTTCACGTCGTTGGTGAAGAATTCGGCAATGTCTTCGTAAGCGGACCAATTGACCGGAACGCCAAGGTCATAGCCATACTTCTCTTTGAAGGCGGCCTTGTTGGCCTCGTCGTCGAACCAGTCTTTGCGGAACCAGTAGAGGTTCGCGAACTGCTGGTCAGGCAGCTGATACAGCTTGCCATCCGGACCGGTGGTGAATTGAATGCCCATAAAGTCATCCAGATCCAGCGTCGGCGAGGTCGTCGCCGCCCAGTCGCCCGCCATCATGTCGGTCAGCGGATAGGCCAATTGCAGGCGAGAGTGCGTCCCGATCAGGTCGCTGTCGTTAACGTAGCCGTCATAGAGGTTCCGGCCCGTCTGCAGCTGGGTCTGAACCGCCTGAACCACTTCGCCCTCGCCAAGGATCTGGTGGTTGACCTTGATCCCGGTGATCTCTTCGAACGCCTTGGTCAGCACCTCGGATTCATACGAGTGCGTTGGAATGCCTTCTGACAGAACGTTGATTTCCATGCCCGCATAAGGCTGTGCAGCTTCGATGAACCACTTCATCTCGCCCATCTGTTCGTCTTTCGACAGAGTCGATGGCTGGAATTCGTCGTCGATCCAACGTTGTGCTGCGGCTTCGTCGGCCCAAACGGGACCGTGCCCCGCAATGACGGCAGCCGCCGCCACTGCGGAAAGTAGATGTCTCCGCATCTGTTTCCTCCCAAAAACTATGGATTCCGGCGCGAACCGGATGGCAACCAACATCAGCGATTTACCGCGCATCTGTCAAACTAAATTTTTAGTAATTGATGTGAGGGCAGAAAAATTCCGCCTTATGCATTGTTATTATTTAATTTTTCCAATTGAGCGCCGCACCGCTTTTTCAGAACCTTTGCGGCAAAAGACCGGATTGGAACCAGGTCACAAAGCTGACAATCGAGAAAACAGGCAACCCCGTGGCGCTTTGGATATCGGCAGCATAGGGGCACATATTGGTGCATTCCAGAACGATTGCGCCCAGCTCAGGATGGTTTTTTTGCAGCCGCAGAGCCGCCTCGACATTGTCAGCGCGCGCCTTCTCGACATCCAGCGCTTCCTCGTTTCCCAGAATCGCGCGCGTGAATTCCTGCCCCCCTTCCGTCGTTCCGATCGGCGTTCCTTCGGGCACCTGCGCTTTCCGCAAGTGGTCATCCGTCAGGGTCGAGGCCGAGATGGTCAGGGCCCCAGCACGCTTTCCGGCCGGCAGGGTGCGATTGACCATCTCAACCTGCATCAACGAGGAGGTTACGACCGGAACCGGAACGGCCTCGGACAATTCTTGCTGGAACAGGGACAGAAAACCGCAATTCGTGGTGATGCCGTCCGCGCCATCGCAAACAAGGTCACGGGCCGCATCGATAAACGCGCTCAACATGCCCTCGGCGCCGCGCCGCACAACAAGGTCAGGCGAGGCATCGCGCACGATCCGATAGAGCACGGGGAACGGCCAGGTCGTCGCATTCCCCATGTCGCCCGGAATGCGTGGAAACCGCGCATCGAGCATCAAGATACCCACCGACGCCCCGTAGATGGATTTCCCTCCCTGTGCGATCATCTGCCCTCCTCCTGCGTTCAGAGCGTCGATTCCGCCCGACAGTTTCACATCCTCATGCTGGTTGCCAACCGCGTTATCCAATCGCCTGCCGTTCGTCTGGTACCACGCCCTCGGCGAAGGTCTCAATCGAGGTCATCAACTGCGCCAGAAACGCCTGCCCGATGGCGGAGAGCGGGCGGCCTTTGGCGGTGATGACCGCAAGATCCAGCATCACGGGCGGTTGAAACGGCCGGGTTTGATAGCCGTCCTCGCCATCGAACGACACGGTAAACGGGTCGATTAGGGCTACGCCCATGCCCTCCTTGACGAAGCTGAGCAGGTTTTCCGACAAATGCGTGTGGATCTTGGTCCGCCAGTCGCACCCGGCATTTTGGAACACCTCGCGGGTCCTACGATGGGTCTGATGCTCCGGCCCCATCACAATGAACGGCTCCTTTTCAAGCAGTTCAGGGGTCAAGACCTCATGCGCGGCCAGAGGGCTGTTTTCGGGAAACGTCGCCAGCGTTTCAAACCGAAAAACCTTGGCGTTCAGGGTGTCATGCAGAATGGGCATCTCGACGATGCCGATCTCGAACAGGCCTGACGTCACCCATTCCTGAATTTTCGACGAGTATTGCGATTGAAAGCTGACCGACAGATTGGGACGGGATTGCGAGAAGCGCGCAATCTCGCGGGGCATGAAGCCGAATGACAGCATATGCGGGGCGGCGACTTGCAACTGACCGGGGTGTTTGTTCTGCAAATCCGTTACGGCCTGCGCCACGTGATCCAACCCGCGCACCACGGTATCGACCTCACGATAGAGAAGCTCGGCCTCGGGCGTGGGCAGCAAGCGTCCTTTGGTGCGTTCGAACAAGGGCAAACGCGCCTCGCGCTCTAGCTGAGACAGAAGGTTGCTGATGCCCGGCTGTGAAATGCCAAGCACTGACGCGGCGCCGGTGACCGTCCCTGTCTCCATGATCGCGTGAAAAGCCTGCAACTGACGAAATCTGAGAGACATTGGTTCATCATTTTTTCTGATAGTATAAGCAATATATAGTATTTGAAATGATATTCTGGTCAAGGCAGGCTGCGTCCTGACCGGAGGTGGGATGTCTGATCTACAACAGAAAATTACGGGCTATGATCTGTGGCACCTTGCGCTGCCGGTGACATCCCGTCGGGATCACGGCATCGGCTCGGTCGAGGGCGCGTGCGAGGTCGTCATCCTCAGACTGACCGCTGAGGACGGCACGCAAGGGTTTGGTGAGGCCTCGCCCTGGTCGGTGTTTACCGGCACGCCCGAGGCCACGTTTGCAGCGCTGGACCGCTATCTGCGCCCGCTGGTTTTAGGCGCGCGCCTGTCCGACCGGGCCGCGATCATGGCCCATGCCGCCCACGCCGTCGCCCATTGTACCGAGGCCAAGGCCGCTTTGGAGGCCGCACTGCTGGACCTGACTGGCCGCGTCTCCGCCCTACCGGTTTGGGCCTTGTTGGGCGGCAAGTGCCGTGACGCGATCCCGCTGAGTTGCTCCATCGCCAATCCTGACTTCGCGCAGGATATCGACCTGTTGGCGCGGTTGCGCGATGACGGCGTTCGGATCGTGAAACTCAAGACAGGGTTCAAGGATCATGCGTTCGATATTATGCGGCTTGAATATCTGGCTCAGAACCACCCCGAAATGGCCGTCCGCGTCGACTACAATCAGGGGCTGAGCATCGAGGACGCCCCGGCGCAGGTGCGCGACGTGGCCCAGTTTCAAACCGACTTCATCGAACAACCCGTTCGGGCGCAGCACTTTGGCATGATGGCGCAGCTGAAGCAGATGATCGACGTCCCACTGCTGGCCGATGAAAGTGTTTTTGGCCCCGAGGACATGGAGCGCGCCGCACGTGAGGGGATTTGCGATGGCGTCTCGGTCAAGATCATGAAGTCTGGCGGTCTGACACGAGGCCAGACGGTCGCCCGCATTGCCGCCACCCATGGGCTGAGCGCCTATGGCGGCGACATGTTCGAAGCAGGCCTGGCCCATCTCGCTGGAACCCACATGATCGCCGCAACGCCCGAGATCACATTGGGCTGTGAGTTCTATCAGGCCAGCTATTTTCTGACAGAAGATATCCTGGAATTCCCTTTCGAGGTGCGGGACGGTCAAGTCATCGTGCCAGACGCCCCCGGACTTGGCGGGATGCCGGATCTGGCCAAGCTCAACCACTATGCGGTTGCGAAATCGGGGGCAGCATGAGCGACAAGAAGACCATTGCCATCATTGGTGCCGGGATTGTCGGCGTCTCGGCCGCTGTCTGGCTACAGCGGGATGGGCATGATGTTATCCTGATTGATAAAGCGGGGCCTGCCGAGGGGACATCTCATGGCAATGGCGGGGTGCTTGCCTCCTGCTCAATCGTTCCGGTGACAGTGCCAGGCCTGCTGCGCAAAGCCCCCCGTATGCTGTTCAGCCCATCCGAGCCGCTGTTCATGAAATGGGGATATTTCCCAAAGCTTGTGCCTTGGCTGACCCGCTACCTGAGCCACGCAAAAGCCGACGAGGTAGACCGGATCGCCGCCGCCCTGAACCCGATCATTGGCGACAGTTTGAACGACCACAAGGCCTTGGCTGAAGGGACCGGGGCGGAGAAATGGCTGGTCCCGTCGGACTATCTGTTCCTTTACCGCGACCGGGCTCATTTCGAAGGGGACGCCTTTGGGTGGGGCATCCGGCGCAAGCATGGGTTTCACTGGGATGAGCTCGAAGGGCAGGCCTTTCATGACTATGATCCGGTCTTCAGTCGCGACATCTCATTTGCGACCCGGCTGGCGGATCACGGCCATATCAGAGATCCGGGCCGCTATGTGAAAGACCTTGCCGCCCATGTCGAGGCCAATGGCGGGCGCATTCTGCGCGCCGAGGTTGAGGATGTCATCCGAGACGCAGGCAAAGTCACCGGCGTGCGCGCGGGCGGCGAGACCATCTCCTGCGACACGGCCATCGTCAGCGCGGGCGTCTGGTCCGGGCCTGTGGCCAAACGGCTGGGCATCTCGGTCCCGCTGGAAAGTGAACGTGGCTACCATCTTGAACTGGTCGCGCCATCGGCCATGCCCCGCAGCCCGGTCATGGTGGCCTCTGGTAAATTTGTTGCCACACCGATGGATGGGCGCATACGGTTGGCGGGTATTGTCGAATTTGGCGGGCTGGACGCTCCGCCCTCACGCGCGCCATTTGAATTGCTACGCAAGAACGCCCGCGCAGCCTTGCCTGGCGTGACATGGAAGGAGGAAATTGAATGGATGGGGCACCGACCGGCCCCTGCGGACTCGATCCCGATCATCGGTGAGGTTCCCGGTATCTCCGGAGCCTATATGGGCTTCGGCCACCACCATATCGGCCTGACCGGCGGCCCAAAAACCGGCCGTTTGCTGGCTCAGATGATCGCAGGGCGCACGCCAAACACAGATACCAGCGTCTACGCGCCAGCACGGTTCGCAACATGAATAATTCGGCTCAAAAAGCCAATCCAACGCATAACAATAGGGAGACTATCATGAAGAAACTCACTAGCCTTCTCGCGGCAACCGCATTGACCGCCGCCGCGGCCGCCCCCGCCATGGCCGAGAAATGGGACATGCCGATGGCCTATTCGGCCTCGAACTTCCACTCGGCCACGGGTGCTGAATTCGCCAAATGTGTAACAACCGGAACCGGCGGCGAGATCGAGATCGTGACCCACCCCTCGGGTTCGCTGTTCAAAGGTGCCGATATCAAGCGCGCAATCCAAACCGGGCAGGCCCCGATTGGCGAGCGCCTGTTGTCTGGCCACCAGAATGAAAACGCGCTGTTCGGCTTCGATTCGATCCCCTTCCTTGCCACGTCCTTCGACGACAGCACCAAACTGTGGGAAGCGGCCAAGCCCTCGATCGAGAACCTGCTGGCCGAGCAAAACCTGACGCTGCTCTATGCCGTGCCTTGGCCGCCGCAAGGGCTGTACTTCAAGGATGAGGTGAACTCGGTCGCCGATATGAAAGGCATCAAGTTCCGGTCCTACAACAACGCTACCTCGCGTCTGGCCGAGCTGACGGGCATGCTGCCCGTGACGATTGAAGCCGCAGAGATCAGCCAGGCCTTTGCAACGGGCGTGGCGGACTCGATGGTGTCCTCCGGGTCGACCGGCTATGACCGCAAGGTCTGGGAAAGCCTGAACTATTTCTACGAAGTTGACGCCTGGCTTCCGCGCAACTACGTGATGGTCAATTCGGACGTCTGGTCAGGCGTGTCTGACGCCAACAAGAACGTCATCAAAGCCTGCGCGGAACTGGCCGAATATGCCGGTAATTGGCGTGCCAAGGAATACACCGGCTTTACTCTGCAGGGTCTGCGCGATGGTGGCATGACCGTTGGCCCGGCCTCTGACCAGATGGTGGGCGAGCTGAAAGAAATCGGCGTCACCATGACCAACGAATGGCTTGAGGCGGCAGGCGACGAGGGCAAAGCCATCGTCGATGCGTTCAACGCCGCGCAGCAATAGCGCCAAAAAGGGCGGCAGGTCCTTCTGCCGCCCGCACCATCTCAAAAAAAGCAAACCAAGCGGGGACAGTATGGCGGTTATGCGTGGGCTTCGGTCCGTTCTGGATTTCATTTATCAGGCCGCAGGCGTTCTGGCTGCGCTGAGCCTGATCGCCATTTTGCTGCTGATCGTGGTGCAGATGCTGGCCCGCTGGACCGGAGAGGTCTTTCCCGGCGCGCCCGACTATGCTGGCTACGCCATGGCGGCCGCGTCCTTTCTGGCCTTTGCCAACGCGCTGAACCGAGGCAGTCATATCCGCGTTTCCATTCTGTTGAACGCCGTGCCGGACGGATTCAGGCGTGTTCTGGAAATCTGGTGTTTCGCCATCGGCACAGCGGTCATGTGGTATTTCTGCTGGTACGCCTACCGCTTTGTCTATTGGAGCTGGAAATTCAACGATGTCAGTCAGGGGCAGGACAGAACCGCCCTGTGGATTCCGCAATCCGCCATGCTGATCGGCGCCGTGATCCTCGCTATCGCACTAACCGACCACCTGCTCCACGTGCTGTTCAAGGGGGATCACCGCATCACCCCCGATCTGGCCGACCAAAGCCAGGGGGAATGAGCGTATGGAAAACCTTTCGATCATCATCCTGTTCATCTTCGTCCTCTTCACCCTGCTGGGCACTGGCGTTTGGGTCGGCCTTGCCCTGATGGGCGTCGCCTGGGTCGGGATGGAGTTGTTCACAACCCGCCCCGTCGGCGACGTCATGATCACCACGATCTGGTCCGCGTCCTCGTCCTGGACCCTGACCGCGCTGCCGATGTTCATCTGGATGGGGGAAATCCTGTACCGAACGCGATTATCCGAGGATATGTTCAAAGGGCTTTCGCCGTGGATGGCCCCTCTGCCCGGCGGGTTGGTGCATACCAATATCGTCGGCTGCACGGTCTTCGCTGCAGTGTCCGGCTCATCTGCGGCCACACTGACCACTGTGGGCAAGATGTCGATCCCGGAACTGCGCAAGCGCAACTACCCAGAGCGTATGATCATCGGCACCCTGACCGGAGCCGCAACATTGGGCCTGATGATCCCACCCTCGCTGACGCTGATCGTCTATGGTGTCACCATCAATGAATCCATCACCAAACTGTTCTTTGCCGGCATCCTGCCCGGCCTCGTTCTGGCCGCGATGTTCATGGGCTATGTCGCGATCTATTCGAAACTGGGTAAGGACTGGCAGCCCAATGTCGAAGCCAAGCTGAGCTTTCGCGAGAAAATCCACAACTCTCGCTTCCTGTTGCCGGTGATCCTGTTGATCACGGTGGTGATTGGCTCGATGTATCTGGGCTATGCCACTGCAACCGAAGCCGCCGCCTTTGGCGTGATCGGAGGGCTGTTGTTGGCCGCCGGTCAAGGCTCGCTCAACTGGAAGACCTTCACCGAAAGCTTGATGGGCGCAACGCGCACCAGCGCGATGATTGCCTTGATCCTTTCAGGCGCGGCCTTCCTGTCGTTGTCGATGGGCTTCACCGGCCTGCCTCGAGGCCTCGCCGACCTCATTGCCGGGTGGGAACTGACACGGTTCGAGCTGCTGATGGTGCTGCTGGTCTTCTACATCATACTGGGGTGTTTTCTGGACGGCATCTCGTCGGTCGTACTGACCATGGCCGTGGTCGAACCGATGATCCGCGATGCGGGGATTGATCTGATCTGGTTCGGCATCTTCATCGTCGTTGTCGTAGAGATGGCCCAGATCACGCCGCCCATCGGGTTTAACCTTTTCGTGATGCAGGGCATGACCAACCACGAGATGAGCTATATCGCCCGCGCCGCCATTCCGATGTTCCTGATCATGGTGCTGATGGTATTTGTTCTGATCTGGTTCCCTGAGCTGGCCACCTGGTTGCCTGATAACCTACGTCAGAGCCCCGGCGGGTAGCGCCACTTGAACCCGCTACATCTGGCGGCCCGCAACGGCCCCATTGTACTGGTCGCGGGGCTGGTTGCCGGTCTGCTCTTGCCCAGCCTCGCCGAGCCGATGCGCCCGCTGTTGCCGCCGCTCGTCATGGTGCTTCTGTTCGTGACCGTCCTAAGGATGGAGCCAAAAACACTCATTGGCTCGCTGTCAGACCTGCGCAGCGTGATCCGCACGATTGCAGCACTGCAACTTGCGGTGCCGCTGACGCTTCTGGCCATTGGATACACGGCCGGCTGGATGAGTTCGCCGATCTTCCTGTCGCTGCTCATCGTCGCCGCAGCGCCCTCGATTTCCGGCAGCCCGAACATGTGCCTGATGATGGGACACCCGGCAGAACACGCAGTGCGGCTTGTGGTGGTGGGAACCGCGCTTTTGCCCCTGACGGCTCTGCCCGTCTTCTGGCTCATGCCAGAGCTGGAGGATATTCGCGCCGTCACCGGTGCTTCGGCCCGCTTGTTCTTGTCCATCGCCGTTGCGGCCTCCGCTGCGATCGTCCTGCGCCTGACTGTCCTTCGAAACCCGTCCGCGTCCACGCTCAGCAATCTTGAAGGGTTGGGCGCGATCACCCTGGCGGTCTTTGTGATTGGCCTGATGCCGTCGCTCAGCGCAACAGCCCTGGAGGCCCCCGGCATCGCGCTGTTCTGGGTCGCTTTTGCCTGCGTGATCAACTTTGGCGCTCAGGCCGTGATGTCCAGCCTATTGCGCAGGCGGAGCCCACCAGCACAAGCGACGGCCGTTTCCTTGATCGCAGGCAATCGCAATATTGCCCTGTTCTTTGTCGCGTTGCCGCCCGAGGTCATCGCCCCAATCATGGTCTTTATCGGGGCCTACCAGATTCCGATGTACCTGACCCCAACTCTGATGCGGCGACTGTATCGAACGAATGCATCTGACCCCTAGACAATCCCAATAGCTGCGCCCTGTGATTGCCTGAAGAATACGCACTCAGACGTTGTTCGCCCAAAAATTGATCTACACTTGTGGTCCCTTTGCAAGCGCAGCAATCGATCTGTTGCCAACCCCATGCGGCGCGCCCAACTGACTCCGTATGAGCCAGAACCTGACAATTGTTGTCGTAGAACAAAACCAAGACCGGGCCTTTGCCATCGTGGATGCGCTGAAGGAGTCCGGCAATGTCGATGTGTTCGTGATCGGAAACGCCTCGGGACTGGCGCGGAAGATTGCCACCCACAGCCCCGATATCGTTCTGATTGATATCGACAATCCGTCGCGCGACATGCTCGAGGAATTGACCGTTGCTTCAGGTCCCTTGGAGCGTCCCGTCGCCATGTTTGTGTCCGGCGCAGCCGGAGGGTTGGCGAAAGCCGCTGTTGAGGCGGGTGTCTCGGCCTATGTGGTCGACGGCCTTCAGGCCGAGCGTATCAAGCCGGTGATAGACACGGCCATCGCTCGGTTTCAGGTCCTGCGCCAGATGCGGACGGAACTGGCTGAAACTCGCCGCGCATTGGAAGAACGCAAGGTGATCGACCGCGCCAAAGGCTTGTTGATGAAAGCCAAAGGCGTGCCCGAGGATGAGGCCTATGCCCTGCTCCGCAAAACCGCGATGAACCAGAACCGCAGGGTGGCCGAGGTTGCCGAGGCGCTGGTTACGGCCTCGGGGTTGTTGTCATGAGGACCGTCACCCTTCCCGTGGCCTACATGCCGCTGGTCGATGCCGCCCCATTAATTGTCGCGCGCGAAATGGGGTTCGACCATGCCGAGGGCGTTTCGCTGGATCTGCGCCCTGCCCCATCCTGGTCGTCCCTGCGCGACATGCTGGCCTTTGGACATGTCGATGCTGCGCATCTGCTGTCTCCGGTCCCCGTGGCGATGGCATTGGGACTTGGCGGTATCGCAACCCCCTTATCGGCCGTGTCGGTGTTGTCGATGAACGGAACCGTGATTGGTGTTGGAACGCAATTGGCCGGACGGTTGGCACATCAGGGATATGGCTTTGACTTTGCCGATGCCGCCAAAGCCGGCGCGGCATTGGCCAAAGCCGCCGGAGACGTTCTTGTCTTTGGCGTCCCATTCCCTTTCTCGATGCATGTCGAACTGCTTCGCTACTGGGTGGCGGGAACACCGCTGGCCTCGAAAAAGGTGGAAATCCGCACTGTACCACCGCCATTGATGGCGCAGGCGCTCGCAGGAGGAGAAATCGACGCCTTCTGCGTGGGTGAGCCCTGGGGATCCTTCGCGGTCGACGACAATGTCGGTACCCTACTTCTACCGGGCCAGGCGATCTGGACCTGCGCGCCGGAAAAGGTGCTGGCCGTGCGCAACGACTGGGCCGAGACCGAGCCGCATCTGCTCGGCAGTCTGATGCGGGCCGTCTGGCGCGCCGGGCGTTGGCTATCAAGTGAAGACAGCCGCACAACCGCGTCCGAGATGCTGTCCCGCAAATCCTATCTCAACGTCTCGCCCGAACTGATCGACCGCGCCCTGATGGGAGAGTTTACGATCTCTGCCCGCGGCGAACAGCGCCATCTTGAGGGGTTCGTCGAGTTCTTTGATGGGGCCGCCACCTTCCCATGGCGCAGCCAGGCGAAATGGATTGCGCATCAATTGGCTCTGCGAAACGGGCTGGATGTCACAACCGCTGAGCGTCAGGCCGCCAAGGTCTTTCGCAGCGATCTTTATCGTCGTGAACTGCAAGGGCTGGGCGTGGAATCACCAGGCGCCTCGGAAAAGCTGGAGGGCGCGCTGCCTACCTCGACTGCTGTGGCCTCAACTCATGGCAGCCTGATTCTACCCCCTAATGTCTTTTTCGACCGGCGCATTTTCGAGCCGACCGGTTAAGATTGCCTAATTTTTTTGCAGCGCAGCATTCGACAGTGCTGCATTGCAGAAAAAGTACCTCTGAAATGCCAAAAAAGGATGACGACCCAAACCCGACAAGGCTTAATCGGGTCAACGGCAGGCAACGACGCCCACCGTAAGAATTCGCCCGCCGAAATGGGCATCCACCAAGAGCAGAGCCGCTCGACCACCCGCCAATCCTCCCGGCGGTGTGTGTCGGCGGCTTTTTTGTTTGCCCAAAGCGATTGGGCTGAACCGAAAGGGATCGAGATGAAAAAGCTACTTCTGGGCCTTATTGCGTCTACCGCGCTTGTCTCTCCGGCATTGGCCGAGCTGGAACTGGAAAAAGACGAGCTGACCTTTGGCTTTATCAAACTGACGGATATGGCCCCGTTGGCCGTCGCCTACGAACAGGGCTACTTCCTCGAAGAGGGTCTGTTCGTGACGTTGGAAGCGCAAGCCAACTGGAAAGTGCTGCTGGACGGCGTGATCGGCGGGCAGCTGGACGGCGCGCATATGCTGGCGGGTCAGCCTTTGGCGGCGACCATCGGATACGGGACCGAAGCCCATATCATCACGCCTTTCTCGATGGACCTGAACGGCAATGGCATCACCGTCTCGAACGAGATTTGGGAAGAAATGAAGCCCAATATCCCAAAGATGGATGACGGTCGCCCGCAGCACCCGATCAGTGCTGAGGCCTTGGCACCGGTCGTTGAGAAATACAAGTCCGAAGGCAAGCCGTTCAACATGGGCATGGTCTTCCCAGTTTCGACCCATAACTACGAGCTACGCTACTGGCTAGCCGCTGGTGGTCTGCATCCGGGGTATTACAGCCCCGAAAACGTGACTGGTCAGATTGGCGCGGATGTCTTCCTGTCCGTGACGCCTCCGCCGCAAATGCCCGCCACGTTGGAGGCCGGCACTATCTACGGCTATTGCGTGGGCGAGCCTTGGAACCAACAGGCCGTGTTCAAGGGCATCGGTGTTCCGGTTATCACCGACTATGAACTTTGGAAGAACAACCCAGAAAAGGTCTTCGGCATCACAGCCGAATTCGCCGAAGAGTATCCAAACACCACTCTGGCCGTGACCAAAGCGCTGATCCGCGCGGCACAGTGGCTGGATGAGAACGACAACGCCAACCGCCCCGAGGCGGTCGAGATCCTAAGCCGTCCGGAATATGTCGGCGCGGACTATGACGTCATTGCCAACTCGATGACCGGAACGTTCGAATATGAAAAAGGCGACAAACGCGAAGTTCCCGATTTCAACGTGTTCTTCCGCTACAATGCGACCTACCCGTTCTACTCGGACGCGGTTTGGTACCTGACCCAGATGCGCCGCTGGGGTCAGATCGCCGAGGCCAAGCCCGACAGCTGGTATGACGAAGTCGCCAAGTCGGTCTACAAGCCCGAGATCTACCTTGAGGCCGCGCGCTTGCTGGTCGACGAAGGGCTGGCGAACGAGGCTGATTTCCCGTGGGACAGCGACGGTTACAAAGCACCGACGCCGGCCGAGGATATCATCGACGGTATCGCCTATGACGGCCGCACCCCCAACGCCTATCTCGAAAGCCTCTCCATCGGTCTGAAGGGCGAGCAGAAGATCGTCGGTTCCGACGTACAAGGCTAATTCCCCAAACACCGCGCCCGGCCCTCGTCGGGCGCGGCCCCAAAGTGCCCCGCCATCGCAAGGACACATCAGATGACAACGGTCGATCCCGAATTCAAGGCAGACGCCGCCCGAGAGGAACGTCGCGCCCGCCTTTTCACCCGCATCAACGCAGCCGACAAGTGGTTCCAAGTGTTGGGCCTCAGTTGGGCCACGCCCGTCCTGAAGGCTGCCGCCGGAGACAACCCACGCGCCCAGATGACCGAGATTTGGCGGTTGTTGATCGTTCCCCTGCTGTCGATCTGTGCCTTCCTGCTGCTCTGGGCCACACTGGCCCCCAAGGTACAGACCTCGCTTGGTGCGGTCCCCGGACCCGCGCAAGTCTGGAGCGAGATGGTCAGCCTGAACGAAGACGCACAGGCCAAGGCCGCCAAGCGCGCCAAATTCGAAGCCATGGTCGAGAAGCGCAATCAGAAGTTCATTGATGCCGGACAGCCCGAAAAGGTGAAGGAAGTCGCCTTTACCGGGGCGCCATCCTACTACCAGCAAATCTGGACCTCAATCAAAACGGTGTTCTTCGGCTTTCTGATCGCCACAGTGGTCGCCGTTCCGCTTGGCATTGCCGCTGGCCTGTCTCCGACAGCCAATGCCGCGCTCAACCCGCTGATCCAGATTTTCAAACCGGTGTCTCCGCTAGCCTGGCTGCCGATCGTCACAATGATCGTCTCGGCTGTTTATGTCACAAATGATGGCTGGTTCGCCAAGTCTTTCCTGATCTCGGCCATCACCGTGACACTCTGTTCGCTGTGGCCCACGCTGATCAATACATCGCTGGGTGTAGCCTCGATCGACAAGGACCTGGTGAATGTCTCCAAGGTGTTGAAAATGAACACCTATACCAAGATCACCAAACTGGTGCTGCCCTCTGCCCTGCCGCTGATCTTCACAGGCCTGCGCCTGTCGCTGGGCGTCGGCTGGATGGTTCTGATCGCCGCGGAAATGCTGGCGCAGAACCCCGGTTTGGGCAAGTTCGTCTGGGATGAGTTCCAGAACGGGTCGTCCAGCTCGCTCGCCAAGATCATGGTTGCGGTCTTCACCATCGGCATCATCGGTTTCCTGCTGGACCGGGTGATGTACGCGCTGCAATCCCTGTTTACCTTCACGAATAACCGGTGATCGAGATGAGCATTCTGAGCTTCAAGAACGCCTCGAAATCCTTCGGTGAAGGCACCGCACGCACCGATGTGCTGAAAGGCATCGACCTTGACGTGCAAGAGGGTGAGTTTCTGGTGATCCTCGGCTTCTCGGGCACCGGCAAGACGACCCTGATCAACCTGATGGCCGGTCTGGATACGCCAACCAAGGGTGAGGTTACGTTCAAAGGTACCCCGATCAAGGGGCCGGGTCCTGAGCGTGGCGTGATCTTCCAGAACTACTCTCTGATGCCCTGGCTGACGGTCAGCGGCAATGTGGGGCTGGCGGTGGATACGGTCTTTCCTGGACTCAGCAAGGCCGAGAAAGCAGAGAAAGTCGCGCATTATGTGAAGATGGTGGGTCTCAGCCATGCCGCGACGCGTCGCCCGGCGGAGTTATCGGGCGGTATGCGCCAGCGAGTCAACGTGGCGCGCGCTTTGTCGATGAACCCCGAGGTTTTGCTGCTGGATGAGCCTTTGTCGGCGCTGGATGCGCTGACCCGCGCCAATCTGGCGGATGAGATCGAACACATCTGGGAGGCCGACAAGAAGACCTGTGTGCTGATCACCAATGACGTGGATGAGGCGATCATTCTAGCCGACCGCATCATTGCCCTGAACCCAGATGGCACGCTGGGGCAGGAATTCCGCGTGTCGATCCCACGTCCACGCGAACGCGGGGCGATGAACAACGATGAGACCTTCAAACGCCTCCGCGCCGACGTCACCAAGTACCTGATGGATGTGGGGATCGAGGCCAAGGTCGAAGGCTCGCGCATCCTGCCGGATGTCACCCCGATCCACGGCGTTCCAACGGCAGTGGCCGAGGCGCAAAAGGGGATGATCGAAAACCGTTTCCTCGACTTCTCGCAGCTGCACAAGGTGTATCCGACGCCCAAAGGCCCCCTGACAGTCGTTGAGGATTTCGACCTGAAGATCGACAAGGGTGAGTTCATCTCTCTGATCGGCCATTCGGGTTGTGGCAAGTCCACGGTTTTAACCATGGCGGCAGGGCTAAACGACATCTCGAAAGGTGCGATTAAGCTGGACGGCCGTCACGTCGAAGGCGCCGATCCCGAACGCGCCGTAGTGTTCCAATCGCCCAACCTGTTCCCATGGCTCAGCGCCAGAGAAAACGTCGCGATCGGCGTCGACAAGGTCTATCCCAAGGCCAGCATGGCCGAGCGGCAGGACGTGGTGGAGTACTATCTGGAACGTGTCGGACTGGCCGACGCGATGGACAAATCTGCCTCGGATCTCTCGAACGGTATGAAGCAACGCGTCGGCATCGCCCGCGCCTTCGCCCTGTCCCCCAAGCTGCTGCTGCTGGACGAACCCTTCGGGATGCTCGACAGCCTCACACGCTGGGAATTGCAGGAAGTCCTGATGGAGGTCTGGTCCCGCACCAAAGTCACCGCAATCTGTGTGACCCACGACGTGGATGAAGCGATCCTGTTGGCCGACCGCGTTGTGATGATGACCAACGGCCCGCAAGCGACCATCGGCAAGATCACCAAGGTCGATCTGCCGCGCCCGCGCACGCGCAAGGCCCTCTTGGAGCACCCGGATTACTACGCCTACCGGCAGGAGGTCCTCGATTTCCTCGAAGAATACGAACACGGCGCCAAGCCCAAAACACCCGCCCCCAAGGCGATTGCAGCGGAGTGAAACTATGAAGCAAAGACTTGTTGTCATTGGCGCAGGGATGGCCTCGGGTCGGGTGCTGGAACACCTGACCGATGCCGCGCCGGATGCGTTCGACATCACCCTGTTCAACGCCGAGCCGCGCGGGAACTACAACCGCATCATGCTCAGCCCGGTTCTGTCGGGCGAGAAAACCTATGAAGAGATCGTCACCCATGACGACGCTTGGTATGCCGAGCGCGGCATCTCCTGCCGCTTTGGCGAGCAGGTGGCCAAGATCGACCGTGAAATGAAGGTGGTCGAGGGCGTCAACGGACATGTGCCCTACGACAAGCTGGTGATTGCGACAGGGTCAAATCCGTTCATCATCCCGCTACCCGGTCATGATCTGGACGGCGTGATCGCCTATCGCGACCTCGAAGACACCCAGCGGATGATGGGCATGGGCTCGGGCAACAAGGTTGTCATCATCGGCGGAGGTCTGCTGGGGCTTGAGGCCGCCGCGGGTATGGCCGCGCATGGGGTCGACGTGACCGTCGTTCACATCATGGGCCACCTGATGGAACGGCAACTTGACGAAGCCGCAGGCTATCTGCTGAAGAAATCGCTGGAAGACAAAGGCATTAAGATCTGCCTGCAGGCGAACTCCAAGGAAATCCTCGGACAAGATGGCAACGTCCGCGCGCTGCTTCTGGACGACGGGACCGAATTGCCATGTGACCTGCTGGTCATGGCCGTGGGGATCCGCCCGAACACGGCGCTGGCGCATGAGGCTGGTCTGGCCACAGGGCGCGGTATCCATGTGGACGACCAGATGCTGACCTCAGACCCGGATGTCTACGCCGTGGGTGAATGCGTAGAACATGACGGGGCGGTCTTTGGCCTCGTCGCGCCGCTCTATGATCAGGCGAAAGTCGCCGCTCAGGCTCTGCTGGGTGAAGAAGCTGCGTTTGTTCAGAAAACCCTCTCGACCAAGTTGAAGGTCACTGGCTGCGATCTGTTCAGCGCGGGGGATTTTGCGGATGGGCCGGGGCGCGAGGACATCGTGTTCCGCGACCCCTCGCGCGGGGTCTACAAGCGGCTGGTGATCGAAGCGGATCGTCTGGTCGGCGCGGTCATGTATGGCGACACCGCCGATGGCAGCTGGTTCTTTGGCCTGATCAAGGATGGCACCAGCATCGAAGAGATGCGAGAGACGCTGATCTTTGGGCCTGCCTATCAGGGGGGCGACACCGCGGACCCTCTTTCAGCCGTTGCAGCATTGCCGCCTGAGGCGGAAATTTGCGGCTGCAACGGCGTATGCAAAGGTAAAATTGTTGAGGCGATCAACGCAGGTGCCAGCGATCTGGGGGCCGTGCGTGCAAGCACCAAGGCCAGCGCATCCTGCGGGACATGCACAGGACTGGTCGAACAGGTGTTGCAAGTCACTCTGGGCGATGAGTTCCAAATGCCAACGGCGCAACCGATCTGCGGTTGCACCGATCTGACCCATGAAGATGTGCGCCGTCTTATCAAGGGGCAGGAACTAAAAAGCCAGGCCGCCGTTTGGCAAGAACTAAGCTGGACAACGCCAAATGGCTGCCATGTCTGCCGTCCGGCGATCAATTATTACCTGCTGGCCGACTGGCCTCTGGAATATCAAGACGACCCGCAAAGCCGCTTCGTCAACGAACGTAAGCACGCCAACATCCAAAAGGACGGCACTTTCAGCGTAGTCCCGCGTATGTGGGGAGGCATCACCACCCCCGACGAATTGCGCGCCATCGCCGATGCAGCCGACAAATACGATGTACCAACGGTCAAGGTTACTGGCGGCCAGCGTATCGACCTTCTGGGCGTAAAGGGTGAGGATCTGCCAGCCATCTGGTCGGATCTGAATCAGGCCGGTCTGGTCTCGGGGCATGCCTATTCCAAAGGGCTGCGTACCGTCAAAACCTGTGTCGGCACTGATCATTGCCGGTTCGGCACGCAAGACAGCACAGGTCTGGGTATCAAGCTTGAGAAAATCCTGTGGGGGTCGTGGACCCCGCACAAGTTGAAATTGGCGGTGTCGGGGTGCCCGCGCAACTGCGCCGAGGCGACTTGCAAGGATATCGGTGTTGTCTGCGTGGACTCAGGGTACCAGATCAGCATCGGCGGGGCCGCAGGTATGGACGTCAAAGAGACCGAATTGCTCTGTCAGGTTCCCACCGAAGACGAAGCGATTCAAGTCGTGATGGCCGTCACTCAGGCCTATCGCGAAGGCGGCAAGTATCTGGACCGCTTGTATAAATGGCTGGGCAAGGTGGGCATGGACTGGGTCAAGGCTCAGGTCGTGGACGACCGGGAGAACCGTGCCGCTCTGGTCGAACGGTTCGAACTGTCCCAAAGCATCTACCGCAAGGACCCCTGGGCGGAACACGTCAAAGAAAAAGCGCAAACCTACGCGCCGATTGCAGATTTCACACTGGAGGCCGCGGAATGAGCTGGATCGACATCGGACATATCGACGACATCCCACTGCGCGGCGCGCGTTTGGTGAAAACGCATATCGGCTGTATCGCGGTCTTCCGCACCGCCGAGGCCGAGGTCTTCGCCGCCACCAACACCTGCCCCCACAAAGGCGGGCCGCTGTCCGAGGGGATCGTGCATGGGCAATCGGTTACATGCCCTCTGCACAACTGGGTCTTCGACCTGAACACGGGCCAGGCGCAGGGCGCTGACGAGGGGCAGATCGCCACCTATCCGGTGCGTCTCGAAGGCGGGCGTATCTTGTTGGATGCCAGCACAGTCTCTCACCGGAGCGCCGCCTGATGGACGGCACTGGCCTGCCCGAGGTCCGCTCGACCTGCGCCTATTGTGGGGTCGGCTGTGGCGTCCTGCTGCGACCCGACGGGGCCGGAGGGCTGGCCGTACGCGGTGACCCGGACCACCCGGCCAATTATGGTCGGCTCTGTTCCAAGGGTTTGGCTTTGGGTGAGACCGTCGGCCTCGACCACCGGCTGCGAAACCCGCGCGCATTTGGTCAGGATGTCGGGTGGGATGACGCCCTTCAACTGGTCGCGGATCGGTTCTCGGCGGCGATCAAGGCGCACGGGCCGGACAGTGTTGCCTTCTACGTCTCGGGGCAGTTACTGACCGAGGATTATTACGTCGCCAACAAGCTGATGAAGGGGTTCATCGGATCGGCGAATATCGACACCAATTCGCGGCTCTGCATGGCATCCACCGTGGCCGGGCACAAACGCGCTTTTGGCACAGATACCGTGCCCGGAACCTATGAGGATCTGGATCAGGCCGATCTGGTCGTTTTGGTCGGCTCAAACCTCGCGTGGTGCCATCCGGTTCTCTATCAACGGCTCATGGCGGCACGTCAGGCGCGGGGGACCCGGATCGTCGTGATCGACCCGCTCAGAACGGCAAGTTGCGATCAGGCGGATCTGCACCTGCCTCTGGCACCGGGCAGCGACGTGGCTGTGTTCAACCATCTGCTTGGCCGCATTCACGAAATCGGACAGGTCGACGCGGGTTTTCTGAGCCATACGACAGGGTTCACGGACGCATTGGCTGCCGCGCAAAAGGAAAACCCGGCGGCGACTGGTCTGGACCAGCAAGACCTCGACGCCTTCTTTGACATGTGGATCGGGACCGAGCGCGTGGTCACGATCTTCAGCCAGGGTGTCAATCAGTCGTCAAGCGGGACGGACAAGGTCAACGCGATCCTGAATTGCCATCTGGCCGCGGGCCGGATCGGTCGACCCGGCATGGGGCCGTTTTCTGTCACCGGGCAGCCGAACGCCATGGGCGGGAGAGAGGTCGGCGGGCTAGCCAACATGCTCGCCTGTCATCTGGACATCGAAAACGAAAGCCACCGCACGGCGGTTCAGAAGTTCTGGGCCGCACCAAATATGCCCAAGAAACCGGGGCTGAAAGCCGTCGACCTGTTTCGAGAGATTGAGAAGGGGCAGATCAAAGCCCTTTGGGTGATCCATACCAACCCCGCCGTCACCATGCCCGAGGCCGACCGGGTGCAGGCCGCCATCAAAGTCTGCCCCTTCACGGTTGTCAGCGACCTGACCGAATACACAGACACCGCCCGCGTCGCAGATGTGGTGTTGCCCGCAGCTGGATGGGCCGAGAAAAGCGGCACCGTTACCAACTCGGACCGCACGATCAGCCGCCAGCGCGCCGTCCTGACTCCTCCGGGCAATGCGCGGGCCGATTGGGACATCCTCGCGGAGGTGGGCCGCCGTATGGGGTGGCAAGAGGCGTTCAATTATACCTCGCCTGCGCAGATTTTCCGCGAATACGCTGCCCTGTCATTGGTGGCCAAACCCTTTGGGCGCGATTTCGACATCTCTGGATATGCTGACTTGTCGGACGACGACTATGCCGAGCTGCAACCAACCCGCTGGCCGGTGACGCCTGACGGCACTGGAGGGAGGTTCTTTGGCGACGGGCAGTTCTTCCACCCTGACGGCAAAGCCCGCCTGATCCCGGTCAGCCACATACCGCCCGAGGCGAAGGCCTCGGACCGCTACCCGTTCCTTCTGAACACCGGGCGTACGCGGGACCAATGGCACACCATGACCCGCACTGGCCTG
Source organism: Ruegeria sp. BG3 (assembly GCF_056538485.1). Taxonomy (NCBI): domain Bacteria; kingdom Pseudomonadati; phylum Pseudomonadota; class Alphaproteobacteria; order Rhodobacterales; family Roseobacteraceae; genus Ruegeria; species Ruegeria sp. BG3. The sequence continues at coordinate 62,794 of NZ_JBQFTE010000003.1, read as the reverse complement.
TCACCACGCCTGTCGTCGCATCTTGCTGAGCCCTTTATTAAGGTTCACCCCAAGGATGCCGATCGTCTCGGGCTAGAGCCCGACAGCTTGGTCGAGGTCAAAAGCGCGGTGGGCGCGTGTATCTTCCGACTAAATACATCCGATGCCGTCGCGCCCGGACAGGTGTTCGCGCCGATCCACTGGACAGGCGAAACGGCCCCCTCGGCCCGTGTCGATGCATTGATACCCGGCGTCACAGATCCTGTGTCAGGCCAACCCGAAAGCAAAGCCGCTGCCGTGTCCCTGCAACCCATGAAGGCCGGCTGGTACGGTTTTGCAGTCTCCGCGACACCTCCGTCACCGGCGGCAGAGTATCGGGCAACGGCGAAAACCGTAAACGGCTACAGAACAGAGCTGGCGGGCTATGAGATGCCCTCCGACTGGGAGAAAACGGCCCGAGACTGGTTCCAACTACCAGATGCCCTGTCCACATCGGTCGAAGATCCCAAGCGGGGGTCGTTCAGGATAGCACTGTCAGACGGTCCGCGCGTTCTTGCCGTTCTCTATGTCTCTCGGGAACCTGTGACCTTGATGAGGGAGTATCTTGCAACCCTGCCCGATGCCGAACCTCATCTACTCCTGTCCGGACGATCCGCAAACGGTGTTGAGGATGGCGGGCCGATCGTCTGCTCTTGTTTCGGGGTCGGACTTAATACGATCGTCCGGGCCATCGGTTCCCAGAACATCGGTGACGTCGATGAAATCGGCAGGCTCTTGCAGGCGGGTACTAACTGTGGTTCATGCCGCCCGGAACTGTCAGGATTGCTTGCCAAGCATTCGGTTCCGGTATTGCAGAACGTCGAACTTTAGGCGCGGGATCTATTCTGGGTCCTCAGATGCCGCCCAATTCCGGGCACGCAGGTCGGCATGTTTGGCGCATGGTCCTTCGCGCTTACGCCATGGCCGAAAAGACCGAGGCCGCAGCACTCGCTGCGGCCTCTTTTTCGCTCTCAGATATCGAGAGTATGCTGTTTTTCCCAGTTCGAGAAGTGTGACACAAACGAGTTCCACTCCTGATGCTTCATCTTCAGGAAAGCGCTGGAGAACTCCTGCCCCATCATCTCTTTCAGTTCGGCGTCCTTGTCATATTCGCGCAGGCCGTCGAGCATGTTCAGCGGCAATTTGGGCGCGTCGGTGACCGTGTGACCTTCGGCATACATGTCGATGTCATAGCGCGGCCCCGGATCTGCCTTGTTGCGAATGCCCGACAATCCGGCGGCGATGATCACCGCCTGCAGCAGATATGGGTTCGCCGCCCCATCGGGCAGGCGCAGTTCGAACCGACCCGGGCCGGGGACGCGCACCATATGGGTGCGGTTGTTACCGGTCCATGTAACGGTGTTGGGCGCCCATGTGGCCCCTGACATGGTGCGCGGTGCGTTGATACGCTTGTAGCTGTTCACCGTCGGGTTGGTGATCGCCGCCAGCGCGCTGGCATGTTTCATGATGCCGCCGAGGAAGTATTTGCCCTGCTCGCCCAGACCAACCTCTCCGGTCGGGCCGTCGCCTTCGCCAGCAAAAACATTGGTCTTCGCATCCGCGCCCGGCGCGTCCCAGACCGAGATATGGGCATGGCAGCCATTGCCCGTCAGGCCCTCGACCGGCTTGGGCATAAAAGTCGCGCGCAGCCCGTGCTTCTCGGCCACGGATTTGGTCATGAACTTGAAGAAGGAATGCTTGTCGGCAGTTCTGAGAACATCATCGAATTCCCAGTTCATCTCGAACTGGCCATTGGCGTCCTCGTGATCGTTCTGATACGGGCCCCAACCTAGTTCCAACATGTAATCGCATATCTCGCGCACCACGTCATAGCGGCGCATCACGGCCTGCTGGTCATAACAGGGCTTTTCGGCGGTATCGAACGGATCGCTGATCTGTTCGCCATCGGGGGTCAGCAGGAAGAATTCGGCCTCGATGCCGGTTTTGACATGCAGGCCCATCTCGGCGGCTTCGTCGATCAGGCGGCGTAGCACGTTGCGTGGGGCCTGGGCCACATCCTGCCCCTCCATCACACAATTGCCTGCGACCCAGGCGACCTCGGGCTTCCAGGGCAGCTGGATCACCGAGGACGGGTCCGGTACGGCCAGCATGTCGGGATGCGCGGGGGTCATATCCAGCCACGTGGCGAAGCCGGCAAAACCGGCGCCCTCTTCCTGCATGTCGGCAATGGCTTGTGCAGGAACCAATTTGGCCCGCTGTCCACCGAACAGGTCGGTGAACGAAATCATGAAATATTTGACGCCTTTTTCCTTGGCGAAAGCTGCCAGATCTGTCGTCATGGTCGGCCTTCCTTTCCCTGTTTATCAATCCCAATAGAAGAAAGGCGCAGCCCCGTGGGCCGCGCCTTTCGAATGTCAGATCAGAACCCGGCCTTGCCCGGATACCAGTCGGTGCCTGCCAGGGGCACTTTTGCCATCGCAGCCGCCTCCATCGTCAGGGCACACAAGTCCTCGGGTTCGAGATTGTGCAAGTGATTGTGGCCGCAGGCCCGCGCGATGGTCTGCGCCTCAAGCGTCATGACCTTCAGGTAGTTGCGCAGCCGTCGCCCGGCATCGACCGGGTCAAGACGCGCGGCAAGCTCGGGGTCCTGAGTGGTGATACCCGCGGGGTCTTTCCCCTCGTGCCAGTCGTCATAGGCCCCGGTTGTGGTGCCCAGCTTCTGATACTCAGCTTCCCATTTCGGGTCGTTATCGCCAAGCGCAACCAGAGCCGCCGTGCCAATTGCCACCGCATCCGCGCCGAGTGCCATCGCCTTGGCCACATCCGCCCCGGTGCGAATGCCGCCCGAGATCACCAGCTGCACCTCGCGATGCACACCCAGATCCTGCAACGCCTGCACTGCGGGTCGGATACAGGCCAGCGTCGGAATGCCCACATGTTCGATGAACACATCCTGTGTGGCCGCCGTGCCGCCCTGCATGCCGTCCATGACAACCACATCGGCTCCGGCTTTTACCGCCAGTGCGGTGTCATAGTAAGGCCGCGTCGCGCCGACCTTGACGTAGATTGGCACCTGCCAGTTGGTGATTTCACGCAGTTCGAGGATCTTGATCTCAAGATCATCCGGCCCGGTCCAGTCCGGATGTCGGCAGGCCGAGCGCTGGTCGATCCCCTTGGGCAAGGTCCGCATTTCGGCCACGCGGTCGCTGATCTTCTGACCCAGAAGCATGCCGCCTCCGCCGGGTTTGGCCCCCTGCCCCACCACGATCTCGATCGCGTCAGCCTTGCGCAGGTCGTTGGGGTTCATGCCATAGCGCGAGGGCAGATACTGATAGACAAGTTTGCTGGAATGACCGCGTTCTTCAGGCGTCATGCCGCCATCGCCAGTCGTGGTCGAAGTACCCGCCGCTGATGCGCCGCGGCCCAAGGCCTCTTTCGCGGGGCCGGAGAGCGCACCAAAGCTCATCCCTGCGATGGTGATCGGGATATCCAGCTGGATCGGGTTCTTGGCAAAACGCGTGCCCAGCGTCACCGAGGTGTCACAGCGCTCGCGATACCCCTCCAGCGGATAGCGGCTAACGCTCGCCCCCAGAAACAGCAGGTCATCGAAATGCGGCACCTTGCGTTTGGCCCCACCGCCTCGGATGTCGTAGATACCGGTGGCCGCCGCGCGGCGTATCTCGGCGTTGATCGGGTTGGAAAAGTTCGCCGACTGGATCGGCACGGTGCGCGGGGTCTGATCGTCCATATCTTTCATACCCTTCATCCTTAGTAAGCGGCCGAGTTATCGACGTCGAAGTTATACAGCTTACGCGCCGAGCCATAGCGTTTGAACTCTTCCGGTTTGGCGTCGCTGCCTGCGCGGTCCAGCAGGTCCTTCAGGATCTCAAGATGTTCGGGGCGCATCTCTTTCTCGACACAGTCCGCGCCAAGGCTCTTGACCGAGCCGCGCACGAACAGACGCGCCTCGTAGAGGGAATCCCCCAGCGCATCGCCCGCATCGCCGCAGACCACCAGATTACCCGCCTGCGCCATGAAGGCCGACATATGGCCGATATTGCCATGCACCACGATGTCGATCCCCTTCATCGAGATCCCGCAGCGCGAGCTGGCATTGCCCTTGATCACCAACAATCCACCATGACCCGTGGCCCCAGCGTACTGGCTGGCATCGCCGTCGACGATCACCTGACCCGACATCATGTTCTCGGCCACGCCCGGCCCCACCGAGCCTTCGACCCGCACAGTGGCCTGTTGGTTCATGCCCGCACAGTAGTAGCCGGTCGAGCCCTTCACCGTCACCTCGATCGGCGCGTCCAGCCCGACCGCGATGGCGTGGCTGCCCTTGGGGTTCACCACCTGCCAGTTGGTCTGGTTGGTCTCTTTGCTCTGGTCCTGCAGGGCGGCGTTCAACCCGCGCAGGCCGTCGGCCTCAAGATCATAGGTCTGCATCTTACGCGGCCCTTTTGTTGGGAGTGTCTGTGTGGGACCAGAAGTAGACCGTCGCCGGCTCCGGCTCCCACACGCGGGCATCTTCAATGCCGGGCAGGTTCACCAAGGCGCGGTATTCGCTGCCGAAGGCCACATATTGATCGGTTTCCGCCATGACCGCCGGTTTGCAGGCTATCGGGTCACGGACAACGCCGAACCCGTCCTTGGTGCCAACGACAAAGGTGAAGAACCCGTCCAGATCCTCAAGGCTGCTTTCCAGCGCCTCGCCCAGAGACGCGCCATTCATCATTTTCCACGTCAGATAGGCGGCGCCGACCTCGGTGTCGTTCTCGGTTTGGATGTGCACGCCCTCACGGCGCAGCTTGCGCCGCAATGAGTTATGATTGGACAGCGATCCGTTGTGCACCAGACACTGATCATCCCCGGTGTTGAACGGGTGCGCACCCATCGTGGTCACCGCTGATTCAGTGGCCATTCGCGTGTGGCCGATCCCATGCGTTCCGGTCATGCCGCTCAGCTCAAAACGAGCGGCAACATCTTTGGGCAGACCGACCTCCTTGTAGATCTCAAGGCTTTCTCCGCGGCTCATGATCCGGACCGAGGGGCGGATTTCGGCAAGCGCAGCGCGCGCGGCCTCGAACTGATCGCCGGGGATATCCAGCACCGCATGTGTGTCGTTGATCGTCTGGGTCACGGACGTGTTCAGGCGTTGACCCAGCTCATCCGCCAGACCGGCGAAGTCCTGTTCGGGGTTTGCAGACTGAACGGTGACTTTTGTAGTGCCCTGAGATGGTTCGCCATAGATCGCGATACCAGCGCTGTCTGGTCCACGGTCGGTCATGGTGATCAGCATATCCGTCAGCATCTCACCCAGCTTGGGCGACAGTGACTGGTCTTTAAGGAATAGTCCGACAATTCCGCACATGGCAGACAGCTCTCCTTGCGTGTTTCGTTGCGCGTCTACGCTAGCAACAAAACATCGGGTCCTCAATAACTATAGGAAATGTTTTTTCCTTACAGGCAAATTTTGCCCAATTTCTGAGCGCTCCCTTACAAGCCACGGCAAGAGAGCCCGGCCAACATAGCTGTAGGCCTAGCCAATTGATTATCAGCACTCTGACAAAAGGCGGATCAGCTTGTCTGAGGGTAGCTTATCACCGACAGATACCGTGCCGGCAGGCTGACCAGTCGCTCCGGTCCATGCGGCGCATCCGCGTCGAAGAACAGAGTATCACCGGGTTTCAACGGATAAACCTGATCACCATGGCGATAGTCCACCTCACCCTCCAGCATATAGATCGTTTCAATCCCGCCATGCTGAAATGTTGGAAAAACATCCGACTCCGCGGTCAGAGTGATCAGATAAGGCTCAACAATCACGCCCGAACCATTGGCGCCTAGATGGCCGAGAAGGTTGTATTGGTGATGCGCCCGTGTGCCTTCGCGCTCTAACTCGACGCCTTCACCGGCCTTGGTGTGGACAGCGTCGCGACGCTCTTCAAACCGGCGAAAAAAGCTGGTCAGCGGAACTGACAGCGCATCGGCCAGCAGTTGCAGCGTGGTCAGCGAAGGCGACGTGTTTCCGTTTTCGATCTTGGATAACATCCCGATCGAAAGGCCGGTTACCTGCGCCAGCTCGGCAACAGTTGTGTTCTGTTGCTTGCGAAAGGCCCGAACCTCGCGACCGATGGCCACTTCCAGAACCTTTTCCCGGTCACCAGACCGGATCGAATGAGGATCCTGCGTGAGTTTCATCATAGAGGCTCTGTCGTTTGGGTTGGCCGTCATATCCACTGCCCTTGCTACAAGTGTTTGAGCCTGTTCGGCAAGGCGCTGAGCCTGCAAGTTGGATAGCGAAGCCTTTGGCGAAAGTCTATTGCCCGCCAAAGGGCAGGAAGAGTTGAGGGCATTGCCAACCTCCAACGCCTGATGAGCGTGCATTGGATCGCGCGCAGTCACCTCCAAAAACGTGACACGTTCGGCAGCGGCGACCGCTCAATCTTGTGTCGTGGCTTCTATGCGTTTAGCCAATCGAACGGGGAGATCACGCGGGCGCCAGGAAATGCCTTAAGAACATCTGCCTCGGCTTCTTTCAGGAAAACCAGTTTGATATTTGCCCCCGCATCCATCGTCGCATAGGCGGCAAGTCCATCTTTGCGGGCCTGCCACAAACGATGCAGGATCACCCAGCTTTGATGTGAAAGGTAGGTCAGCGCGGGACGCGCGGCTTGCATGGTCGCGTGCATGGCCAACGCATTCGCCTCGGCCGTTTGGCCCAGGGTTTCAAAGTCTCTCTCAATGACCGCTTGCTCGATGGTCTTGCAGTCCCGCTCGGCCATCTCGGGCCAGCTGGAAAATAGAGGGCTGGTATCGACCGTGTGGTTCATTCCATCGCGGGACGAGTGCAGTTTCGGGCCTGTGTCCACCTCGACGATCGCAATGCGGAAATCCGGCCATACAAGGTCAAGCGGCACGCCGTGGCTATCGCCGCCGTCATCGCGCTCGCCCTTGTTCCAGCGCACAAAGCCGTGCCAGAGCGAACGGGTTGCGCTACCACTGCCCAATCGGGCGATCAGACTCATGTCCTGTGTTTGCAGGTCCAACCCGAAACTGCCGCATAGCGCGCGGGTCAACGCAGCAAAGCCTGAGGCGGAAGATGCCAGCCCGGCCGCCGTCGGGATTGTGTTTCTGGTCGAGATCATCAGCGGAACATCGCGGCCGCCGCGAAACAAATCCGCAAACGCAAGCGCCTTGCACGCGAACTCCGAGGTCGGCGGCAGAGGCTGACCGTCCAGCAAGACCTGATCCGACCCGCTCTGGGATGGCTCGACAGTTGTGTGGGACCCCCACTCCGCCAACGAGATCGACAAGGAACTGTTGAGCGGCAGATTCAACGCTCTGTCCCGTTTGCCCCAGTATTTCGACAACGCGATGTTGCTTGGGGCATAGGCGCTGAAGCTTCGAGCCTCGTCCGCGTCTCGCATCGCTTGGTCAATGAGGGTCTGAACGGCGTCAGTCATGTATGATCAGTCCTTCGCTGGCCAGTTTCACCGGAGTGAACCCGTCAGGCGGCGCTCCTAGGGCCAGAACGCAATCGCCCAAGCCGGAGCCTGATATCTTGGCCGCCATGACACCTTCGGCCTGTCGGGCCGAATTGATGATCCGCTCCAAAGTTTCGTCGCTCACACCCAAATTCTCCATCCGGGTTTGATAGCGTGTCAGGGCGTCTGCAAACGCCCCCCAATCGCAGTCCTTCGCGGCGCTGATGGCGTGATCGGCCAAGCCGCCCATATCCGCATAGAGTGATTTGAACTTGGCTTCTCTTCCGATCATCCGCTCCGCAACCTTTTGCAAGACAACCGAAGTGGGGGTCTTGTAGCCGCAGTATCGCAGGCTGATCGTCGGAGGGTGAGGCAGTGCCACCATCTCTGGATTTGGCGGGGCGCGATAGGCCAACATACCGCCTTGCAAACTGGCGGCCAAATCGGCGCCACTGCCGCGGCCCTGAATGTCCTGAATGATCTGGTAGGCCTTGGAGTGAATACCGTGCAGCGGCTGACCCGTGACGGTCAGAACGACCCCCAGAGCGACGATGGTCACGGCGGCGGACGACCCCATCCCAAGCGTCGGGTCAATCTCCGACGAGATCGAGATATCCATCCCTGCGTCAATCGCATCCCTGTGCATTGCGATTGCAGCAAGGACAAACTTGTAGGGCCCTGCAGCTTGAACCTGATCCAAGTCTACCGTTTGCGTTTCGGCAATGTCAGAGGAAAGACGCACCAATTGATCGGTACGTCGTCGCAGCGTCACCGTTAGTCTTTGTTCAATGGCGGCCACGATGGCTCTAGAGCCATAAACGACTGCATGTTCTCCGGTCATCATGACCGATCCCGGTGCGCTGGCCCGTATCACGAGTTGGCCCCGTCTGTGCTGTCTCCAGGGGCCTTGCCCAACGCTGCACCTGTCGAGGCCAGACGCAACGCGGACCATTGCATCTGAGGATAGTCCGACATGAAATCGGCCATTTTGCCGTGGTCCTCCATATGCACCAGAACCACCCCACCGGAATCACCGCGCACAGACCCCGCACCGCAGATTTTGGCCGCGCCGCCAATGCCTTCGATCTCTCTTATGAACGCTTGGCAGAGGTCAGGCACGACACCGATCATCTCCAGCAATCGCTGGTTTTCGGAAATCGCATCGTCCGGGTCATTCCCCGAGGCAATCGCAGTCAAAAAAGCGGTCGTACAATCGCCAAAGCGCTGCCAGAGAGCGTCGTTCTGCGCGTGTTCGGCTTTAACCGCACTAACACATTCGCCTGTGCTGCTTTCGGGCCGGCCGTGCTGGATCCAATACCACCCCTTACCCGTCAGCAAACCATGATCCGTAGATAATTCCGGCGCCGCGATACCGGTTTCGCCTGCACGAACAAGGCCACCTCGGACGACTGACGCGGCATCAATAGGCCCCGCGCGCCCATGTTTGAGACGCTCGCAAAACCGGACCCGTTCATATCTTTCTTCAAGCGTTTTGGGCCGCTCCAACAGGTTTTCAAACAACACCGTTGTTGCCGCGACGATGGCCGCAGACGAGCCCATACCCGCACCAATCGGCAGCTCTGACCGACTGGCCAGCTGTCCGGGCGCCAGTTTGCTGTTCATCGCACCAATGCCGGGGATCGTGGACCCGGGCGTTGCGAGGTTGTCATGTAACAGTGAGGCCAGAGTATAGACCGCCAGATCATCGGGACGTGTGAGGATCTTGTGGACATCCAACTCACCGCGCGCGAATTTATCAAAGCGTTGATCCAGTGACGATTTGAACTGAGACAACAATTTCAGAGGGTAGTATTCGCCCGAAGACAGGTTCTCGAACGCGGTCTTCAAGCCTTCACCCAAACCTAGAGGCTGAAACGACACTTCGGTATAGCGGGCCACGGCCATTGCCAGCGCGGGCATGCCGTACAGAACCGAATGCTCCCCGGACAGGATCAGCTTTCCGGGCGCGTGGGCCCAGACTTTTTCATGCGGTGCGGTCAACGTAGATGCGCTTGTTGTCGTCAATGCTTGCCAGTCTGTAGCGCCCTTTAGCCTCGTCGGGCATGGGCGTATCTGTCCCGTCCTCGCCATTCCTCGCGTGCCAGAGGGCAACATATTCATCATATGAGACGGCGGTCCGGTCCTCCAGAATTTTCCGGTGGCGAGGGGCAAACAGATGGTCTTGGTAGCCTTCAACCACCTTGGCGTCAAAGAACTCGCCCGATGCGCCGGACCCATAGGAAAACAGCCCTAAGGACTTACCCGTCAGATCGCTTTCACTGTTCTCCAGCGTGGACAGGATCGAAAGGTACATCGACGCGGTATAGCTGTTCCCGACCTGACGGTTGTAGATCATCCCCGGCAGGGCGGCCTGCATATTGGCCTCGGCTTTTGCCTCTTTCGCCAGACGCAGATGCGCCTTCTCGCCCATACGCGAGAATGGCAGATGATAGCAGAACTGCGCAAACCCATCGTACGGCAAGCCGCCATTTGCCTGATAGTCACGCCAGGACTCCACCAGCGCCCCGAGATAGCGCAGCGCCGAGTATTTACCGTCAACCAAGGGTGTGCGCCGGTGGTTGGGGCGCCAGAAATCCATGATGTCTTCGGTAAACAGGCCCGAGACTGTTCCGATCTCCAACAGCGTCGGGTCAGCCGTGACCAGCATCGCAACGGCTGAGGCCCCTTGCGTCGCCTCCCCCGAGCTGTCCAAATCATAGCGCGCGATATCCGAGGCGATCACGAGCACTTTTCGATCCGGCTTGCGTGCCACATGGGCACAGGCCATTTGCAGGGCGGCGGTGGCAGAATAGCAGGCCTGCTTCAGTTCCACATTGCGCAGGTTCGTAGGCAGCCCCAGAAGCCGCTGCACATAGATACCCGCCGATTTCGACTGGTCGATCCCTGTTTCCGTCGCAAACAGGATGGTGTCGATCCCGTCTGCTCCGAATTGATCAATGATCGGCTTCGCGGCCTCGGCGGCCATGGTCACAACGTCTTCGTCATGCCCCGGCATGGCGATCTTTTCCTGTCCGATCCCGCGTGAGAACTTGGCAGGATCGATGCCGTGATGCTGGGCCAGAGTGTCCAGCGAAATATAGCGATGAGGCGTAAAAAAGCTCATCGCGCTGATACCAGTAGAGATTACCAAAACTTTGACCTTGATCGGATCAGTGAGACATTTGCCTTCAGCTGAGATACATCGGCGCAGCCCAAAAGAAACATCGCCGTCTGAAATTCGCGACGTAACTTTTCGATTTGCCGGATGACCTGCTCGCGGGACTCCTGCGCTGCGGCCAAAAACGGCGCGGCCATTCCGCACAGATCTGCGCCCAGAATGATAGATTTGGCCATGTCCACACCGTCTCGTAAACCGCCGCTGGCGATGAGTGTTGTTGGATCGGTCTTTTTGACCAAGACGTCCCGAGTTTCAAGCAGACTTTCGACCGTCGTCAGGCCCCAATCCTGAAAAACCAACCCCAGATCGTCCTTCTCGTCCGCACGGCGGTGATATTCGATCCTGCTCCAGGACGTACCCCCACGACCAGCCACGTCGAAATGGCGTATACCGGCGTCATAGGCCAGCTCGACATCAGGGCCGGACAGCCCGGCACCAACCTCTTTGATCAGCACGGGCACCGGCATGTTCGAAACGAGATCAGAGATCTTGCCAGACAGGTTGGAAAAGTCGCGATCCCCTTCGACCTGCACGGCCTCTTGCAACGGATTGAGGTGCAGATACAGCCCGTCGGCTTCAAGCGCCTGAACGGCCTGAAGGCAGTGGTCTGTATCTAGCCCTGCGTTCAACTGCACAGCGCCGATATTGCCGATCAACGGTATTCTTGGCGCGGCATCACGCAGTTGAAAACTACCCCTCGAGGTAGGATCCGCGAATAACACACGCTGCGAGCCGACGGACATCGCCACCCCGGTCGCCTCGGCCGCCTCAGCAAGGTTGCGATTGATCCTTGCGATCTCGTCCCCGGTTCCGCCCGTCATCGACGAAATCAGCAGCGGAAAGCTGAGCGGCTTGCCTAGGAATTGGGCACCGGTGTCGACCGCATCCAGATCCAGCTCAGGCAGGGCGCGATGGGTCAAAGAGATCGCGTCAAACCCGCTGCGCCCGCGTTCGACATCGGGGTCCTCCAGAACGGCGCGCAGATGGTCCAGCTTTCGCCCGGCCACACTGCGGTCGGCTGGTTTGGGCTTGGTCATCGTTCCAGTTCCATATGGGTGCGCACCAGCTCTCCGGGATTGGTTTGCGCGGCCATCAAAGACAGCTCACCGCACAGCACAGCACCGGCACAGATGCCAGCCAGCCGACGGGCGTTTTCACCCGCCTCGCGTTCCTCTTTGCACCCCATCACGCGCAGGCTTTCTTCGACCTGTTCATTGCCTTTTCCCGCCCCGACCGAACCGACGATCAGGTTCGGCAAGGTGCATGAGAAATACAGGTCTTCACCGCGCGCCTCGCAATGAACGATACCTTGGCTGCCCTCAATGATATTCGCGGCGTCCTGTCCCGTTGCCAGATAGAAGGCCAGCAGAATGTTTGCGAAATGCGCATTGGCGCTGCGCAGAGATCCCGCAAGATTGCCGCCAATCAGGTTCTTTTCGAGATTGAGCGTGACTATCTGCTCGGGCGTGGTGCGCAACATGCGCCGCAGCAGTCGACCCGGAATTTCCACTTCGGCAATGACGTATTTGCCCCGCCCCAAAAGCCCGTTCGCAGCGGATGCCTTTTTGTCGGTACACAAGTTGCCCGAGATCGACGCGTAGGCCAAATGCGGCTGGTCATCCAAGACCCAATTCAGCACCGCCTCGGCCGCCTTGGTCACCATATTGTGACCCGAGGCATCCCCGGTGGAACACTCAATACGAATAAACAGCAAGTTCCCAGCGATCTGGCGATTCAGCTTGATCAGGCGGGCAAAGCGGCTGGTCGAGTAGATGATCTCAGCCACCTTGTCCGTCTGCGCCTCGATCCGTTGCCAGGCTTGATGCGCCGAGGCCGCGTCCTGCGCACGCACGGCGATGGAGCGCGTCATCCGCTCATCAACCAGGGTGACCTGAATGCCGCCTGCGTGCCTTGAAACACCCGCACCGCGCGCGGTGGAGGGCCATAAGGGCGTCTCGAATGTCGCCAGTGGGACGCTGACCTCACCGGACACCAGATCCCCCCTGAACAGAATCGGCCCGACCCATTGGGTTGGAAGCGGGGTCACGAACGTAGATTTGGCGCGCACCTGGTTACCCTTTTCAGTTTCGGTCGACAAAAGCATCTGATCCGATGAGGGGTATCACCAGACCAAAGGGCCAATGTCAAACCGCGAAAGCCAAACATAACGGCCATCGCGGCAATCCCAACGGGTAAACTCATCCCGCATCGGCGACATGATGTCGTCGCGCTCGCTTACAGTAGCTACAATCAGCCCTCGGACAGGCGGGACGACAGGACCTCGATCCCTTGGACCAAATCGTCATAGGTGTTGCGATCGGCCATGTACTCTCGCAATTGCTGGTTCAGCCCGCCCGGCGTGTTTAGGGATTCGACAAGATCGGCCATCGCGTTCTCGGTCTCCATCGGCGCGGCCATGATCGACCCTCCGATCAACAGACGCAGGAATTTCTCAGCCTCACGGGCACTGCCGGTTTTGCGGCCCAGCCAGTCAATCCCGACAGCCAGCGATTTCGCTACAACCGATAGCAGGGCCTGAGCGGCCAGAAACTCGTTGAAATCACTCTCGGACTTCATGGTGATAACGGTGTTCGAACCACCATAGAGGGCCTCAATCGTTGGCGACGCAGGAAAGACCAGAACCGGAGATCCGCCCGAGGCAATGGACGGGAACGGGATCATCAGCGTCTCGAACGTGGCCGGTGCAACGAGGGCCTGAACTTGTTGCGGCGAGATACCAACCATGAACGAGATCACCCGCTGGCCTTCGCGAAACTGCAGCTCTGACAGCATCGCCTCGGCCTGTTCGGCGGTCGATCCGACAAAGACCACGTCACTGGCATCCAAGACACCCTGATTGTTAGCCACGGTCACATTGTCGAAGCGAGCCGACAGCTCGGATGAGTTGGCCCGGCTTCTTTCGCTGATAACAATGTCATACCCATCGCTGACCAAACCTTCGGCGCAGGCCCGCGCAATGGTTCCAAACCCAAGATAGCCAAGCCTCATGTTTGCCTCCTGTTTTCCGGCAAGTGGTCGAGTCGCCCCGTTGATCGCTCTATTCGCCACCGCACGCAAACCAATTCTCCACCGACCAGACATCAAACGGACGGAACGGACGGGTTCTTGCCCTGAACGATTGACGATCAGTTTCCCTGATGCTCAAAAGCTTGAATGATAAAGAACCAAATCACTCTCAAACAGCTCGAAGCCTTCACCTTCGTAGTCGATATGGGAACCTTCCGCGCCGCGGCCAACGCGCTTGCGACGACACAGCCCAATATCTCGTCACGCATCGCCACGCTGGAAGAGGCGTTGGGCACAAAGCTATTGTATCGCGATGCAGGCTCCGTGCGTCTGACAGCGAAGGGAGAGGCGCTGTTGGAAAAAACCAGAACGGTTCTCCGCGCGACCGAAGCTTTGCTGGAAGAGGCCGACCGACAAGATCTGATTCAGGAGCGGTTGCGTCTTGGCGTCACCGAATTGGTCGCCTGCACATGGCTGCAGGACTTTCTGCGGAGCCTCAAACGACACTATCCCAATCTGAGCGTCGAGCTTGTGGTGGACCTGTCCGGCACGATCGATGAAAAGCTGCTGGAGGGGCAGCTTGATCTTGCGGTGCAGAACGGCCCGTTCAAAACAGACTTGGACGGGACAAGGGAACTGACCGGCGAAGACTATGTGTGGGTGGCCAACGCGACACTCGCCTCAGCCTTACCCGACGGGCGCAGCGTCGACCGGTTTTTTGCATTCTCCGTTCTGACCCATGCTCGCCACACAATTGCAGGGCACAGCTTGCACGCGATGGCGCAGGACCGCGGGCTAGACGCGCAGAAAATCGTGCATTCGAACGCTTTGTCAGCCTGCGTTCCGATGGTCTCAGAGGGTCTCGGGATCGCGTTGCTGCCGCGCCCTCTGGTCCAGCGCGAGATCGTCTCAGGTGCGTTGTTGGAACTCGACTCCGACTGGACAGCCGAACCGCTGCGGTTTTTCGCCCGCTACGACCGGGCGCGGGCCGCACGTTTTGTGGAACATGCGGCGGAAATCGCCGCGCAGCTCAGGCCACACGAACGATAAATAAATTTGATCAGGAGTAGAAATTAAAGCAATTTGATTTTTCGTCCCGAGCTGGGTTTTAGTCGCGTTTGATGGGTACTCTTTCAAACGGGCACGGGCATGACCTCACACTCTATCCGATTGGGCGTTGATATCGGCGGCACCTTTACCGATGTCGTTCTGGAAAAGGATGGACAGACGTTTTCAACCAAAGTGCTGACAACCTATGCCGCACCGGAAAACGCAATCATCGACGGGATGCAGCAGGTTTGCGCTAAGGCCGGGATCACTCCGGGTCAGATTGACCAGATCATCCACGGCACCACGCTTGCGACCAACGCTCTGATCGAACGCCGGGGGGCGAAAACGGCGCTGATCACAACGGAAGGGTTCCGCGATGTGATCGAAATGCGCACCGAAAGCCGGTTTGAGCAGTACGACCTGAACCTCAAACTGCCTGACCCGCTGCTGCCACGCCACATGCGCTTTACCGTTCCCGGCCGCGTCGATGCGCGCGGCGAGGTTCTGGTCGATCTGACCCGCGCCGATGTCGAAGCGGTGGTGGACAAGATTGCGCAAGCTGGGTTTGAATCGGTGGCGGTAGGGTTGATCCACTCCTACCTCAACCCGGCCCATGAGCATCTGGTGCGTGAGGTTCTGGCCGAGAAACTGCCTGACGTTTCGGTCTCGATCTCGTCCGAGGTTTCGCCTCAGATGCGCGAGTATGAACGGTTCAACACGGTGGTTGCCAACGCCTATATCAAGCCACTGATGGCCTCATACCTGGGCAGGCTCGAGGATCAATTGCGCGCGCAAGGCGTCAAATGCCGGATCTTCCTGATGCATTCGGGTGGCGGCATCATCTCAATCCAGAATGCGGCCGATTTCCCGGTGCGGCTGGTCGAAAGCGGCCCCGCTGGAGGTGCGGTTTTCGCGGCCCATATCGCGGCACGCTACGGGTTGGACAAAGTGCTAAGCTTTGACATGGGTGGCACCACGGCCAAGATCTGCCTGATCAAGAACCAGACCCCCAAAACCAGCCGCGTGTTTGAGGTCGCGCGGACCTATCGGTTCAAGAAAGGCTCGGGCATGCCGATTTCGATCCCGGTGATCGACATGGTAGAGATCGGCGCGGGCGGCGGCAGCCTGGCTCATGTGGACGGGATGCGCCAGATCCGCGTGGGTCCGGAAAGCGCGGGGTCCGAGCCCGGCCCGGCCTGCTACGGACGCGGTGGCACGCGCCCCGGTGTGACGGACGCTGATCTGGTTCTCGGCAAGCTGGACCCGAGCAATTTCGCCGGTGGCTCGATCGTTTTGCACCCGGACGACTCCAGATCCGCGCTGACCGAGTACGTTGGCAGTACGCTGGACATGGACCCGATTGAATCCGCCTTTGGCGTGGCTGAGGTGGTGGACGAAAACATGGCCAACGCCGCACGTGTTCACGCCGTCGAGAATGGCGAGGACCTGAGCGAATACACCATGATCGCTTTTGGGGGCGCGGCCCCTCTGCACGCTGGGCGTCTTTGCGAAAAGCTTGGGGTCGAACGCCTGCTGGTCCCGCCGGGGGCCGGGGTCGGCTCGGCCATCGGCTTCCTGCGCGCGCCTTTCAGTTTCGAGGCCAACCGCTCGGTCTATATGAAGCTCAGCGATTTCGACGCGGGACGGATCAGGCAGCTCTTGTCCGATCTGAGGGACGAAACAACGGGCTTTGTGCGAACCTGCGATGCGACCAGCCCGATCCGGACCGATTTCAAAGCCTATATGCGCTATTCCGGTCAGGGCTGGGAAATCCCGATCGAGCTGACCGAAGATCAGGCGATGAACCCCGACGCGGCCGCCTATCAGGCCCGGTTCGAGGAAGGCTATACCAAGCTTTTTGGCCGCCCGGTCGCGGGCATGGATATCGAGATCACCGTCTGGTCCGTAAACGCAAGCACCCCGCCCGAAGAGGTCGCGCCGATTGCCGTCACGGGCGCAACAGGCCCGGCCATGTCCGACGGCACGCGACAGGTCTTTGACGCTGCATCCGGTCGCTATCTAGACGCTGATACTGTCGACCGCGCAAGCATGCAGACGGGGCAGCGCGCCCAAGGGCCCGCAATCGTAACCGAGGATGAAACAACCATCGTTGTCCCCGCCAGTCGGGACGCCATCCGCCAGCCCGATGGCTGTATCGACGTTGTGACAAAAGGAGCCGCGTGATGAGCAACGAGCAGTCCAAAGTCACCTATCAGGTCATGTGGAACCGTCTGATCTCGGTTGTTGAGGAACAGGCGCAGGCGTTGGTTCGGACGGCGTTCTCAACCTCGGTCCGCGAGGCCGGGGACCTGTCGGCGGGGGTCTACGACACGCACGGGAACATGCTGGCGCAGGCTGTGACCGGTACGCCGGGCCATGTGAACGCGATGGCAGATGCGGTTGCACATTTCATTCGCCGAATTGGCCGGCAGAACATGCATGAAGGCGACGTCTACATCACCAATGACCCGTGGGAGGGTACAGGCCACCTACATGACATCACTATGGTCACCCCATCCTTTCGCAAGGGCGCATTGGTCGGGTTCTTTGCCTGTACCGCGCATATCGTGGATATCGGCGGGCGCGGCTTCGGGGCGGATGCTCAAAGCGTCTATGAGGAAGGGCTGTACATCCCGATCATGAAGTTTGCCGACCGTGGCGATGTGGATGAAACGCTGGTGCGCCTCATTCGCGGCAATGTGCGCGAGCCGGATCAGCTTATCGGAGACATCTACGCTCTGACCACCTGTAACGAGATCGGCCATCGCCGCCTGATCGACATGATGGAGGAGTTCGACCTCGAAACCCTCGATGGGATCGCCGCGTTCATCCTCGACAACTCCCGCCGAGCGACGCTGGAGCGTATCGCTGCCCTACCTCAGAAAACCGCTGAGGGTGAAATGACGATGGACGGGTTTGATACTCCGATCACGTTGAAGGTCAGGATCAGCGTCGAAGGCGACAGGATCGTGACCGATTTCTCCGGCACTTCGGGGGTGGACAAGAAGGGGATCAATTGCCCGCTGGTCTATACCAAGGCCTATGCCTGCTACGCGCTCAAGGTCGCGATTGCGCCCGAGATCCCTAATAACGCGGCATCATTGGCCCCGTTTGAGGTCACCGCACCTGAGAACACCATCGTGAATGCACTGCACCCGGCTCCGGTCGCGCTGCGCCATATCGTGGGCCATTTCGTGCCCGATGCGGTCTATGACGCGTTCGACAAGATTGTTCCCGGCCTTGTCCCCGCCGAAGGTGCGGGCTGTCTGTGCAACTTTCAGGTTAGCCTGCGCCCCCGGACCGATGCTCCGGCCCCTAAAGGCGCCCGCCGGTCCGAAGTGCTGACCTTCAACTCGGGCGGGTCCGGCGCGCGGCCGGAACATGATGGGATGAACGCCACCGCCTTCCCTTCGGGCGTCATGACCATGCCGATTGAAGCCACCGAACACGCAGGCCCCGTCATCATCTGGCGCAAAGAACTGCGACCCGACAGCGGAGGTGCCGGGAAAACGCGCGGCGGGCTGGGTCAGTATATGGAGGTCGGCGCGCAAGAGGGGCACGAGTTCGACATTCAGGCCATGTTCGACCGCAGCCAGCACCCTGCGCGCGGTCGCCGTGGCGGAGGAAATGGGGCACCAACAACCATTGCCCAGGACGACGGATCCGACATGCGGGTCAAAGGTAAACAGTTTGTACCACACGGGCGCAAAGTCGTGATGGCGTTCCCCGGCGGTGCTGGCTACGGTGACCCGTCGGAACGGTCAAAACGGATGGTGAAGCGTGATCTGGCGCTCGGCTATATTTCAGACGAAACAGCATCGCGCGACTATGGCTTGACGGCATCCGAGATCTCTCAGATCCACCGTGCCGTTGCAAAAGGAGAATACGAATGAGCAACCAAAGCCCGGCCCGGCAAAGCTATGACGTGGTGATCATAGGCGGTGCGATCATGGGGGCCTCGACCGCTTGGTTCCTGTCGGACAATACCGATTTCAATGGCTCGGTTCTGGTGATCGAACGCGACATGACCTTCGCCTCATGTTCGACCGGGCATACGAATTCCTGTATCCGGCAGCAATTCTCAGCCGAGCTGAACGTGCAGATCAGCCAGTTTGCCGCCGACTTCGTGAAGAAACTGCGCGGCTATATGGGCGGAGACGACCGGGTACCGGAGCTTTCGATCCATTCCTTTGGCTACATGTATCTGGCCGACAACGAAGGCTTTGCCGACGTGCTGCGCGAGAACCAGAAGGTGCAGTTGGCGGCAGGTGCGGCAACGCAGCTGATGAACGCGGATGAGATCAAGGCGGCCTATCCGTTCTACAATGTCGATGACATCGTTCTGGGCTCGATCAATCTGGTTGACGAAGGCTATTTCGACGGCGCGGCCCTCGATCACTGGTGGCGGCGGCAAAGCCGCGAGCGTGGAGTCGAATGGATCCAGAACGAAGTCGTCGAGATCACCCGAAACGCCTCAGGCACCAAGGTCAAAAGCGTCACACTCGCCTCGGGCGAAGTTATTGCGTGCGGACAGGTGGTCAACGCATCCGGCCCTCGGGCGGCCAGAACCGCGCAGATGGCTGGGATAGACGTGCCGGTTGAACCTCGCAAACGCTATTCCTGGATTTTCAAGGCCGAACAGCCACTGGACCGCGACCTTCCGCTGACCATTGACCCTTCGGGCGTTCATGTGCGCGAGGTCGGAGGCGGCACGTATCAATGCGGTGGGCATTCCGACATCGACCCGGCGGTGGATTTCGATGATTTCAACATGGACCACGCCTTCTGGGAAAACCACGTCTGGCCCGTCCTCGCCACCCGTATCCCGCAATTTGAAGCAATCAAGCTTCAAAGCGAATGGGCAGGTCACTATGCGATGAACACCTTCGATCACAATGCAATCATGGGTCCGCATACCGAGCTGTCGAACTTCATCTTCCTGAACGGTTTCTCGGGCCACGGGTTGCAGCAATCTCCGGCGATGGGGCGTGGCACGGCCGAGTGGCTGACCTATGGCGAATACCGCGCGCTTGATCTGACGCCCTTCAACTACGAACGTATCCCGGCAGGACAACCAATCATCGAAAAGGCAGTGATCTGATGGAGCTAACACCCAACCGTTTCACCCATGCAATCGCAAATGGCGACATACAAGTTGGTGTGTGGGTCAGCCTGTGCAGTAACACTGCAGCCGAAGTCATAGCCACAGCAGGCTATGACTGGGCGCTGATCGACATGGAGCACAGCGCGAACGACTATCACAGCGTGTTGTCGCAGCTGCAGGCCTTTGAGGCGTATCAGACCACCGCACTTGTCCGCGTCGAATGGAATGACGCGGTGGTGGTCAAACGCCTGCTTGACCTCGGCGCACCGGGGCTTCTGTTTCCAATGATCCAATCCGTGGAAGAAGCAGAACGCGCGGTCGCGGCCACGCGCTATCCCCCGCGCGGGGTTCGTGGGATGGCAGGCGCAAGCCGCGCAACGGGTTTTGGGCGGATCAAGGACTATGTGACGCGCTGCGAAGACGAGCTGACGGTTCTGCTGCAAGTGGAATCCCGCGCCGCCTTGGAACAGGTCGAAGCCATCGGCACTGTCGATGGTGTCAGCGGCATCTTCTTCGGTCCGGCGGATATCGCCGCCGATCTTGGGCATGTCGGCAATACCATGCATCCCGAGGTCTGGTCCGAGATCAGAAAAGCCGCGCAGAAACTGATCGCACGCGGGGTTCCCGTTGGCACCCTGGTCACCGACCCGGCCTTTGCGGCCGAGCTGTTGAATGAAGGGTTCACCTTCGTTGCCAATGCCATTGATACCGGCCTTCTGGCGCGCGCGGCAGACGCGACTCTGGCCCAGACGAAAGATCACCTGAAATGAGCTTTGCCGCCTCGCGCCTTGCATCCGTGAAACCCTCGGCCTCGGCTTGGGTCAGCCAGGCCGCGAAAGAGGCCCGCACGCGGGGTGAGGATGTCATTGATCTGGGCCTCGGAGAGCCCGATTTCGACACACCCGACCACATCAAGGAAGCCGCGCATCAGGCTGCTCTGGCGGGCGAGACCAAATACCCACCCACGAACGGCACCCTGACCATGCGGCAGGCTGTTGTCGAAAAGTTGCAGCGCGAGAACGATCTGACTTACGCCCCCGATGAAGTTATCGTGTCGAACGGGGCCAAGCAGGTGCTGTTCAACGCCTTCATGGCGACGCTGGAGCCGGGCGACGAAGTTGTCCTCTGCGCGCCTTACTTTGGGCAGTACAAGGACATTGTGCTGATCCTCGGCGGTACGCCTGTGACCATCGAATGCCCGACTGAGGACGGTTTCCGCCTGACCCCCGACAGGCTGGCCGACGCGATCACACCCAAAACTCGCTGGCTGCTGCTGAACCAACCGTCGAACCCCTCGGGCGCAGTCTATTCGGACGCTGAGATTGCGGCCCTATGCGCGGTACTGGAACAATACGACCGTATCCTGATCCTGTCTGATGAGATCTACGAACACATTCTGTTCGACAATCGCGTCTTCCGGTCTTTCGCCGCCCTGTGCCCGACGCTAAAAGATCGAACGCTGACGGTAAACGGGGTCTCCAAGGCCTATGCAATGACCGGGTGGCGCATCGGCTATGGCGCAGGCCCGAAAGAGCTGATCGCAGCAATGACCAAGGTACAAAGCCAGATTTCCTCAGGCGCTTGCTCGATCGCACAGGCCGCAGCGGCGGCTGCTTTGAACGGACCGCAGGATGAGGTGCGCCGTTTCTGTGCCGCGTTCGAGGCTCGTCGCGACCTTGTGGTCGAACGCATCCGCGACATTCCCGGCCTGACGCTCGACCCGCCGGGCGGAGCGTTCTACGGTCTGATCGGCTGCGATGGCCTGATCGGGGCCACGACGCCCGACGGCGCAACCCTGACCTCGGATGCAGATGTGACCGCCTATCTTCTCAGCGCGGCTGGTGTGGCGGCTGTTCCGGGCAGCGCCTACGAGCTGTCGCCCTTTTTCCGCATCTCGACTGCCGCGTCCGAAGACGTTCTGAACACGGCCCTGAACCGCATCTCCGATGCCGTTGCCAATCTGAAAGGAGTTCGCCCATGAAGAAACTAGTCCTCACCGGCGCAGCGGGGCGGCTTGGATCATACTTGCGTGGACCGCTGTCGAAACTATGCGACGAACTGGTCTCCTCGGACATCGCCGACAGCGTGCCCAAGCTCGCGCAGAACGAAAGCTACGTGAAGGCCGACCTTGCCGATCTTGCAGCCATGACAGAGCTGCTGGAAGGCGCGGATATGGTGGTTCATTTCGGCGCCATCGCGGATGAGGCCCCGATGGATGTGCTGTGGGGCCCGAATTTCTACGGCGCCTATACCGTGTGGGAGGCCGCCCATCGCAACAACCTGCGGCGGGTGGTCTATGCCTCGTCGATCCATGCAGTCGGCATGCACAAAAAGACCGATTTCATCAGCATCGACGCGCCACACAGACCAGACACGTTCTATGGGCTTGCCAAATGCTTCGCCGAAGACCTCGCATCGCTTTACTGGGACAAGCGCGGGCTCGAGGCTGTTTGCCTGCGCATTCTGTCCTGCGCGCAGGTCACGAACAGTCGCGCGGTGGGAACGTGGCTCAGCTATGATGATCTGATCCATATGGTGGAACAGGCGATCAAGACCCCGGTCACCGGTTTAAGCATCGTCTATGGCGTGTCCGACAATGACCGCGCGCCCGTCGACAACTCCAAGGCGCGGCATCTGGGTTTCCGGCCCAGGGACAATGCCGAGCAATTCGCCGATGAGATCTTTGCCAAAGACGGCCCGCTTGACCCACTTGATCCCGCCAACATCCACCACGGTGGCCCATTTGCAGCCGTTGATCTGGGCAGCAGTGGTATGGCGCATCTGAACCTGAACGCAGACGATACGGCGAAGGAGTAACCATTAGTGCCGTCTTCCAAGTCTCTTTATGTCCTAATCGAACCGGTCCTTTTTCTCTGAATACACCAGTTGCCGTGGGAGCATCGCAATGAGCAACGATCCACTTCTGCACCCATACCAGTTGAAACACCTCACCCTGCGCAACCGGATCATGACCACAAGTCATGAACCCGCCTATCCCGAAGACGGTATGCCCAAGGATCGCTACCGCGCATATCATGCGGAACGCGCCAAGGCCGGTGTTGCGCTGGCGATGACGGCCGGATCGGCCTGTGTGTCTAAAGACAGCCCTCCGGCGTTCAACAACGTTTTGGCTTATCGTGACGAGGTGGTGCCTTGGATCAAAAACCTCACGGACGAGCTACACGATCACGGCTGCGCAGTGATGATCCAGCTGACCCATCTGGGCCGCCGTACCGGTTGGAGCAAAGGGGATTGGCTGCCCTCGGTCGCACCGACGCATCATCACGAAACCGCGCATCGCTACAATCCCAAACTCATGGAGGATTGGGACATCGCGCGGGTCATTCAGGAATATGCCGATGCGGCCGAACGCATGAAGGCAGGCGGCATGGATGGACTGGAAATCGAGTGCTACGGCCACCTGCCCGACCAGTTCTGGTCACCACTAACGAACGAACTTGAGGGGCCATTTGGTCCGCAAACGCTGGAAAGCCGCACGCGTTTCGCGCGAGAGGTTCTGGCCCGCATGCGCGAAAAGGTGGGTGATGAGTTCCTTCTGGGCGTTCGGTTCTCGATGGACGAAACCACCCCTGGCGGCGTGAGTGAGGAAGAAGGTTTCCGCATCGCGCGTCTTCTCAGGGATGAAGGGCTGGTCGATTTCCTCAACGTGACGCGCGGTCGGATTGACAGTGATGCCGCACTGTCAAAAGTGATCCCGCTGCAGGGGTCGCCCTCTGCGCCGCACCTGGATTTCGCGGGCCGGATGCGGGCCGAGATCGGCCTGCCCACCTTCCACGCCGCCCGCATTCCGGATGTTGCCACCGCCCGCCACGCCGTGGCCGAAGGACGTCTGGACATGGTGGGCATGACGCGCGCCCATATGGCCGACCCGCATCTGGTGCAAAAGATCATTGAAGGGCGCGAGGATGATATCCGGCCCTGCGTCGGTGCCACCTACTGCCTCGATCGTATTTACGAAGGTGGCGAGGCGCTGTGCATCCACAATGCCGCAACCGGGCGCGAGCTGACGATGCCGCATCTGATCCCCGTGGCCGAGACCCCGCGCAAGGTTGTGGTCATCGGCACTGGCCCCGGCGGGCTGGAGGCCGCGCGGGTTGCTGCCGCCCGCGGTCATGACGTGACGGTGTTCGAGGCCGCCTCGGACCCCGGTGGGCAGATACGTCTGACCGCGCAGTCCCAAAGGCGGCGCGAGATGATCGGGATTATCGACTGGCGCATGGCTCAATGCGCCGCGCGGGATGTGAGTTTTCACTTCAACACCTGGGCCGAGGCCGAGGACGTCACCGCGCTGAACCCGGATCTGGTCATCGTGGCGACCGGCGGGCTGCCTCAGATGCGGCTGTATGAGCGGATGGAGGATCTGCCCCATGTCATCACCTCGTGGGACATTCTGTCGGGTGACGTGAAAGCCTCGGGCGATGTGTTGATCTTTGACGAGGCTGGCGATCACGCTGGGCTGCAGGCCGCCGATATTGCGGCAGACACCGCGCAGGTCGAAATCATGACCCCTGACCGCAGCTTTGCCCCCGATGTGATGGGGCTGAACCTCACGCCGTATCTGACCAACCTGCAAGACAAGGACGTGACCGTAACCGTGGCGCGCCGCCTTAAAGGCGTGCGGCGGGATGGAAACCGCCTGATCGCCGAGATTGGATCGGATTACAGCGCGAAAGTGCAGGACCGGCCCTATGACCAGATCATTCTAAACTATGGCACATTGCCGAATGCCGATCTGTATTTCGACCTCAAGCCCCTGTCGTCGAATCTGGGACAGGTCGACCACGAGGCGCTGATCACCGGCCAGCCGCAAAACCGTGTTGCCAACCCCGAGGGCCGGTTCCAGCTGTTCCGCATCGGAGACGCCGTCGCCGCGCGCAACACGCACGCGGCGATTTACGATGCCCTTCGTCTGTTGAAAGACCTTTGACAGGGGGCTTTCTGGACCAATGACGTAAACAGTCGATCTTCGAGCATGCTTCTTTCACAGCACGCTCGGATCAAATTCCATTTCTCGGTGAGCGATGACGTCTTCCAGTCCCTCAAGGATTGGCACCTTAAGCCTACTTCTGATGCGATGTCACTTCACAGAAGCGCGCGCACTTTTTCCAGCAGCGCTGCGTTTACGGCAACACCTTCGGTTGCTGCCCGCTCGCGGCAGGTGCGGCGGCCGTCGCCCGGCAGGCGCGCGCCATGTTGGTCGCGGAACGAGGCAATCAGCTCGCCCAGCTTCTCGTGGAATGCCCCGCCCGAGGTCGCCTGCGGGTCAATCGCGATGAAGAACTGTCCAGTTTTCGGCGGGCCACCCGCGGTGCCCGAGAACGGGCTGGCGACAGAACCCAGCGTTGCGCCGGTCATCGCAGCGGCCATCAGCTCGACCGTCAGGGCGATGCCCACGCCTTTGTAGCCGCCCGATGGCACCATGGAGCCTTTCAGACCGGCCTCAGGGTCTGTGGTGGGCTGGCCGTCGGCGTCCAAAACCCAACCTTCGGGCACGGGTTTACCTTCGCGGGCGTGTTTCATGACTTCGCTTTTGGCAATGGTGCTGGCGGACTGGTCGATCAGAAGCGCTGCGTTTCCATCCGCATCAGGGGCCGAAATCGAGAACGGGTTGGTACCGATAACCGGCTTTGCCCCACCCGACGGCGCGATCGAGGCCGGCGCGTTGGTGAACCCGATCCCCATCAGGCCTGCCTGCGCCAGACGCTGGGTATGCACCCCCAGAACACCGCAGTTATACGAGTTGTTGATGGCCAGAACCGCAACACCTTGCTCGCGCGCCAGCGGGATCAGCTTTTCGAACCCCAGATCAATCGCGCTGTGGGCGAACCCGGTGACCGCGTCCACTGTGACGACTGCAGGGCGCGGCTGGGCAACGATAGGCTTGGCGGCTCCGTCAACCTTGCCGCATTCCACGTGCTGCGCATAGATCGGGATATAGGCCAACCCGTGCGAGGCGACGCCATCCGCTTCGGTCATTGCTGTCGCAACGGCAAGAGGGCGCGCATTTTCCTCGGATGTCCCGGCTTTGACAAGAGCGCGGAAGGCCAGATCTTCGATCTCGGCCAGACTCAGGGTTTCGGTGGCGGTCATTCTTCTTTTCCGTTCGTATCAATGTACCCCTTTTCGCAAGGGGCGAAGTTTCAGTCGTTGTCGCTGAGGCCCGCGCCAGCACCGCGCAAGCGGCTTTCTTCGGTCGCGGGTGCGAATGTGCGGTGGGCAAAGGCGCCGAGCCTGTTCCAGTCAACGTCGGACACCTCGGCGCGCAGGACCGGCTCGCGGCGGCCTGTCATCTCGGCCGGCGCGCTGAAGACCATCTTGTCCGCGTGGCGGGCCTCAAGCGCCTCGGGCGTGGCTTGCACACAGATCTGCCGCCCATCCGTTGCCAGACGCGCGCCCTGCCATTCGGCCGCAACCGGTACACCCAAACGCAGCGCAGCCCCTCCCATGAAAGGAACGGCCAGCAAGGGCAGGCTGACATTCTCCATGGTGATCGAGCCGCGATCCATCAAACGCACCGCGCAGTCGCTGAGCGAGGCCCCGGCGATCAGCGGGCTCATCCGACGGGTAGGAGCATGCCAGATCTCTGCGCTCAGCGAGACAGGTGAGACGTCAATCGACGGGATGCGGTCGTTCATCTCCAACAAGTCGGCCAGCAATTCGGCGCCTGAAAACCCAAACGCAGCCAGCCAGCGCGTTCCCTTGGCGGCCTCTTCGGCCAGACCCCAGGACAGGCCCGCACCGCGCGCGGCGCGTTTGCTCATAGCCTCAATTTCGTTCAGAGAGTGGCTCATGCAGCGGCCCCTTCACGTTCCGGGAAGACCCAAAAATCGGCGTTCTCAGATGTCAGTTCATGCGGCAGGGGCGCGTTGCCATACATGCAGATCCGCACCCAGCGATCCGAACGGGGATCGAACTTGGTCGCCCCGAAGAAGGACAGTTTGCAGCGCAGCATGTCGATGGGCAGCACCCGGTCCGAGATCGTGTTATCGCGGATCTCGGCATAGGGCGCGCGCCCCACGATCTGAACACGGCGCAGCACGTGGCGGTGTTCGGGGTGGCGCAACAGGAAATCGGCGACCTGTGCATCATCCGACCAATGGGCCAGCGCTTGAAAAAGCTGCGCTGCATCCCGACCGGGGGCCAAAGGTTGCTCGTATTCTTCGATCGGCTCTTCGAAGCGTTCGCCCAGACGCGGCTCCAGCTTTTCTTCCGAGACATACCAGGCGCGCGCCTTGCTGGCGGGGGTGGCCCAATCGGTCTCAATGGCCCAGCCGTATATATCCTTGAGAAGCGCCCGCAGGTCGCCAATCTTCATCGCTCCGGCGATGCGGAACGTGGCGGTGTTATCCGCCGCCATACCTTCGGCAAAGGCATCAACCAATGCCCCATAGGGTTCCAGCATCAGCGAGGCAATCCACTCTTGACCCTCAAGGGTCAGCGACTGCTCGGCCCAGGTATAAAGCGCATCCCATGGGTGATCCGCGCCAAGATCCGCACTGGAGAGATAGTCCTGCAGCTTAGCGATATCGGCCCGCAGGGCGGCGAGTTTCTCGATCTGGATCGGGTGTTCGGACTGCCAGGTCTCGACGATCTGCATATTGCGCAGCAGCACATCACGGAACATCGTAATTTCCGCATCGCTGGCCTTTTCAACACCACGCACGACCTGAATTGCGCCTTCCCGTGCCGCCATCCAGTTGTTGAACAGCACCGGGTGGTTCAGCAAAAACGGCGCCATCCCCAGACCGGTTGAGTTTCCAATCCCCATCGAACGCGCGATCCCGGCATCCAGCTTCGCGGCCTGCGCACCGTTGGCTGCGGCGCGAGTATCAGCCATATATTGCACCAGATCGGTCACGAACCAGCGGGTCAGGTAGACCGACAGCATCTCAACCTGGAACGGAGCACGGAATTCCGGACGGTCGGCAATCATTTCGCGATCCGCAGCGCCCAGCTTGCCGGATCCGTAAACCGCAGTGGTCCGCATCAGGTAGCCCACGGCGTCAATCTTATCGGTCGAGGGCTGGCGGCCTTCGGCCAATTCGCTCACCACATGCTCCCACAAACGCACGGAGCGGTTGGCGCGGGAAACTGACAGTTCAGACCCGGTCACGCGCCCAGCTTCCTGAACGGGAATATTGTGCGAAAGACGCTCGATATCGGCGTCGGAGGGCACACCGTCAAACAGGGTGAAGGTGGCATCCCAGGCCTCGGCGATCACCCGGTCCGAGCGTTTTTCGGGCGGCAGATCATGGGCATACGCGATCAGGGAGTAGGACCGCTCAGGCCCATGCGCGGTATAGACGGCATGGCCAACGCCGATGCTGTCAATCTCGAACGCAGTTTTTTCAAACCGCCAGTTTTCCCGAGCCAGTCGTCGCGTCAGGATACGCATGAACGAAAGGCGCGACTGATGCATGGAGCCAAGACGGGCAAGGCGCATCACCATATTCGGATCACGACGGGAAACGTCTGTCATTCGGTTGTGCCTCCTCAGGTGGTACTAATCTGGTCTTCTCCTGAAACCTTCAGGCGTTTTGGCAGGCCGGATGGTCCGGCCCAGCCATGGATCGCTTAGCTCTCTTTGCCCTTCGCCAGCGTGATGCGCAGCGCATCCCAAAGCGACGGTAGCAAGATCAGAGACACCGGAACAGCGGTCACCACGATAAAGCTCTGCAGCTTGGACACACCGCCCGATCCAACGGAGATCAGGATGATGGCCATAAGGCCCATCGCGATGCCCCAGAACACGCGCAGCGCTGCGGGTGGGTTGTTCTCGTTGCTCATGGTCGCAGAAATGACATAGCTCATCGAGTCGCCGGTGGTAGCAACAAAAATGGTCGTCAGGATCAGGAACAGGATCGAGATCACGAAGCCCATCGGCAGGTTGTTGGTGATCGCCAGCAGGGCGGCAGGCAGGTTGAATCCTTCGAACGCGGTGGCGATTGTGCCGGGGTTCTCAAGCTCCATGGCGACGCCGGTGCCACCGATGATGGTGAACCAAAAGTTGGTCACGATCGGCGCGATGATCGACAGCATGATGATGATCGAGCGGATCGAACGACCACGCGACACCCGAGCGATGAACATGGCCATCAGTGGGCCATAGCCCATGAACCAGCCCCAGAAGAACACGGTCCACCAGCCCAGCCAGCCAGGTTCGCCGAACAGACCGGCCTCACCCCGATAGAGTGCCATCTGGAAGAAGTTGCTCACGTAGGTGCCAAAGCCCGAGAAGAACGAGCCAAAGATGAACCCGGTCGGCCCTGCGATCAGAACAAACAACAGCAGGAAGGCCGCCAGGATCACGTTGACCTTGGACAGAACCTGAATACCACGCGACAGACCCGTCATAGCCGAGATCGTGTAGATCGCTGCCAGCCCGGCAATCACGGTCGCTTGCAGAGCAAACGTATCTGAAAAGCCGAACAAATCAGCCAGACCATAGCTGACCTGAAGACCCAGGAAGCCGATCGGACCAACCGTGCCCGCAACCACGGCGATGATCGAGGACGCATCCGCAATCAGGCCAATCGGCCCGTTGATCGCCTTGTCCCCGAAGACCGGGTACAACAGCGTGCGCGGCGCCAGCGGCAGGCCATTTTCATAGTGGTAGTGCATCAGCATGACCGTGGTCAGCGACCCCAGAATGGCCCATGCGAGGAAACCCCAATGCATGAAGCTCTGGGCAATGGCCGGGTTGACGGCCTCGGCCGTTGCCCCTTCACCACCGTAAAGCGGCGCGGGGTACAGGAAATGGGCAATCGGCTCACCCGCCGCCCAGAACACGCCGCCACCGGCCAGCAGTGTACACATGACCATTGAGCCCCACTGGAAGGTGGTGAACTCGGGCGCGGCCAGGCCGCCCATGATGGCGCGCCCACCGGGCAGTACGCACAGCAGCAGGCCGATCAGGAAGGTGGCGAGCAGCAGCACCTGCCAGTAAAGGCCAAAATAGGTGGCCGCGACATTGAAACCCCAATCCACGGCGCCAGAAAGGGCGTCCAGATCGACCAGTGCCGCGATGCAGAACAGCGCGATAAAACCGCCAGAGATCAGGAACAGCGGTTTGTTCACGCGGTTTTCCTGTACAGGGGCAGTGTTCAAAGATGCCTCAGACATCTCTCCTCCGTTAACATTAGTCAGGCCGTTTCTATCAGGAATGCGGCCATAGCTTCGTCGTTTAGCTGACCTGCATCAGGCGAGCGGTTTGAAGTTCTCGTCAAAAAAGCGGTACCAGTTGCCTCCCATGATCCCGTCAACCTCATCGTCATTCATGCCGGTGGCATGTAGGCCTGCCCGGATGTTGCCGAAGTCACGGTTGTCATTGAACCAACCCGGCATGGGCGGGAAACCGGGGGCCGAGGCTGAGCCTTCGCCATAGTCGATTTCCTTGGTCCAGCGACCGACGCGCATCCATTCCACGATACTGTCGGGCTGGTCCTGACACAGGTCGGTGCCGATACCCAGATGCTGCGCTCCGTATTTGTCCGCCGTGCGTGCGATCATCTCGCAAAAGCTTTCCAGCGTGCAGTCGGACTTGTCTTTCAGGTGGTGCGGGTAGACCGAGAAACCCAGCATGCCGCCGTTTTCCGTCACCGCTCGGATCACCGCGTCTCGCTTGTTGCGCAGGGCGGGCGACCAGTCATAGGGGTTCGCGTGGGTGATGGCGATGGGACGTTCCGAGATCTCAGCCGCCTCAATGGTCGAGCGGTCGGCCGAGTGGCTCATGTCGACAACAAGGCCCACACGGTTCATCTCTTTGATGACCTGTTTGCCCATGCGGGTGATGCCTGAATCCTCGGCCTCATAGCAGCCGGTCGCCAGCAACGACTGGTTGTTATAGGTCAGCTGCATGAACCGCGCGCCCAGCGTGTGCAGGATCTCGATCAGGCCGATATCGTCTTCCATCGGGCTTGGGTTCTGGAACCCGAAGAACACCGCTGTCCGGCCGGTTTCCCGCGCTTTGTCGATGTCGCTGGCCCACTGCCCTTTAATGATCAAGTCCGGGTATTGTTCGAACCAGCGGTTCCACTGTTCGAAGTTCAAAACCGTTTCACGAAAGTTCTCATGATAGGCGATGGTGACGTGGATCGCGTCCACGCCCCCCTCGCGCAACTGGCGGAAAACCTTTTCCGACCAGTTCACATATTGCAGGCAATCGATCAGCATCAGACGGGGCCTGCGCTGATATAGGCGGTTTTGACCGTGGTGTAGAATTCGGCCGCGGCCTTGCCCTGCTCACGCGGACCGTACGAGCTGTCACCACGACCACCGAAGGGCACGTGATAGTCGGTGCCTGCGGTGGGCAGGTTCACGGTGACAACACCGGTGCGCGCGTTGCGGCGGAAGTGCGTGGCGCGGGCCAGCGACTTGGTCACGATGCCCGAAGTCAGGCCAAAGTTGGTGTCGTTGACCACGCTCAGCGCTTCGTCATAGCTGCCAACCTTGATGACGCTGGTCAGCGGCGCGAACATTTCCTCGCGGTTGATGCGCATGTCGTTGGTGGTGTTCAGGAACACGCCGGGCGACATGTAGTACCCGTCATGCGGCATCTCGAGACGCGCACCGCCACAGGCCAGTTCCGCGCCCTCGGACTTGCCCAGATCGACATAGGCCAGGTTTTCGCTCAACTGCTGCTGGCTGACGACGGGGCCCATCTGAACGCCCTCTTCCAGCGCGTGGCCCACTTTCATCGCTTGCGCACCCGCAACGAGCTTTTCGACAAAGGCGTCATGAATGGCAGAGTGGACCACGAGACGCGAGGACGCCGTGCATTTCTGACCTGTGCCACCGAACGCACCGCCCAGAGCCAGCGTTACCGCCAGATCCAGATCGGCATCGTCCATAACGGCCAGAGCGTTCTTCGAGCCCATTTCCATCTGGACCTTGGTCAGGTTCTGGATGGCGGCAGCGGCGATACCTTTACCGACCGGAACCGACCCGGTAAAGGAAATCGCGTTGACCTTGGGGCTTTCCACCAGACGTTGACCAATGGAGCGGCCCGAGCCCATGACCAGGCTGAAAAGACCTTTGGGGACGTCCTGGCGGTTGATGATCTCGGTCAGTGCCACAGCAGAGGCCGGGGTGATGTTGGCGGGCTTCCAAACAACCGCGTTGCCATAGCACAGAGCCGGAGCGATCTTCCACGACGCGGTTGCGGTGGGGAAGTTCCACGGGCTGATGATGGCCACAACGCCAACGGCCTCACGGCGAACGTCCACCTCGATGTCGGGGCGCACGGAATCGGCGTTCTCACCGATTTGACGCAGGCATTCGGCGGCGTAGTAGGTAAAGAACTGACCGGCGCGGAACACTTCGCCTTTGCCTTCGGCCAGCGGCTTGCCTTCTTCGCGGCTCAGCAGCGTGCCCAGTTCCTCGGCGCGGGCCATCAGCTCATTGCCGATCGCGTTAAGAACAGCCTGCTTGCGCTCCAGCCCATAGGCGGCCCACTCACGCTGAGCGGCACGCGCCTGATCCAATGTTGCCTCAAGCTGATCCGCGCTGGCCTGTGCAAACATGCCGACCAGATCGCTCAGGTCCGATGGGTTGCGGTTTTCGATCTCACCTTCACCGGTGACCCACTCACCAGCGATCAGGTTCTTTTGAATGTCAGCCATAGCCGTTTGCCCCATAGAGAATTTGCTGAGCGGGTATGGACTCTTTTTTGACAATCAATCAAACTAAAATTATTGAAGTTTACTTCAGCAAGATTGAAGCTTCCAACATGACACTCAAGATCGAAATGCTTCGCGGCTTTGTCGCGGTCGCTCGCACCGGTAACCTGACGGACGCGGCCGTTGTCCTGAAACGCACCCCGTCGGCGGTGTCGATGATGCTCAAGCAGTTTGAGACACATCTGGGCGAACCTCTGTTTGAGACGGACCGCAAGAACAAGCTGACAGCGTTGGGTGAGTTCGTGTTCGAGCAATCGCAGCTGGAATTGCAGCACTTCGACAATACGGTTCGGGCCATCGAAAACTTTGCCGATGCCAGTATGGGACATGTCAGAATTGCCACGGTTCCATCGGTGGCAGGCACGATCATACCACGCGTTTTTTCCAGAAATACCAAGGCTTACGAGAAAGTGAGGGTAGAACTGCGCGACATGGATTCCAAGTCCGTCCTGCACGAGCTGTCGCGGGGGCGCATTGATATCGGCATCGCGACACTGCGCGGGAACGGGTCGGGCCTGCACAGTCAGCTTTTGCTGACCGACAGGTTCGGCGTGCTGCTGACCCCGGACCACCCACTAGCCAGTGAAATGGGCCCCATCGACTGGGACGCGCTTGAGAATGAGCAGCTGATCGCCAACAGCCTGTCCGAAAGCATCCCCGGGCCCGAGGCGGAAAAACTGCACGCGGGCTCTCGGTTTTCGGCACATAACATCACCTCTATTCTGGGCATGGTCCGGGCCGGGATCGGGGTCACACTTCTGCCTGAGATGGCGGCAATTTCGGCCGGGCAATCCGATCTGGTGTTCCGCCCTCTGGCGGATAGGACCGCTAAACGGCAAATTCACCTGATACGCAAGGCTGATTCTGCGCTGTCGCCCGCTGCCCGGAGACTGGAAAATGACATCCTCGAAACTGTCGAGGACCTAGTGAAAGAGCAACGCTCATGAAAGATCAGGTCGAGAAAATTTCGCTGGGCATCCTGATCTTTCCAGGGTTCCCGATGGCATGTCTGACATCCTGTATCGAACCGCTGCGCGCGGCGAATGAGATCTCGGGGCAGGAGGCGTTCAGCTGGCATGTCATTGCGGAGCAAGACCAACCGATCCAATCCTCAGCTGGGGTCACCTTTTTCCCCGACTACACCCTGGCCGACGCCCAATCCCTGACGCATCTGCTGTTTGCCTCAAGCCCGAACAGTGTGTTCGACACCCCCTCCAAGGCGAATGCAGCGCTTCAGCGTCTGATGCGGAACAAGACCCGTATCGGCGCAATCAGCGGCGGTATCTTTCCCCTTGCCCGCACACGGCTGACCGGTGACAACCCTCTGTCGGTGCATTGGTGTTACGAGGCCGCGTTTCAGGCCGAATTTCCCGAAATCCCCATCCACGGCACGGTGATCTGCGAAGAAGGCGCCTTTAGCACAATCTCTGGCGCGTCTGCCGTGTTCGATCACATGCTGGCCTTGATCGAAAAACGCTTGGGCGGTGATGTCATGGCCGAGGTCGCCTGCTGGTTCCAGCATCCCTTCATTCGCAGCGGGACCGTTACGCAAAAGGTGCCCGCAATCTCAACCGCGCAAAGTCAGGACCTTTTGCCAAAACAGGTTGCAAAGGCCATTCAGCATTTTGCGGAACATATCGAAAACCCCATCCAGATCAGCGAAGTTGCCGATGCCGTGGGCCTTTCTGCGCGATCACTGGAGCGGAGCTTTAAAAAGGCCACGGGGCACAGCCCGTTGACCTACTACCGGCGGATGCGGATGAATCAGGCGCGGCAATTGGTACTTTATACGAACGACCCGATTGCCGAGGTCGCCTATATGGTGGGCTATTCCACGCCGGGTGCCTTCATGCGGCACTATCGTGAGACGTTTGGAGTCACGCCGATCAGTGACCGGCGTGCCAAGAACTCAATGCGGGTGGGCAGCGACGATGTGCTGCCCTCGGGCTAGGGTCAAGCGATGGATTTCGCGGCGGCCAACAGGCCGTGATGCAGCGATGCCGCCGAAGAGCGCGGGCCAAGAACAGCCATGTGATCCTCGGCCACGCGCCACAGGAAGACACCTAGATGCTCCGCCGTTGTACGGATCGCTGCGCCCGACCCCATCGTGCGGACCGGCGCGTTGCTGAGCCGTTCGAACAGATCGCATAGGGCCGCGCCCTGTACGTCGAAACGGCACCAGCCATCCGTTTGCTCGGATACCGATGCGGTGTCACCGACGATCTGCTTCAACTCCGCGGCAAGCAATTCGTGACTGTCATGGGGCGCCATGACCATCCATTGCTCGGGCCCCATCCAGAGCGCGGCATAAGGGGCGGCCTGTGCGGATTGCCCAACCTCGGGCAAGTTTAGGCCGATCTTGTCGGCTAGTGCCTTTTGCACGGCACCGGCCTGATCGTTGCGGGCCGCGACGGACGCCAGCGCCTGATCCACGACCTCTGTGATAGTGATCGAACCGATCGTATCGATACGCGGCGTGTCGCCGCCCAGCGGAGTGATGGGTTTCAGTTTATGCACGAAGCTTCTCCCCTTCCGGGTCCACGAAATGAGCGCTGACGATTTCTACCAGGACCTCTTGGCCTTCCAGCGGGTTCACCAGACGCAGTTTTTCACCCATCCGGTCAAAGCCACCTTTGACAAAACCGAGCCCGATAGAACTTTCCAGAATTGGCGAATAAGCAGCCGAGGTGACATAGCCCTGATCATGGGCCGCATCGACCGGGCCAGTGGCGTTCATCAGATGTCCGCCCGCCGTAACGGTCTCGTTCGCGTCCACTGGTTTCAGCCCCACCAGAGCCAATGCGTCCGGAGTGTTCAGCCCCTCCCGACGGCTTAGAACGTTGCCGATGCAGTCCTTTTTAGCGCTGACCATGCGCGCCATGCCAAGGTTCAGTGCTGTGGTCGTGCCGTTCAGCTCGTTGCCGGTTGAATGACCCTTTTCGATCCGCATGACGCCCAAAGCCTCAGTGCCGTAGGGCACCACGTCGAACTCTTCGCCCGCCTCCATCAGCGCGCGCATCAGCCCGTCGCCATAGCGCGTGGGCACCGCGATTTCATAGGCCAACTCGCCCGAGAACGAGATCCGGAACAGCCGGGCCCGCAGGCCACCGCAGACGGTGATCTCACCGCAGCCCATGAAGGGGAACGCCTCGTTCGAGATGTCAAACTCAGGGTCCACGATCTTTTGCAGAAGTTTACGGCTGTTGGGACCGGCCACGGCATATTGCGCCCAGGCCTCGGTGGTCGAGATCAGCTGCACGTCCATATCCGGGCACAGGCATTGGCGGACGAATTCCATATTGCGATAGACCAGAACCGCGTTGGCGGTGGTGGTGGTCACGACGAAATGGTCCTCGGCAAACCGCGCGGCGGTACCGTCGTCATAGGCAATGCCATCCTCGCGCAGCATCAGGCCATAGCGCACCTTGCCCACGGGCAGTTTGGCGAACGCGTTAGAGTAGACCATGTTCAGGAAAGCCGCAGCATCCGCGCCCTGCACGTCGATCTTGCCCAGTGTCGTCACATCGCACACACCGACCGAGTTTCTTGTCTGCAGCACCTCGCGGTCCACCGATTGGCGCCAATGGGTTTCACCCTTGCGCGGGAACCATTGGGCGCGCAGCCAATTGCCAACCTCGACAAACACAGCACCCTGTTCCTCGGCCCATTTGTGGCTGGGCGTCAGGCGGGTCGGGTGGAAATCTTTGCCCACCGCACGGCCACCGAAAGCACCCATCGCCACCGGCGTATAAGGCGGGCGGAAGATGGTTGTGCCGGTGTCCTGAATGGACTTGCCGGTCAGCTCGGCCATAGCCGCCAAGGCACCCACGTTCGAGGTCTTGCCCTGATCGGTTGCCATGCCCAGCGTGGTATAGCGCTTGAGATGCTCGACCGAGGTGAAGTTCTCTTGGTGTGC
This sequence comes from Ruegeria sp. BG3, assembly GCF_056538485.1. Classification (NCBI taxonomy): domain Bacteria; kingdom Pseudomonadati; phylum Pseudomonadota; class Alphaproteobacteria; order Rhodobacterales; family Roseobacteraceae; genus Ruegeria; species Ruegeria sp. BG3. Next base: position 26,349 of record NZ_JBQFTE010000003.1, on the reverse strand, counting down.
CAGCTTGACGTCTTTGACGGTCACGTCGTTCTGGTAATCCAGCCATGCGCGCTTTGCGCCTTTGACGTGCCAGAACGGGCTGATCGAGACCGGCGCATCGGCTGCAGCGGGCAGATCAGCGGGGGATGCCGTGATGCCGAGATCGCCCAGAGCGGATACCGCTGCCGCCGCGCCACCTTGCAGCGCCGCGTCGGTGGTCATCTCTCCCTTGGCCGCGCCTGCCACGATCTGACCGACGGGTAGGCCTTCGCCTGGAACAAAGGCGTGGATATCCGCGTTCCAGACCGGGCGACCGCGCTGATGGCAGGTCAGGCCCAGGTTGGGGTTCCAGCCGCCGGACATCGCCAACGCCTCGCAGTAGAGATCCGTTGTATAGCCTTTCTCGGTGCGCACCTGCACCGAGGTCAGACCCAAGCGACCCGAGGTATTGATGATCTCGGCCCCTTTCAGAACCTCGGTGCCCTCCACATCCGCAGCATCCGCGCGTGTATCAACAATGGCCGGGACCTTAATACCCTGCGCCATCAGATCGCGTGCTGTCTGGTGCGCGTCGTCATTGTTGGCAAAAACCACAACCGATTGCGCAGGCGTCGCGGCCCAGCGGTTGGCGTAGGACCGAACCGCTCCGGCCAGAAGGATGCCGGGCCGGTCGTTATTTTCAAACGCGATGGGACGTTCGATGGCCCCGGTCGCGATCAGCGCGCGCTTGGAGTAGATGCGCCACAGGGTCTGGCGGGGTTTGTCTGCTTCGGGCGCGATCTGGTGATCCGCGTTGCGTTCGACCGCACCATAAATACCGTGGTCGTAGGCCCCGAAGACGGTTGTACGCGGCATCACCCGTACGTTGTTCATCGACGCCAGCTCGGCCAGAGCCTGATCGACCCAGTCCGCGCCAGAGATATCGGCCAAAGCGCCAGCCTCAGCAATCAGACGCCCACCCATGCGGAAGTCTTCATCCGCCAAAATGACCTGAGCGCCCGCACGTCCTGCGGTCAGCGCCGCCGCCAGACCAGTCGGACCCGCGCCGATGATCAGCAGATCGCAATGTAGGAAGCCCTTGTCGTAAAGATCGGGATCATCCTCACCCGTCAGGCTACCCAGACCGGCGGCCTTGCGAATGATCGGCTCATACAGCTTTTCCCAGAACGCCTTGGGCCACATGAAGGTCTTGTAGTAAAACCCCGCGGTCAGGAAGTTCGAGAACCGGTCATTGATCGCCATGAAATCGCGTTCCAGCGACGGCCAGCGGTTCTGGGAATTGGCGCTCAGCCCGTCGTACAACTCGGCCACGGTGGCGCGGGTGTTCGGCTCCTGCCGCCCACCAGAGCGTAGTTCGACGAGGGCGTTCGGCTCTTCGCTGCCCGCGGTTAGGGGGCCGCGCGGGCGATGGTATTTGAACGACCGGCCCATCAGGCGCACGCCATTGGCCAACAAGGCCGAAGCCAGCGTGTCGCCCTCATAGCCCCGATAGGACTTGCCATCGAAGGTGAAGCTGAGGCTGGTGTCGCGGTTGATCAGCCCGCCATTCAGTCGATTGCTCTGTGTCATTGTGCAGCCTTCCCTGCCGCTTTGGCCGCGTCACGGGCCAGTTCGACCTTCAGGATTTCGTGGGTCAGCGTGTTGCGCGTGACCACCAGCCACGACCGGTCGCCCTGTTCGTGATACCAAAGCTCGCGATGCTCGCCCGCCGGGTTGTCACGCAGGTAGAGGTAGTCGTGAAACGCTTGCACCGCGTCCTCGGCCTGCCAGTCAGGACGATTGATCAGCGATGCATCGCCCAGATAGGTGAACTCCTGCGCGTCGCGCGGGCCAAGCAGGGGGTGATTGATCAGCATGCTTCGACCTCCGACCCTTTGTGAATGATATTGATGTCGCGAACGCGCTGCATCCACTTGGCGCGCAGCTCTTCGCTGGTGACGCCCATGTCATAAGCGGGCGTGGCCAGAGGCTTGCACGCCGTTACCTTGATGACCACGAAACCCGAAAACATCGGCTCAAGCTCGGGCCAGCGGTTGGTATAGGCTGGGCGCAACGACGGGTAGCGCGTATCGTCGCGCGGTACATAGCTGGCCTCACCCTGGATCAGGACGCCCCGACGGGTCAGGATGTCGATGAAGTTAACCTCAACCTGCGGACGCACCGCAATATTGGCCAGAGTGTCCGGAGACCGCATTTCTGCAAAGCTGATCTTGGTATCATCATGGGTCACAAACGCACCCTTGGGCGAGACATTCGGGTTCCCTTCGGCATCCGCTGTGGCGACAAAGCCAAGATGCCAGTTTTCGATCAGATCGCGTGCAAACTTGTTGATCATAGCGATGGTCCTCAGTGCAGGTTCGGCTGGGCGCCCTGCCCTTTTTCGTCGATCATGTGACCGGTCATGAACCGATCCAGCCGGTAGGCCGTAGCGGTTTCATGCGGACGGTCGGTTTTCAGAAGATGCGCAAAGCAATAGCCAGAGGCCGGCGTTGCCTTGAACCCCCCGTAACACCATCCGCCATTGAAATAGAGCCCGTCTATATGCGTCTTGTCGATAAACGGTGAGCCGTCCATCGACATATCCATGATCCCGCCCCAACTGCGTAGCAGGCGCGCACGCCCAAGTGCCGGGATCAGCGCCATACCGCTTTCGATCACGTCCTCAACCACGGGCAGGTTCCCGCGTTGGGCGTAAGTGTTGTACATGTCGATGTCGCCACCGAAGACCAGACCGCCCTTGTCGGACTGGCTGCAGTAGAAGTGCCCTGCACCATAGGTGATGACACCGTCGATGAATGGCTTCAGACCCTCGGAGACGAAGGCCTGCAACACGTGGCTTTCGATCGGCAGGCGCATCCCTGCCATCTCCATCACGCGGCTGGAACTGCCCGCGACAGAAACACCCACCTTTTTGGCCCCAATGAAGCCACGGGTGGTCTCGACACCAAGAACCTTGCCGTTTTCAATGCGGAAACCCGTCACTTCACAATTCTGAATGATATCCACGCCGCGCATGTCCGCGCCGCGTGCGTATCCCCACGCCACCGCGTCGTGGCGCACGGTGCCGCCGCGACGGTGTAGCAGGCCACCTTTGATCGGGAACCGGGCGTCATCAAAATTCAGGAACGGGTACATGGCGCGGACGCCTTCGGTATCCAGCAGCTCGGCGTCTGATCCGTTCAGGATCATCGCATTGCCCCGCCGCCGCGCCGCATCCCGTTGTGCATCGGTGTGGACCAGGTTCAGAATACCGCGCTGGCTGACCATGGCGTTATAGTTGAAGTCCTGTTCGAGGTTTTCCCACAGCTTCAGCGAGAACTCGTAGAATGGCTCATTCCCGTCCAGCAGGTAGTTTGAGCGGATGATCGTCGTGTTCCGGCCCACATTGCCGCCACCGATCCAGCCCTTTTCCAGTACCGCGATACGCGCGGCACCGAATTCCTTGGCCAGATAGTAGGCTGTGGCCAATCCGTGGCCACCACCGCCCACGATCACATAGTCATAAGCATCCGCAGGCTCTGGGTCGCGCCATTGCGGACCCCAGCCCTTGTGGCCGGTTAGGGCCTCTTTGAAAAGTCGCAGCGCCGAGAATCGCATGTAGGCTCCTATTCGTTGCAGCTTACTTTATGCACCCGGGTTGCCCACATTTTCAGTGTCGATTTCGGACAGAAGCTATCTCAGATGCGACAGATGCCATCAGAGAGCCGCCGTTTTGGCGTTTCAAGCTCTACCAGCGGCCCGAAGTGCTTTAAGTAAGTTCTCCTTATCTTTTTTTCATTGTTCGTCATTATTCTTTACCGTTTTGAGAATCACGGCTACGACACCCCAAAGCGCGACACAGGAGGAGCGAGACATGTTCGACGCCAGCACCACGCATAAAGTTGCTTTGGGAGTGATCGGTGCGGATTGCCACGCCGTAGGCAACAAGATCCTCGACAGCCTGCTGACCCGGGCCGGGATCGAGGTCGTAAACCTCGGCGTCATGGTCAGCCAAGCTGAGTTCGTTGCTGCGGCCCTTGCTGAAAAAGCCGATGCGATCCTGGTCTCATCCATCTACGGGCACGGTGAGATCGACTGCAAGGGCCTACGCGACCGGTGCGAGGCTGCAGGGATCGGCAACATCCTGCTCTATGTCGGTGGCAACCTCGTGATCGGCAAACAGGATTTCTCGACCGTCGTCACCCGTTTCAAAGAGATGGGCTATGACCGCGTCTTCCCGGCCTCCGCCAATATCGACGAGGTCGTGGCGCTGCTGAAAGACGACATCGACATGAACCGCCTTCCGAACATCGGCCACAACTCGGGCGCTTTCGCATCTGGGTTCGCCGATTGGGCCGCAATTTAGCAAAGACAGATGGTGACATGACCGGCGCGCCAGAAATAACGAATTCCAAGCTACCCGATTCCGTTTTCGACGCCGAACGTGAGGACGTTCTTCAATCCTGGCACACCGGTGCCGAGGTGGATTTTGAGGCAGGCATTGCCCGTCAGCACGCGCTGCCCTCGGAGAAGCGGTTCTCAGTCGCCTTGGCGGATGCGGATGAAACCGGCAAGACTCTGCTGCAACCCCGTGCGGGCGTTGCGCTGTTGCGCGAACACACCGCACTGATGGAGGGGCTGGCCCCCTATTGCGACGTGTTGCCTACAACCATCGACGCCTACACCCGTCACAACCGCTATGATGAGGCGCAGAATGGCATCGACCGGTCCCGCGCGGCGGGCACTTCGCTGCTGAACGGGTTCCCAGCGGTCAATCACGGTGTGGACGGCTGTACACGGCTGGTCGACGCAGTCTCAAAACCCATTCAGGTGCGGCACGGCACACCGGATGCACGCCTGCTGGCTGAGGTCACGCTCAGCTCGGGCTTTTCGTCCTACGAGGGTGGCGGGATTTCCTATAACATCCCCTATGCAAAGAACATTCCGCTAGAGCAGTCGATCCGCCATTGGCAATATTGCGACCGCCTGGTGGGCCGGTTCGAAGAACATGGCATCCGTATTAACCGAGAACCATTTGGCCCTCTGACCGGGACGCTGGTACCGCCTTTCGTGTCTCATGTGGTCGCCATCATCGAGGGCCTTCTGGCGCTGGAGCAGGGCGTGCGCTGTATCACGCTGGGCTATGGTCAGGCGGGCAATCTGGTGCAGGACGTCGCCGCGCTGCGGTCGCTGCGGCGGCTGGGGCACCACTATTTCCAGAACGCGGGCTATGACGATTACCATCTCACCACCGTGTTCCATCAGTGGATGGGCGGCTTCCCCGAGGATGAGGCCAAGGCCACCGCCGTGATCTGTCTGGGTGCGCTGGCCGCGAAACAGGCGCGGGCCACCAAGATCATCGTGAAGACCCCGCATGAGGCCAGCGGCATCCCCTCGCTTGAGGCGAACCAGGCCGGGCTCAAGGCGACCCGTCAGATGGTCAACATGATCGCCGATCAGAACCGCAATGACGGCAACGAAGTCCTGACCGAGGTCGAGGTGATCGAGGCCGAGGTTCACGCCGTCATGCGCGCCGTTCTGAAACTGGGCAAGGGCGACATCGCTCGCGGAGCCGTTCTGGCCTTTGAGAGCGGCGTCATGGATATCCCCTTCGCCCCCGCCATCGGAAACGCGGGCAAACTGACTCCGGTACGAGACAACCACGGCGCGCTGCGGATTTTCGAAACCGGAAATGTACCGCTGCCCAAGGACGTCATGGCATTCCACCGGGACCGCATCGCAGAACGCGCCCGGTCTGAGGGGCGCGAGGTGTCCTTTGACATGGTCGTCGACGACGTCCGCGCCATCTCGGCCAGTAAACTCATCGGTCGGCCTTCAGTTGCCGCCTAACGCACAGAGACTGTCATGAAGATCAAGAACGTTGTTTTCGCGCCAGGGCTGGCCTCGTACTATTTCGACGATCAGGCAGCGATCAAACAGGGGGCCAAGCAGGACGGGTTCGTCTATTACGGGCAGGCCCTGACCGACGGCTTTGCCCGCGTCCGGCAATATGGGGAAAGCGTCTCGATCCTGCTGGAGCTGGAAAACGGCCAGATCGCTGAGGGCGACTGCGCGGCCGTGCAGTACTCCGGTGCCGCCGGGCGCGATCCGCTGTTTCTGGCCTCCTCCGTCATTCCGTTCCTACAGGAACATCTGACGCCGCAGTTGATCGGCCATGACGTACGTAGCTTCCGTAAAAGCGCGGAATTCTTCGACAAGCTTGTCGTCGACGGCCAGCCTCTGCACACTGCCGTGCGCTATGGCCTGTCGCAGGCGCTGTTGTCTGCGGCCTCGATTGCCTCGGGCAAGATGAAGTTTGAGGTGATCTGCGACGAATGGGGGCTTGAGGCCATCGCAGCCCCTCTGCGCCTGTTCGGGCAAAGCGGCGACAACCGCTATGAGGCTGTGGACAAGATGGTGCTGAAACAGGTCGACGCCCTGCCCCATGGCCTGATCAACAACATCCCCCAGAAACTGGGCCAGACAGGCGGGAAACTAGCTGAATACGTCACATGGCTGTCGCGTCGCATTCAAGCTCTGCGCACGGATGAGAGCTATCATCCAGTGCTGCATATCGATGTCTACGGCACGGTGGGCATGATCTTTGACAACGACACGGCGAAGATTGCCAACTATCTGGCAACGCTGGAACAACGCGCCGCCCCATTCGATCTGTATATCGAAGGGCCTGCCGATGCAGGGTCCAAACACGGGCAGATCACCTTGCTGCGCGATATTCGCACCTCGCTACAGGCCCTCGGCAGCAACGTCAGAATTGTGGCCGACGAATGGTGCAACACCTATCAGGACGTGGTCGATTTCGTCGATGCCGATTGCTGTGACATGGTTCAGATCAAGACCCCCGATCTGGGATCGCTGCACAATACGGTCGACGCGGTGCTCTACTGCAAAGCCAATGGTGTCGCGGCGTATCAGGGCGGCACCTGTAATGAGACCGATATCTCGGCCCGCGCCTGTCTGCACGCCGCCATGGCCACAAGACCCGACCGCGTACTGGTCAAACCCGGCATGGGCTTTGACGAAGGCATGACCATCGTCGCCAACGAAATGCACCGCACCCTTGCGCTTTTGAACACACGAGCTGCCGCATGACCGATACCCTCCTCAAACCCTACGAAGGCCTGCTGGTCGTATCTCTGGAACAGGCCGTCGCTGCCCCCCTCGCGTCGTGCCACTTTGCCCAGGGCGGCGCGCGCGTCATCAAGATTGAGCGTGACACCGGCGATTTCGCCCGCAAGTACGACGGCGCAGTCAAAGGCTCGGCGTCCTATTTCGTCTGGGCCAATCATGGTAAGGAAAGCCTGTGTCTGGACATCAAGAACCCCGAGGACGCCGCTCTGCTGCACCGTATTCTGGACGAGGCGGATGTTTTCATCCAGAACCTCGCCCCCGGTGCCATTGCCCGCGCCGGGTTTGGTGAGGATGTCCTGCGCAAACGCAACCCGCGCCTGATCACCTGCGATATCAGCGGATATGGCGAGGATGGACGGTATAGCGACATGAAGGCCTATGACTTTCTGGTGCAATGCGAAAGCGGGCTGGTCTCGGTCAACGGAGCGCCCGGACATCCCGGTCGGATTGGCGTTTCGGTCTGCGATATCGGTGCCAGCATGAACGCGATCATCGGCATACAGAAGGCTCTGATCGCGCGCAGCACCAGCGGCAAAGGCAGCGCGGTGAAGCTGTCCCTGTTCGACACTGCAGCGGATTGGATGACCGTGCCTTTGATGCATACGGTTTATGCAGGCAAAGCGCCTCAGCCGGTTGGTCTGCATCACCCGTCCATCGCGCCTTATGGTGGGTTCACCACCAAAGACGATGAGGTTCTGGCGATCTCGATCCAGAACGAACGCGAGTGGAAACGCCTCTGTGCCGACGTGATCGGGCAGCCCGAGTTGGCCACCGATCCCCGGTTCTGTGACGCCGCCCAACGGGTTGCCAACCGTGCCGAACTGGACGCCATCGTCGCCGGGTTCTTTGCCCTTCACAGCCGCGCCGAGCTGGAAGGCAAGTTGTTCGCGGCAGCCATCGCCTATGGTGCCGTAAACTCGGTCAGCACCTTTGCCGAACACCCGCAGCTGCGCCGTACGCCGGTCACGCTGGAAAACGGGGATGAGGCGCATCTGGTCGCCGCCCCCGTGCGCCACAGCTTTGACCCGGAAACACCGCGCTTCGGCCGTGTGCCAGCGCTTGGCGAACATACCGATACCATCCGGTCCGAATTCGCCGAAACCGCTGCCGCATGATCCGGTCCTACCTGTTCACTCCGACGCACCGGCCCGAGCTTATTGCACGCGCGCATGAACGGGGCGCGGATGCGATCCTGCTGGACCTTGAGGACAGCGTGCCGCGCGACCGCAAACAGGCCGCGCGGGACGGGTTGGCAGAGGCGGTTTCCTCGCTGAGCGCCCGCGCCGTGCCGGTTGTGATACGGGTCAATGCCGATCTGGGCGAATGCGTCCGCGATCTTGAGGCAGCCATCCTGCCCGGCGTCGACGCTATCATGCTGCCCAAGGTCATCGGAGCGGATCACCTGCACCTGGTGGCGGACCATCTGTCGATGCTGGAGCGGCAGGCCAAACTTCCCGAGAGCCAGATCAAGCTGATTGCGTTGATCGAAACAGCCCAAGGGCTGATGAACGCCGCGAGCATCGCAAAAGCAACCCCTCGGCTGACCGCGCTTGCATTCGGGACCGAGGATTTCTCGACCGATTGCGGTCATGCGCCCTCGGTCGAGGCGCTGAAGGGCCCGGCCCAGTCCTTGATCCATGCGGCCAAAGCGGGTGGCCTGCAGGCCATCGGCCTACCGGGCAGCATTGCCGAGATCCACGATATGGACAGTTTCCGCGCCTGCGTCGACCTTGGGCGCGCGATTGGTTTCGACGCTGTCCTGTGCATCCATCCGCGACAGGTCGAAATCGTCAACGCGGTCTTCACCCCCAGCGTCTCCGAGATCGAACAGGCGACCCGCGTGGTCGAGGCGTTTGATCGGGCCACTCAGCAGGGGCTGGGTGCCGTCATGCTGGATGGCAAAATGATCGACCCGCCCATCGTGGCGCGGGCGCACTCTATGTTGCAATCCCGGCGTCTTTGAAGAAATCCTCCATGAAGGCCGGGCCTTTCTGATCCACGAAATCCCGAAAGGACCGCGCCGCCGGACGCAGCGGTTTGTTGCGCATATGCAGAACGAACCAATCGCGATATTCCGGCATGCCTTCGACATTCAGGATCTTGAGCTTTCCGGCCATCGCCTCCAGCGCGATCGTATGAGCCGAGATGAAGGCCAGCCCCATATTCGCCATGACCGCCTGTTTGATATTGGCATTACTGTCCATTTCCTGCGCCTTGGGCTGCGGCAGGCCAGAGTCCGAGAAAAAGAACTCATGCACCATGCGCGTGCCCGACCCCCGTTCGCGGACGATGAACTGATGGTGCGGCAAGTCCGAGCGTCGGATGCGTCTGGTGCGCACCAGCGGATGATCCGGGTGGCCGATCAAAACATAGGGATGTTTCGCGAATTGATGCGCCGTTGTCTCTATCCGGCGCGGCGGGCGACCCATGAGCGCAAGGTCGATTTGATCTGTATCCAGCATCTCGATCACACTGCGCCGGTTGGCGATTTTGAACTGTAGATCGCATTCCGGGTGTTCCTGCTGAAACTGCGCTAGCAGATGTGGGCCGAAATTGCGCGCAGTGGTCACCATGGCCACCCGAACCCGGTGGTCTAGCTTGCCCTGCATGATCTGCACAACATCTACCGCCTCGGCCAGCGTTTCGGTCATGCGTTCGGCATAGGGCACCAAAGCGGTGGCAACCTCAGTCGGGATCACCGAACGGCCGGATTTCTCGAACAGCGGCGCGCCGAATTCCTCGCTCAACCGGCTCATCTGCATCGACACCGCAGGCGGGGTCAGCGACAGGCGCTCAGCCGCGCGCACAAAGCTGCGCGTCTCGATCGCCACCAGAAATATCTGCAACTGGCGCAGGGTAATCTTGTCCGAGGTCGGCGGCATTGCGGCTCCTGTGCGCTAGAAGGCGGGTTTGCGGGTAAAGAAGTCTCCTCCCTTATCGTCAATAATCACAAACGCCGGGAAATCCACGACTTTTATGCGAAAGACGGCCTCCATCCCGAAGTTGGGAAAATCCAGCGTTTCGATGTTCTTGATGACGTCCTTGCCCAAAACTGCCGCCGCCCCACCGACCGAGCCCAGGAAGAACCCACCATGCTCCTTGCAGCTTTGCACGACCGAGGGCGCACGATTGCCTTTGGCAATCATCACGCGGGACGCGCCCAGCGCCTGCAGTTCCGGCACATAGGGGTCCATCCGCGCGGCTGTGGTTGGCCCGAACGAGCCTGAGGTATACCCTTCGGGCGTCTTGGCCGGGCCCGCGTAGTAGACCGGGTGATCGCGGATGTAGTCCGGCAGCTCCTGACCCTTTCGGATCATCCGGGCCAATTCGGCATGCACCAGATCGCGCGCGACAATCATGGTGCCGGACAGCAAAACCGGGCTGGAGACGGACAGCTTGGACAATTCAGCACAGATATCATCCATCGGCTGGTCCAGGTTGATCCGAGTTGCGGATTGCGCCGCGACATCCTGCGCGGGCAGAAACCGAGCCGGATCGTGTTCCAACTGCTCGACCCAGATCCCATCCCGGTCGATCCGCCCCTTGATCTGGCGATCCGCCGAGCAGCTAACACCCATGCCAACCGGCAGGCTTCCTCCGTGGCGTGGCAGGCGAATGACGCGCACGTCATGACAGAAGTATTTCCCACCGAACTGGGCACCCAGCGACATGTTGCGGGTCAGCTCCAATATCTGCGCCTCAAGCTCCAGATCGCGAAAGGCACGCCCATCGGGGCTACCGGTTGTGGGTAGATCATCCAATTCCTTGGCCGAGGCTTTCTTGACCGTTGTCAGACAGTGTTCAGCCGACAGCCCCCCAATGACAATCGCCAGATGGTATGGCGGGCAAGCCGTTGTGCCCAAGGTCCGTATCTTCTGATCAAAAAACGCCAGTATCCGCTCGGGCTCCAGCAGTCGCCTTGTTTCCTGATACAAAAAGGTCTTGTTGGCTGAGCCGCCCCCTTTGGCCATGAACAGAAACTCCAGAGCCTCCCCGCTGAGCGCCTCAATGTCGATCTGCGCAGGCAGGTTGGTGCCAGTATTCCGTTCGCGAAACATGCTGAGCGGGGCCATTTGCGAGAAGCGCAGGTTGCGCGTTTCCCAGGTGTCCTTGACCCCCTGCTCGACCGCCGCATGCAGATCGCCCTGGACCAGAACGTTCTGGCCTTTCTTACCGTGAATGATCGCCGTTCCAGTGTCCTGACAGCTCGGGAATTCTCGCTCGGCCGAGATCACTGCGTTCTTCAGCAGTTCCAGCGCCACGTAGTGATCGTTGGCCGAAGCATCCGTGTCATCGAGTATCTCGCGTAGCTGGGCAAGATGGCTGGGGCGCAACAGATGCGAGACATCTGCAAAGGCGGTTGAGGTCAAATTGCTGACCGCCTCGGACGAGACCCGCAGGAACGTTTCACCATCGAACCGGGCGGTTTCCAACCCTTCATTGCCGAGATTGCGATAGCACGTTGTGCCGAATGTTTTCGTTGTCTGGGTCATGGCGCGCACCCTAGTCAGGTCCACAAAAACAATCAATAGTTCTTAATGTAAATGCCATTTTATTCACCAAAAATTACCAAAAGAGAATCGCACCATAGTACTCGATTTCAACAGCCGCCAATTCACACCACGCAACGCATCACTCCCCATATTCGAACCGGCTCAGCATTCGGTGACTCAACTGTCTGCGTTCCGCGCGGGTCGATCTTGAGCAACATCAACGCCAGGATCCAGCGGCCACGGTCCGCCCGCGGACCCGTGCAAGGATCAACGCGAAATCAAGCTGACCAATTGGTGTCTAAGCTCTTTGGCATCAATGGGCTTGTGGATTAACTCCAGCCCATTCGACTGGCACTCTTCCGCTGTTTCAGGAGACCGGTTGGCCGAGATGATGCAGGCGGGCACATCGCTGAATTCCGCTTTGATCCGACGCACTGCCTCAGTCCCGGTTTTTCCATTATCCAGCTGGTAGTCCGCGACGATCGCATCGGGTGTGATACCGATCTCGCGCAGCAGGTCCACGGCCTGATCCTCACTGCCACACTCCAGCACGTGAACGCCCCAGGACTCGAGCGTCAGCGTCAGCGCATTTCTGAGATTTGCATCATTTTCAATCAGCAGAACGATCATGTCAGCCAGTTGACCCGTTTTCCTGTCGGCGGCAGCGGGACGGCCTTCGCTGAACTGCCCTTGGTCCTGCACCACAGGAATTTCGACGGAAAACACCGTACCTTTTCCCAACTCGGAGCGCAGATGAATCGGGTGGTTGAGCAACCCGCAGGCGCGCTCGACGATGGCGAGACCAAGGCCCATGCCTTCGGCGGCGCTCGCGTCGGATTGCACCCGCTTGAATTCCTGAAAAACCATGTCGCGCTGATCGGCGGCGATGCCTATTCCGGTATCCAGAACCTCGATCGACACGCGAGTTTTACGCCGCTTCACCCCGACCAGAACCTTGCCAGTATCGGTATAGCGGATTGCGTTGGAAAGCAGGTTCTGAAGGATGCGGCGCAAGTAGCTGGCATCACTGGCTACAAGGGCGCTGGTCGGCACCACGCGCAACTCCAATCCTTTGGCATGTGCAACCGGGCGGAAAGCGTCCTCCATCTGCTTGAACATATCGCCAACCGACACGGTCGAGAGGTGGACTGTCGCGCTGCCGGAATCCAATTTCGAAATATCCAGTAGAGCCTCAAGGATATGCTCCACGCTATTGAGCGCACTTTCCGCCTTTGTGGCCACATCATGCGTTTCCGACTGATCCAACCCGTTTTTCAGCGAAGCCACATAAAGCTTGGCGGCGGACAAAGGTTGCAACAGATCATGACTTGCAGCGGCAACAAAGCGGGACTTTGACGCATTGGCCCGTTCCGCCTCGCCCAGCGCGTCGGCCAGTTCAACGGTGCGCGCTTCAACCCGCTTTTCCAGCAATTCCTTGGCGTCCTGAAGCGCTTGCGCCGATTTTCGTTCCGCCGTTACATCGGTAAAAGAAATCACATAGCCCTTGTCGGGCATTTCCTGCGCAAAGACAGACAGGATTTTCGACCGCCCCCGATGTAACTGAAACCGCAAGGGCCGCCGAGAGGTGGCCCGCTTGGTCCAGTCGGACAAATCACCCCAGCTCATCCCCGGTTGGAAACTCATGTTCGAACCTAGCCGATCATAGAGCGTTTCAAATTGCGTGCCCATTTGGAATTGCCCAACCGGGATCGCCAGCAGCTCACTGGCCCGGTTGTTCCAACCAATTAAACGGTGCTTGTTGTCGAAGATACAAACGCCCTGATCGATATGTTCCAGTGTGGCGCGGATCAGGCGAGATTTGTCATCCAGAATGCGGTCGCGTTCTAGCCGCTCGACCCGCATGATATCGGTCACATCCGTCTGCAGGATAACTGTGCCTGCGTCCTTCGTGCGATGCTCCGAGACCTGCATCCAGCGATTGCCGCTCAGGCCCACATTGAACACCACATGGTCATCCGCATGACGCGTCAATCGAAGCTCGGCCCAGTCCACAGGTGCAACCCCTTCCGGCAGCAGCAGAGAGCTCGACCGGCTCACGAGATCGACATATTCTGTAAAGCGCAGACCTGGCTTCAGCCGACCTTGGATATCGGGCATATGCAACCCAAAGCGACTGTTGCAAAGCACCAGTTTTTCATCGCGCCCAAACAAGGCAAAGCCATCCTGCACCGCCTCGATCGCGTTCGCCAAATCGGACCGAGCAGCTTCGGTTTCCTCATTGGCCTTGGCCAATTGCGCGTTGGACGCGTTCAGAAGGTCCAGAGCGCGCTCCAGATCATCCGTGCGGGTGCGGATCTCTTGTTCCAACACGGCGGCGCGCTGGAATTGCGCATAAGCAGCACCCGAGGCATCGGTAGATTCCTCGACCCGACGCATCAGCGCCTCGACGATCTTCAGCAGTTTTTCATTCTGGCGTTCGATCGGATCCAGCGGGTCGGTCAGATGCTCGATCATCCGCTAGTCGTCCCTGGGCGGGTAGATCGCCACCCCGGTCATCGTCTGATTGACGTGGATCGAGTTGAACTGCTCACCATAGGTCGAGAATCCGACCACATGATTGTCCGACAGAATGCGCGAGATTTCGTGCGTTTTCTGTTTCTCCTGCGCCTCGAGCCTCCGCAGGATACAGTCGCAGGCCAGGATCGTGTCGGGCTTTTGCTTTTCGTTCAGCGCCGCGATCTCTTCCTGCAGATGCACCGTCATGTCGCGCGGTTCGGCTAGGGTCAGAACCAGCCCCTCATCAATGGCCGAAAAGAACACCAGATCGCCATTACCCGCAACCTGTTGAATGGCCCGTACATGATGTTGACCTCCGATCTGGACGACGACCGGATGAGCCGCGAAGGTAAAGGGGGTCAGCTGTTCGGGGTCTTTGCCAAGGATGCGCGCATATTCCCGCGCTGCGGGTTCCGCGTTTATTTCCTGAACGATACGGTTGGCCGGGTCGGCTTTTGTCACGACCATACGCTGCGCGGCCGGAACAAGGTGATCGGTCTTGAACACCTTGATCGGGCAAGAGGTTCGCACTTGCACCAAAATGGCTGCGTTCTCCAGCGCCTGTGATCCATGCAGAACATAGGTGTGGCCGAACTCAGTCCCGTCGCCAGCTGACCCACCGAACAAAGGCACCGGCCCCAACCCCATCGCCAACTCGGATGTCAGTTCGTCTTCTTTCGTGGACAGCCCGTCGATCATCAGGAATGTGAATTCGTTTTCCCAAGCGGGAAAGCTGCGCGTCATTGCCGTTCGGTTATGGATCATTTCGGCAATGATGTCTTGCGCACAGAAATCATCCAGATCCGGCACCAATATTGTACGCGTTTCAAAATGTGAGCGCGGCAAGGCAAGCGCGACGATCTGATCCTCGTTATAGCCACCTTCGGCAAGCTCTCCCGCGGTGGTGCATCCGACCACCATCGTGGGCGCAAATTCCTGTTCACCGTCGGCGATCACCGCCGCGGCATCGGCATTGGGGCTGACAAACAGAATGATCAGCGCCATGGGGTCATCCCCCAACGACCTGGACAGATCCCTGACTGCGTTGTCGGCGCTGCGTTCCGCAAATGCCGTCTTTACGATGCCTGGCCTGACGGACGGGGCGCTGGCCCATCCGAATGCTTGGTTCATCGCGACTCCTCCCTAAAGCCCGACGATTGTTGAGAGGTTAGAGTATCTGACCCTATTCTTGCAATACGCTGGCAAAGGATGCTTTCTTGGCAATCAGAACCGCCTGAGTGCGGCTTTGAACGCCAAGTTTCCGCATGATTGCAGTGACATGCGCCTTAACCGTGGTTTCGGCAATCGACAGGTCATAAGCGATCTGCTTGTTCAACTTGCCCTCGCAGATCAGTTGCAGGATGCGGCCCTGTTGATTGGTCAACGCGGCAAGCCGATTGACCGCATCGCTATGTTCATCCTCTTCCTCATCTTCGATCAGAACGCAGCCATCGGGGACAAAGATTCCCCCCGCATGCACCGTCTCGAACGCGGTGCGGAACACATCGCGCTGGCTGTGCTTGGGCACATATCCCGATGCTCCTGCCTTGATCACCTGGCTGATCACACGGTTGTCGGTCAGCGAGGACACAACAATCACCGGCGCATCCGCCGCGGATTTCAAGCGCACCAGACCATCCAGGCCATCCACATCCGGCAGGTTCAGGTCCAGCATCACCGCATCCGGTTTCAGCCCTTTGGCCACCAGTTCCATAGCGTTTTCCAAACGGTCTGCGGTGTGAATTTCGCCGATCTCGGCCACGCTGCGCAGGGTCATCGACAAGGCGTCGCAGAACAACGGATGATCGTCGACAATCAGAACATTCTCAAAGTCGGTCTGTCTGGCGGGTTCTGCAAGCATCAAGGTCGCCTTTGCATTGAAACTCTCTTTGCTCTGAGTCTAGCAACACCTTTGGCAAACGCCTACTGGCGGAAGGTCGTAGACCAAAGAAAACGCGCGCCCGGATGCCGAACGCGCGATCTTTGGGATCAGAACCCGCCTCAGTTCGCCGAGGCCAATTCTTTCGGCAGGCGGAATGTCCACAAGGTACCGCCCTGGTTCAGGTAGTTGACCTTCTTGGCCACTTCACCGCCCCACAGCGGAACCGCACCGCCCCAGCCGGAGATGATCGAGACATATTGCTCGCCATCCTGTTCCCAGGTCACAGGCTGACCGACGATACCGGAGCCGGTCTGGAACGACCACAGTTTTTCTCCGGTTTCGTCATCGAGCGCGATGAACTCGCCCTCGGGGGTGCCAAAGAACACCAAGCCGCCAGCCGTGGTCATCACGCCCGACCACAGCGGGGCGTCGTTCTTATATTCCCACTTCCACTCACCGGTATCGGGGTCTATGGCCTTGAGCGAGCCGATGTGATCTTCGTAGTTCGGCTTGATGGTAAAGCCCGCGCCCAGATAGGCGGCACCTTTCTTGTAGGTGATCGGCTCGTTCCAGATATCCATGCCCCATTCGTTCGAAGGCACATAGAAATTGCCGGTGTTCTGCGAGAACGACATTGGCATCCAGTTCTTGCCGCCCAGGAAGGACGGCGAGGCAAAGATGACCTCTCCCTTGTTGCCATCGGCCGCAGCGGCCGGATCACCGGGACGGTTGTTTTCGACAAAGATCGGACGGCCGGTCTCATCAATTCCGTCGGCCCATGTGATATCCTTGACGAAAGGTGTCGCCGAGACGAACCCACCATCCTCACGGTTCAGAACATAGAAGTACCCGTTCCGGTCGGCAGTGGCGTAGCGCGGGTTGCCCTCGCGGTCGGTATAAGCGACCACTTCGTTCACACCGTCATAGTCCCAGCCTTCACGCGGGGTGGTCTGGAAATGCCACTTGATCTCGCCGGTCTTGGGGTCGATCCCGATGCGGCTGGCGGCATAAAGGTTGTCGCCCTTGTTGCCTTCGGTGGGGGTGCCCGCATTGCGCAGCCAGCTGTTCCACGGGGCCGGATTGCCTGCGCCGAAGACCAGCGTATCGGTGTCAGCATCGTAAGAGCCGCCCAGCCAGGTCGCGCCGCCGCCGGTTTTCCACATGTCACCGGGCCAGGTCGCGTTCAGCTCACCAGTCATGGTGCTTTCTTCGCCGTTCAGCGTGCCCATGTGGCCTTCGATCACGGGGCGTTCCCAAACCAGATCGCCGGTATTGACGTCCCGGGCCTGAACCGCGCCGACGATACCGAACTCACCGCCCGAGTTGCCGGTGATGACCAGGCCATCAACAATCAACGGCGCCGCCGTGTAGGAATAGCCCGCCTTGTAGTCAGCAATCTTGTCGCGCCAGACCACGTCGCCCGTGTCTTTGTTCAGCGCTACGATCCGTGCGTCCAGCGTGCCGAAAATGACCTTGTCGCCATAGATGGCAGCACCCCGGTTGACCACGTCACAGCAGGGCAGAATGCCTTCGGGAAGGCGGGCATCGTATTGCCAGACCTCTTTGCCGGTCTCCAGATCAATCGCATAGAGGCGTGAATAAGACCCGGTGATATACATCATCCCGTCATAGATCAGCGGCTGAGTTTCCTGCCCGCGCTGCTTTTCTCCACCAAGACTGAAGGCCCAGGCCGGAAGCAGGTTTTTGACGTTGTCCTTATTCAGCATGTCCAGCGGGCTGTAGCGCTGCAAATGCCGCCCCATACCATTGGTCACAACCTGAGTGGTGATCGTTTGGTCATTGGCCAGATCGTCTTCGGTAACTTCTGCATAGGCTGCGCCGGTTGCGACAATGCTCGCAGCGGCGGCCATGATAAACCGGTTCATCGGTATCCTCCCTAGACTTATGTCTTTCCTCCACGCCGAATCTCCGACGCGTCGGGATTGTTGGCGAGAGTATTATTCGCAGGCAGGCACCGGTGTTGGAATTGCACATTGGTCGTAGGGCGCTATCACCCGATTTCAACTAGTTTGAGCCATCTTTTTTGATGCGCGAGGCGATGATGCGGCGGCTTTTCACTTGGTTTATCCCTGCGGTTTTGATCTACGCGCAGCCAGCGCTGGCCGATCCGCTGTCCGGGCAAAAGACAATTTCTCTGGTCGACGGAAAAGGCAACAAGCTGTTGATCGGAAACGTGACTTTCGAACCCAAGGGCGACGCCACAGCCTATCAAATCGACCTGAGCGCGGGCCCCTTTGCAGACCATTTCCTGTCCATGCGCCCGTTTCGCTGTCTTGAGGGGGCGGACAAACACTGGTGCCATGTCCCCTACCCTTATGCTCTGCGGCGCGAGGTCTCGGACGATGATCTGACCGATCTGGAATACGACCTGCTGTTTATCCACAAGGGCGCCACCGAATATGGCATTGATATGTGGAACGGGGTCTACTACCGCCTGCAGCGCGATGGCGACCGCCTGATCGGACAGTTGCATGAAATGGACATGGGCATCTTATCGGCCCCACCCGAAGACGGAGATCTGAGGCCCGTATCTGAGGCAGACATCCACGAGGCCGATCCCGACAGTCACTGGCTACCGCAGGTCGTGATCGACTAATCACTGGTCTGAGATGCTGCTCAGATAGGCCAGAATGAAGTCCTGCACCGTCCGGTCCTCGATCCCGACATGACGCATTTTTGTGCCGGGCATGAACCCGTCATTGTCTTCCATCCATGCGCGCAATGCGGCGGGTGTCCAGACGATGCCTGATCCAGCCAGAGCCTCAGAATACTCATAGCCATCGACCTTGCCCGCCCTACGCCCGACGACACCGTCCAGCTGAGGGCCATAGCTGGGGTCGGTCGCGCCCGGCGCGTGACAGCGGCGGCATTCCGATAGGAAAAGTGTTTCCCCCGCCTCGACCTTGACGCGGTCAAAGGTGGATTGGGCATATGCAGGTGCGGCTGAAACAGCACTGGCAGCAAGGCCAAGGGACAAGATGATGTGTTTCATTTGATCCTCCGAACGTTTGTCGGAGTATAAGCCCGCACCTGGGACCCCAAGCTTGACGCATATCAAGAAACCAGGCGCGGCCTCATCCTTTGGTCGTAGAAAACGCAGAAAATCAGGTTTTTTCAGAACATCGGCGCGTATTTCCACTCATCCGCGTCCGGTGTGACCTCATTCGGATCATAGCCAGAGTCTTGCAGACGTTTGGCGATCTTCAAGCCGTCACTTGCGGCTTCATCCACATAGGCGCGGCCCAGTTCGGGGTCTTGCGCCACCCCATGGCCGCGCAGCAGGTTGAGGCCGTAGTTGAACTTGCCCACCGGATCGCCCAGATCAGCGGCGCGTTTGTCCCAAGCGGCGGCGGCATCGGGATCGTAGTCTCCGCCCAGCCCGTTATTGTCCAACTGCCCCATCCATGTCATCGCGCCGGTATACCCGGCATTGGCGCAGCTTTCGAACAGCTTGCGCGCCATCTCGTGCCGGCCGGACTTGGTGATATAATAGCCGGTCGCGCAGGTCGTCATATCGGTGACGCCATTGTCAATATTGCTCATGACGCGACCAAATCCCGTGTCCTGCGGGTTGAGCGTGCCGTACTCATCCTCGATCGTCTGGGCCGAGGCAGCTGTGCCTAGAAACAGTAATGCAATTGCGATACGGATCATGAAAGAACCCTCCGTTTGAAAGGTATCTTAGCGTATCGGGGGGCACATTTCACCTCTGCCATGGTCGTAGATGGCTTAGCGACCGGGGCGTTTGATCCCGCGGGCCGGGTCATAGCCCCACAGCGCAAGGCCCAGAAAGGCCAGTCCGGCAAGGATGGTCCAGCCAAGGGCCGGGCCGTTGAACTGACCATAGAGCGCAAAGCGGATCAGTTCGACCGCATGGGTAAAGGGGTTGAGCGCGCAGATATCGCGCAACAGGGCTGAGCTTTCGGCCATCTTCCAAAGCGGATAGAGCGCCGAGGATAGGAAGAACATCGGGAAGATGACAAAGTTCATCACCCCCGCAAAATTCTCAAGCTGTTTGATGGCCGAGGACAAAGCCAGACCCAGCGCCCCCAGCATTAGCCCGGCAATGATCAGCGCGGGAAAGACGTATAGATATCCGTACAAAGGCATATCAATCCCGTAGATCGCCGCCACCGCCAGAAACGTATAGACCTGCAGGATCGAGATCGTGGTGCTGGCCAGCAGGCGGCAGAACAACAACCACCATCGCGGCAGAGGGCTGGTCAGCAGCAACCGCATCGACCCCATCTCGCGGTCATAGACAAGGCTGAGGGAGCTTTGCATGCCGTTGAACAGCATGATCATGCCGCACAGGCCCGGCACGATGTAGATCTCATAGGTGATATAGGTCTGATAGGGCGGCGTGATTGACAGGCCCAAGGCCGCGCGGAACCCGGCGGCGAAGACGATCAGCCAGACCAGTGGGCGTACCAAAGCGGCGATGAACCGGCTGCGCTGTCGGACAAAGCGCAGCGCCTCGCGGATCAGGATCGCGCGCAGGGCGATCAGCGCGCCCGTCATGCGGAGGCTCCGGTCATCGACAGAAACACCTGTTGCAGGGGTTGGTCGCCGGTGATGTCGCGGCAGGTGCCTTGTTTCAGCATCTTGCCTCGATGCAGAATGGCAAGCTGATCGTCGGGGGTGATCTCATCGGTCAGATGGGTGGCCCACAACACGGTCAGCCCATCCTGTGCCGACAGATCATGCACATGTTGGGTGATGGCGCTGCGGGCTGCTGCGTCCAGCCCCACTGTCGGTTCGTCCAGCAACAGGACCGAGGGCGCATGGATCAGGCAACGCGCGATCTCCAGCCGTCTGCGATGGCCGCCATTCAGATCGCGGGTGCGTTCGCCTGCGCGCTCGGCCATATCCAGACGTTCCAAAGCGGCGGCGATGCGGCTCTCGGCTGTGCGACCTGACAGGCCATGCAAAGCGGCGAAGTAGCTGAGGTTGCGATGAACAGTGAGGTCCAGATCCAGCGTCGGCTGCTGAAACACGACCCCGATCTGCGCCAAGGCCTGGCGGGGCTGTTTCGAGATATCGAACCCCGCCACCTCAATCACCCCCTGCGCGGTGGTGAACAGGCGGGTCAACAAGGAAAACAGCGTCGATTTCCCCGCGCCATTAGGCCCCAGCAACGCGCAAAACGCGCCCTGCGGGACGTGAAAGCTCACGTCATCAAGGGCGCGTTTGTCGCCATAGGCGTAGCTGACATTGCGGACCGAAAGCCCTGTCACTTAATGGTAATCTCCAGCCGCTGCGTTTCGCCGGTGCTGCCCGGCACTTTCAGATAGTAGCTGCCCGGCTTGATCGCGACAAAGCCTATTTCCATCTCGCCCGCCTCGTCGAACTCAACGGAATCGACGCCCAAAGGCCGGATTTCCAACCCCTCAACCACGATTTCATCCACCCAGATCGCGCGGAAGAACTCAGGCCCGACCAAAGCCAGTTCCTGACTGCCGTCGCCTTGAATTTCGAACTCATAGTAGGTGCCGGATTTCAGCTCCCATGGGGCCTCGGCCAAGGGCACACCAGCAGAGAGCGTGATCGGAGGCAGGTCTTCCTTGTTCTTGGCCGACAGAATTCCGGCCAGACCAAAGCCGTCGTCATCATCATCGTCGGCCAAAGCCGCAGCAGGCAAAGCCATAGCCAACATCACGGCCACGCATATCAGTCGCTTCATCTCTTGGGTCTCCTCAATCGTGTCAGTTGGTCGGACGGAAGGCCGCGCCCCAGGGGAAACGCCCAACCTTGATCGTCTTGATCGGTTCGCGCTTGGCCACATCAATCACGGTCACATCGCCAGACACGCCGTTGGTGGTGAACAGCAGCGACTTGTCGGCGTTGAAATCCATGTGCCAGACGCGACGGCCCACGAGGATGTAATCCTCAACCTCATAGGTTTCGGCATTCACAGCCGCCACATGGTTCGACGGTCCCAGCGCGACAAAGGCGGTCTCATCCCCGTTGGACAACTCAAACCCCACGGGTTGCACCCGGTCGGGGTGGACGCCTTCGACCTCGAACTCGATCTTGGCCTTTTCGGTCTGGGTTTCCACGTCGAACACGGTGATGGTGCCGCCGATTTCCGAGCTGACCCACAGCTCGGTCCCGTCCTTCAGGAATTCGGCATGGCGCGGGCGGGAATCGACGAGAGTGTTGGCGAACAGCTCTTGCGTCTCGGTGTCGATCCAATGGGCCATATTGGTGGTCTCGGACGTGGTGATGGCGATCTTGCCATCGGGCGACACGGCCATCCCTTCGGGTTCGATCCCCACGTCGATCTGAGCAATCACCGTGCGCGATTCCGTATCCACCACTGTGGTGATCGCGTCATCCTCGTTGGCGATGTAGAGGTGCTTGTCATTGGGGTGCAGCACGAACTGCTCCGGGTCCTCGCCCGAGGGCAGGTCGTGCAAAATCTCGCCCGTTTCGGGGTCCATCACCTGAACCGAGTCACTGTCGGACGCGCAGATATAGAGAACCGAGTAATCCTTGGAAAACGTGATCCCGCGTGGGCGTTCGCCGGTCTCGATCGTGCGGATCACCTCAAGCGTTTCGATGTCGATCACGCTGAGCGTGTCGTCCTTTTCATTGCTGATCCAGATTTCATCCGCAGTGGCCGGAGCGCAGAGCGCGGTCGCTGCCAAAAGTGCTGCTAGTCTCATCGCTGTTACTCCTTAAATGCCTGACACTGGCTTTCGGCTTCATCAATGCCCAGCGTGTCAAGTTCGGTGCGTTGATGCAGAAACCCCTCGAGCGGGGCCATCGCCACCACGGCGCGGTCCGTGACCAGAGGGATGGGCTGCCGCAATTGGCCGTTCCAAGCGCGGAAATTCATCGCGCGGCCTTTGAAGCCCGCCAGTTCAAAATCATCCGACAGGATATAGTCGCGCAGAACCGCCGGATCATCTGATTGTGTACGCGTCACCGCCTCGCCCAAGGCCCGATAGGCCGCCCAGGCGGCGTAATCCTTGGGGCGCATCGCCCGCCCTGCCTGATCGGCAAAACGGTTCTGCATCTGCACGGCGCCCCATTGTTCAACCACGCGCGACCAAGTGACGGGCTGCAACCCCTCTGACCCGGAAACGGGGCGCGGTTCCCACGTGTTGAAGGGGATATAGCGGCCGAAATCGTCCAGCTCATCGGCGACAAGCAACACGTCATAGTCGCCGAAGTCCTGAGTAAACAGCGGCACCTCTTGCGCTGCGTTGCGCCGCAGGTCGGCATCGAACACCCATGTCTTTTCTGCTTGCAACTCCAACCGGAACTTTTGCAGCGACCGTTTCAGCGCCTCGGCAAAGGCCTGATCCCCCGGATGCTCGCCCGCGATCAGCACGATCTCGTCCCACCGGCGTTTGACGAGGAACTGCGCCAGAGCGTCAGTGCGCATCACGTCTGACGGCAAGGTGTGCAACAGGTTGGCACGGCACTCGGCTTCGCGCAGCGACAGATCAGGAGCCGAGGCGTTAAACAGCACCGCACCCGCCGCCTCGGGCAGATCGGCGACCTCAAGCTGCGCTTGCGCAGGCGCGTCCAGAATGACGAAGGGGCTATTTGCCAAGGCCTGCCGCGCGGCTTGCGCCCAGTCTCCGCCCTCGGGGACCGTGGTCACCGTCAAATCATATTTGTGCCCCAGAAACTTGGCCGTTGTCAGGTTGTCGGCCAAACCCAGCTCAGCCCCTGCCATGCCCAGGTCTTCAGGAATCGGGTCGAGGTTGGACAGCACCGGAGGACGCTCGACCTCTTGCTGCAGATAGGTCACTGAAATCGCGACCTCGGCCTGCGCAGCGCCAGATGCCAGCGCCAAGGCTGCAAGAACAAAAGAAAATCTGAACATGTCTGCGCCTCCTCCCCGGCCCTAAAAGTAAAAGCCGGTCGAAAATGGGAAAGCCATTCGACCTTAGTCGCAGATTTTGCCCATCTGCAACCAAGGTCGAATGTCGCGATGATTTTGCCTGCGCTATGACCGAGGAAAGCTTCAATAGGAGGATGAGATGCGTCTTGGTTTTTACAGCGCGGCGCTTGCGGCTACGGTGACAGCGGGAATGGCGCTGGCACATGGAGATGTCGCGCCCCAGCCGGTAAATACGGATGCCCTTCCCGACGTGAGCGAGGAATGGCTGATCGAGAACCCCTATCGCGATCAGGGCGAAGAGGTCTGGCAGGCTGCAATTGAAATCGGCGATTCCGGCTATAACCAGAACTGCGCACGCTGCCACGGTCTGGGCGTCGTATCGGGCGGCCTGGCCCCTGACCTGCGCTATCTCGAGGCCGAAGAATACGGCGATGAGTGGTATATCGAACGCTTCCGCGAGGGCTATACCCAGAACGGTATCACCAAGATGCCTGCCTTTGGTGATCTGTTGGGCCAAAAGGCCGCTTGGGCCATTCGTACCTACATCGAGACCCGCCCCGATGACGGCGCGTTGGACGATCACTCGGACCGGTTGAAGGAAATCCGCGACGAGCTTGCTGCCATGGCCGAGGGCGCGGATGGAGACACTGCCGCCCTGCAATCCGAACTGACCGAGATCGCGGGCACAATCGAAACCGGCTCGGGCGCGCCTGTGGCTGACTCGGTGGCGCTGCGGGCTGCGGTGCTGATCTCGGGCGAGGCCCCGGATTTCGCACAAGCGGCGGAGCAGCTGACTATCGGATTGTCTGCCGCGCAATAGAACGGCAGACTGGGGCACATGATCGGACGCCATTTCATTTTCTCCCTGTTGGTCACCGCCCTGTCCGCCGGGTCGGCTCTGGCCAGGTGTGAAGACCATGTGCCCCAACCCAAACCCCAGAATGCCAGCCGCGACATCGTGGGCGCTGACCTCGATACCATTGTGGAGCGCGGCTACATCGAGTTCGCGGCCTACGAAGATTTCGCGCCCTGGTCTTTTGAGAAAGACGGCAAGATTCAGGGCGTGGACATCGAAATCGGCAAGTTGATCGCACAGGATCTGGGGGTCGAGCCCCGGTTCAATCTGGTCGCGGCGGGAGAAAACCTAGAGGCCGATCTGCGAAACTGGATTTGGAAGGGCCCGCTGATCAACGGGCGCGTGGCCAATGTCATGCTGCACATTCCCTATGACAGCGAATTCGCCTGCCGCGTTGAACAGGTGGTGTTCACCGGTCAGTATCACGACGAGGAAATCGCCATCGCCTTTCGCCGCGATGCCTATCCCGAAGACCCCCCAGTTCCGGCCTATTTCCGTTTTGACACCGTCGCGGTCGAAAACGATTCGATTGCCGATTTCTACCTGTCGTCTTTTCCCGGCGGACAACTGTCGCAGAATGTCAGCCGGTTCCCAACCGCAGATCAAGCGATGGAGGCGCTGGCCGCAGGAGAAACGATGGCCGCAATGGGTCCCCGCGCCCAGCTAGAGGCCGGGCTGACCCCGGATCTGGATATCCACACCCCTCCGCTGCCCGGCTTTGCCGTCAGCACCTGGACCAGCGGCGTGGCCGTTCATTTTGCCTATCGCGGCCTCAGCTATGCGGTCGATGATGCGATCTATGCAGCTCTTCAGGATGGCCGCATCGCCAAAATCTTCGAGGATTATGGGCTGACGCACACCCCTCCCGAACTGCGCTGACTACGCCCAAGGTCGCATATGCTTTGCGGCCCCGACGCCCTAGGTTGGAAAAAACTCTGGAGGAGTGACATGGAGTTACATGACAGCCGCACAATAGCCGCGCCACGATCCGAGGTCTGGAATGCCTTGCTGTCGGCAGATGTCCTGCGCGAATGCGTCCCCGGCTGCCAGGAGATGACCGGCACCGCCGAGGACGGGTTCGACGCCACCGTGGTGCAGAAAGTCGGCCCCGTCAAAGCCACGTTCAAAGGGAAAGTGACCCTGTCCGACATGGTGTCCGGGGAAAGCCTGAAACTGTCGGGCGAAGGCAAGGGCGGCGCTGCCGGTTTTGCCAAGGGCGCAGCAGATGTCACGCTGTCCGACGCCCCCGAAGGCACCTTGCTGACCTACAACGTGGACGCGCGCGTGGGCGGCAAGCTGGCCCAACTGGGTGGTCGCGTCGTGGACGGTTTCGCCAAGAAAATGGCGGATCAGTTCTTTCAGAATTTCCAAAGTGCGGTCGAGGTCGAGCCAGAGGCCCCCACCAGCGAAGCGGCAGCTGAACCCGAACAACAAGCGGAAGAGGCAACCGAAAAGAAAGGCTGGCTCAAGCGCGTATTGGGCGGTTGAGCTACGGATATAAGGGAGGAAAATGTGATGAAAATATCGCTGACTGTGAATGGCATGTCTGTGAGCGGTGAAGTTGAGGGTCGGACGTTATTGTCTGGTTTTTTGCGGGATCATTTGTCTTTGA